>DATKSN010000110.1:0-30835 GCA_035531595.1 Pirellulales bacterium | reverse complement strand
GTCCATGAATTCTTCTTTGCTTTGGCGCGCCTGGGCGGACATCAGAATCGCAAACGCGACGGACATCCAGGCTGGCTGGTTCTTTGGCGCGGCTGGACCAAACTTCAATCAATGCTCGACGGATACTCCGCCGCCAAACGGAAAAAATGTGGTAAAACTTAAGGGCTTACGCCCTCGTAGTTCTCCAAGAGGCCAGGGGCTTGTCCCCTGGAGTTTCACGCTCGCATCTACACACGCAGGCCCCTGATTACCTGTCTTTCCGCGTGTCGCCCCGCAGGCCGCCTTCGGCGGCCTGCGGGGCGACACGAACGGTGGGGGTGCGGCCGCATTCGATTTAGAAACCAACGTGAAACTCCAGGGGGCAAGCCCCTGGCCTCTTACGAAGAGACCGGGATTGCCCGACACTACCGTTTCACCGCCGCCCGGCTTGCGATATTTTTTCATGGGGCGATCTTCGCAGTGGGGTCGGTGGGCGGACGCGGACTAAAGTCCACGCTACGGGGTGCCCACCGTACGAAGGTCGCCCGGCGAAAGCGGAAACCCGCGCAACACTTCCCTGGCCGTGCGTCTTGATTATGCAGCCCCACCCCGCCTGCCCGCCCGTGGAGTGCGCCGACTGGATCGCCCAACAACAAGGCGAGCCGGCCGGCCACGCGGAAACGTGCCGGCGGCATGTGGCCGAGTCGCTGCGATCGCTCGCCTGTACGCGACGGGCCCAGGTGCGCGGCCGCGCCGCGCCGCGGGGCGAGGGCGAGTTGGAGGGTTACGCGATGCGGCTCTGGACGTGCTTCGAGTATCATTGGCGGCGTCAGGCACGAAAGGCATTGCACTTTGCCACGGTGAAACCGGGGGATCGTGCGAATTGCAAGGCAAGCGAGCTCGGCGTTTGCCGACCATGAGACATTTTGCCACGGGAAATCGGTGGCGGGTGGCAGAGCCTAGGCTCTGCCCCAGCCACCGCCAGCGTGAATAGGTCATTCTCGACCGCGTGAAGTATCGTGCCGACTTGGCATGGCATGTGCATTCCACAACGCGTGGCGGACTATTGCCCTATCTTCTTCCCAACCGACTTGATTCTCGACGATTCTCGACCAACCGAGCGAGCAGACCATGATTGACGTCGCTTTCGTCTTGTTTACGATCGTTTTCTTCGGCGTCTCGCTCGTCTACGTTCGCGGCTGCGACCGCCTTTGAAAGAGGAAACTTCCATGAACATCGAATACCTCGTTGGCATTGTTCTCTCCCTGCTGCTGGCCGGATACTTGCTCTTCGCTTTGCTGCGTCCCGAGCGATTCTAGAGCTTGAAGGGAATGCGCATGACGATCAACGGCTGGTTGCAAATACTCGTTTACTCGCTGGCGATCCTGGGCCTCACCAAACCGCTCGGACTTTTCATGTTCGGCGTGTTCGAGGGTCCGCGGCGACCACTCGAGCGGTGGTTCGGTCCTCTCGAACGGGCCCTCTACCGCTTGTCGGGCGTCGATCCAACCCAAGAGCAGTCGTGGGGACGGTATGCCTCGGCGTTGCTTTGGTTCAGCTTGTCAGGCGTCGTCGTGACGTACGGCATTCAGCGGCTGCAGCATGTGCTTCCGCTGAACCCGGAAAAGCTCGCGCCGGTAAGCGAGCACTTGTCGTTCAACACGGCGGCCAGCTTCACGACCAATACGAACTGGCAATCGTATGCCGGCGAGGCGACCATGAGCTATCTGACGCAGATGGCCGGCCTGGCCTGGCACAACTTCACATCCGCGGCGGCGGGTATCGGCGTGGCCTTGGTCATCGCCCGTGGCCTAACGCGCCGCTTGAGCCCCGACCAGCCCAGGACGGTCGGGAATTTCTGGGTCGATGTCGTACGCTCGATCGTCTACCTGCTCATGCCCATCTGCCTGCTGTGCGCCCTGTTGCTGGTCGCACAGGGACTGATCCAGAATTTCTCGCCCTACATCGAAGCCACCACGTTGGAGGGGGCGAAACAAACGCTTCCCATGGGTCCCGTGGCGTCCCAGGAAGCCATCAAGGAGCTCGGCACCAACGGCGGCGGTTTCTTCAACGCCAATAGCGCCCATCCGTACGAGAACCCAACACCCTTGACGAACCTGCTCGAGATGCTGTTGATTTTCGCCATCCCCGCCGGTCTGACGTACACCTACGGGCGTATGGCCGGCGACCAGCGACAAGGTTGGGCGATTTTCGCCGCGATGGCGGTGCTCTTTTTCGCCGGCGTCGGCGTGGCTTACTGGGCGGAGGCCGGCGGCAACCCCGTCGTGGCGCGGTTCGACGTCGATCAGGGCCCAATCGATCAGGGCCAAGGCAACATGGAAGGCAAGGAGGTGCGATTCGGCGTCGCCAACTCGGCGCTCTTCGCGACCGTGACCACCGACGCCTCCTGTGGCGCGGTGAACTCCATGCACGACAGTTTCACGCCCCTGGGCGGGCTGGTGCCGCTGCTGAACATCCAACTGGGCGAGGTGATCTTCGGCGGCGTCGGCGCCGGATTATACGGCATGCTGGTGTTCGTGCTGCTTTCGGTCTTCATCGCCGGCCTGATGGTCGGGCGCACGCCCGAGTACCTGGGCAAGAAGATCGAAGCCCGCGAAATCAAGCTGGCCATGCTTTACGCCTTGATCTTCCCGCTCTTGATTCTCGTGATGTCGGCCTGGTCGGCGGTGGCGCCCCAGGCGCTTTCGTCGCTGAATAACGCCGGACCGCACGGGCTGAGTGAAATCCTGTACGCCTACTCGAGCTGCGCCGGAAACAACGGCTCGGCGTTCGCCGGGCTCAACGCGAACACTCCCTGGTGGAACACGACGCTGGGTTTCAACGTCTTGGCGGGACGGTTCTTGATGATCATTCCCGCACTGGCGATCGGCGGTTCGATGGTGGGCAAGAAAACAGTGCCGGCGGGGCCAGGCACGTTCCCGACCACCGGGCCGCTGTTCACGCTGCTGTTGATCGGCGTGGTGCTGATCGTCGGCGCGCTGACGTTCCTTCCCGCGCTCTGCCTGGGTCCGATCGTCGAACACTTCCTGGCGCAGTCCGGCACCTTGTATTGATCCAGAATCGAAAATTCAAATGGGTGGTCCCAAGCTCAAAGAACTATCGCTTTTCAACGCGGCGATCCTCAAACAGGCCGTTTGGGCCAGCGTGCTCAAGCTCACCCCTTGGCATCTCTGGCGCAATCCGGTGATGTTCGTCGTCGAGGTCGGAAGCGTTCTGACCACGATCCTTTGGGGGCGCGACGTCGTATGGCCCACGAGCACCGCGGCGCCGCTCTGGTTCACGGGCTCGGTTTGCATTTGGCTCTGGATCACGGTCCTGTTCGCCAACTTCGCCGAGGCGGTGGCCGAAGGCCGCGGCAAGGCCCAGGCGGCCACGTTGCGCAAGATGCGCCAAGAGACGACCGCGCGTCGATTGATCCATGGCCGCGAAGAGCAAGTCGCCGCCTCGGCCCTGCGCAAGGGCGATCGCGTGGTGGTCGAGGCGGGCGAGTTGATTCCCGGCGATGGCGAGGTGAGCGAGGGGATCGCCTCGGTCGACGAATCGGCGATCACCGGCGAGTCGGCCCCGGTGATCCGCGAGAGCGGCGGCGACCGCTCGGCGGTGACCGGCGGCACCAAGGTGCTCTCCGACCGGATCGTGGTGGTCATCACCGCCAATCCGGGTGAATCGTTCCTCGACCGCATGATCGGCCTGGTCGAAGGCGCGTCGCGGCAAAAGACGCCCAATGAGATCTCGCTGCACATCCTGCTGTGCGGCTTGACTTTGGTCTTTCTGTTCGCCTGCGCGACGCTCGTGCCGTTGGCCCTCTATTCGGGCATGGAACATGTCTCGGCCACGATCATCGTGGCGCTTTTGGTCTGCTTGATTCCGACCACGATCGGCGGCCTGCTCTCGGCGATCGGCATCGCCGGCATGGACCGCCTGGTCCGCAAAAACGTACTGGCGATGAGCGGCCGCGCGATCGAGGCGGCCGGCGACGTCGACGTGCTGCTGTTGGACAAGACCGGCACGATCACCGTCGGCAGCCGGATGGCGACCGCCTTTCACCCGGTCAACGGCGCGCGGCTGGCCGACGTGGCGGAAGCGGCCTATCTGGCCAGCCTGGCCGACGAGACCCCCGAGGGACGCTCGATCGTCACGCTGGTCAGGGAGACGTTTCCTCAACAGGCGACCGGCGTGGACGTCACGCGGACGAAGAGTATTCCGTTCAGCGCGCACACGCGGATGAGCGGTTGCGATTTCAACGGCCGGAGTCTCCGCAAGGGGGCCGTCGACGCCGTGGCCCAGTACGTCAAGGGTCTCGGCGGAGACGTGCCCGACGAGCTGACCAGGCTGGCCGAGCGAATCGGCGACGAGGGCGCCACGCCCCTGGCGGTGTCGAGCGGCAACCGTGTGCTGGGCGTGGTGCAATTGAGCGACGTCGTGAAGATGGGCATTCATGAGCGCTTCGCGCGGTTCCGGGCGATGGGCATTCGCACGGTGATGATCACGGGTGACAACCCGCGCACGGCGGCGGCCATCGCCCGCGAGGCCGGCGTCGACGACTTCCTGGCCGAGGCCACGCCCGAGGCCAAGATGCGCTTGATCCGTGATGAGCAGGCCAAGGGAAAGCTGGTGGCCATGACCGGCGACGGCACGAACGACGCACCGGCGCTGGCCCAGGCCGACGTGGGGATGGCGATGAACACGGGCACACAAGCGGCCAAGGAGGCGGGCAACATGATCGACCTCGACTCCGACCCCACGAAATTGCTCGAAGTCGTCGAGATCGGCAAGCAACTGCTGATGACCCGCGGCGCGTTGACGACCTTTTCGATCGCCAACGACGTGGCCAAGTATTTCGCCATCCTGCCGGCGATGTTCATGCGCGTCTTTCCGGAGATCGCTCCCTTGAACGTGATGGGCCTGGCGACTCCGGAAAGCGCCATTCTCGCGGCCGTGATCTTCAACGCGATCATCATCGTGTTCCTGATACCGCTGGCGCTGAAGGGCGTGGCCTACCGGCCGCTCGGCGCCGCGACCTTGCTGCGGCGTTCGCTCTTGATTTACGGCGTCGGCGGCGTGATCGCGCCCTTCATCGGCATCAAGCTGATCGACATGGTTTTGCAACTCGTGACGACTAACCTCTAACCTCTATACTTCACGCGGTGGACAATGATGGCCCATGAATTCCTGATCGCGGTTCGCATGACGATCGTGACGATCGTCCTGACGGGCCTGATTTATCCCGCGGTCGTGACGGGCCTGGCCCAGGTACTGTTCCCCGACCAAGCCAACGGCAGCCTCATCAAGGACGAATCGGGCCAGGTCGTTGGATCGTCGTTGATCGGCCAGCCGTTTTCGCGGCCCGAATACTTCTGGCCGCGGCCGTCGGCGGCCGGATCGGGTTACGACGGCAAGTCGTCCGGCGGTTCAAACCTCGGCGCCACGTCGCGGAAGCTCTACGATCGGATCCAGGCCGACGTCGAGCGCCTGCGAAACGAGAACCCCGCCGCGCAAGGCCCCCTACCGGGCGACCTCGTGACCGCCTCGGCCAGCGGACTCGACCCGCACATCACTCCGGCCGCGGCCCGTTGGCAGGTTCCGCGCGTGGCCAAGGCGCGAGGCGTCGACGCGGAACGTGTCCGGAAAGCCGTGGAAGCCCATGTTCAGGGCCGGTCGTTGGGCTTCGTGGGCGAAGCGCGAGTCAATGTGCTCGAATTGAACCTGGCGCTCGACAAGCAATTCGGCAAACGCCATTGATGGAGTTCTCCGGCCTCCCGCCGGGCCGGACGAACGGCCCCACGGTCCCGGCGGGCGGCTTGCGTCGTCCTGCCGGGCCTGGGGTTTTATTATACTTCACATGGCTGAGAATGAGACATTTTGCCACGAGAAAGTGGTGGCTGGTGGCAGAGCCTAAGCGATGCCCCGGCTCGATCGCGACCGGGCATCGCCGAGGCTCTGCCCCAGCCACCGTGAACGTCTCAGTCTCGACCGCGGTCAGGATGGACCCTCGATGGTTGCCAGGGATGTCCGCAACCGGTAAGATCATCAATATGGAAAGAGGAATCGCGAACCCGGTTTGCCTGGTCCTGATCGTGGCGGTTCTGATCGTGGCGCCCGCCTGGCCTGTGGCGGCGGCGGCAGCCGAGCAACAAGTGCGAACCGTCCGCATTGGCGAGCCGGTGGCCCTGGTGGCGCAGCCGGAAACGATCCGGTTGTCAGGACCGCGGGCCATGCGGCAAATTATCGTCACCGGCCGCTACGCCGACGGCAGCCAGCGCGACCTGACCCCCTTCTGTACTTGGAGTGCCGAAACTCCTGGTGTGGTGAATGTCGGTGAGGGTGGGTTCGTGCAACCGAGCAAAGATGGCAGTACGCAACTGGTCGCGCGGGCCGGATCGTATGCCGCGCGCGTGCCGGTCATTGTCGAGAACTTCGACACACCGCTGCCGGTCAGTTTCCGCCACGACCTGATCGCCGCGTTGAGCGTGGCCGGTTGCAACCAGGGAGCCTGTCACGGCATCCCCAGCGGTCGCGGCGGTTTCAAGCTCAGCTTGCGAGGTTACGACCCGGCCGTCGATTACGTGGAATTGACCCATGGCGCCCATGGCCGGCGCACCGATCGGCTCGACGCCCAGGCCAGCCTGATCTACCAAAAGGGCCTGGGTCGCGTGCCGCATCAGGGAGGCAAGCGATTCAAAGCCGACAGTGTCGCGGCGCGCGCGATGCTGGCTTGGCTGGAACAAGGAATGCCGAATGATTCCGTGGAACTGCCGGAGTTGAAAGACATCGAGATCGTACCCGGGTCGCGCGTGCTGCGGGCTCCCGACCGCCGTCAGCAACTGGCCGTGTTGGCCCACGATTCCGACGGAAGTGTTCGCGACGTCACCCGGCTGACCGTGTACAGCAGCAGCGACGAAAGTCTGGCACATGTGGACGGCGACGGATTGGTGGAGTTGCATCACGCGGGCGAGGCGGCCATTCTGTGCCGCTATCTGGATGTGATCCGTTGCGTGCGGCTGACCTACTTGGAGCCGCACGATGACTTCCGCTGGACGGACCCGCCGGTAAACAACTACGTTGACCGGCACGTCTTCGACAAGCTGAAGACGCTGAACATTCTGCCCTCGGATCTGTGCAACGACCAGGAGTTCTTGCGCCGAGCCTTCCTCGACTTGTGCGGCATCCTGCCAACTCCCCAGGATGTGCAGGCGTTTCTGGCCGACGGTTCAGCCGAGAAGCGGGCGGTGATGATCGACCGGCTTTTGGAGCGGCCCGATTTCGCCGATCTCATGGCCCACCACTGGCTGGATGTGCTGCGGTGCAACCGGTTGCACCTGCAGATCAAAGGGAGCCATGTCTACCACCGCTGGCTGCGCCGCCACATCCAAGACAACACACCCTGGCACCAGGTCGCGCGCGAGTTGCTGACGGCCGGCGGAAGCACGTTCGCAAACCCGGCCGCCAACTTTTTCCGCGGCGCCTACGACAGCGGCGCGCCGCCATCCGTGCGCGATCCGCGGGAGATGGCCGAGACCACCGCTCAGCTTTTCTTCGGAATTCGCATGCAGTGCGCCAAGTGCCACAACCATCCGTTCGAGCGCTGGACGCAGGACGACTACTACCGTTTGACCGCCTGGTTTTCGCAGGTCAGGGGGAAGGCGGACGCCCATCATCCGGGCCGTCCGCCGACCGGGAGAAGTTGGCAACTTCGCGAGGACGCGGTGGTCGTCTATCTGGATCGCAGCCGCGAGTTCACCCATCCTCGCACGGGCCGGCGGATCGCACCCAAAATCATGGGCATGCCCGCGCCCGTGATCGCCCCTGGCGGCGACCGGCGTGACGTGCTGGCCGAACAGATCACCGCCGTTGGCAATCCGTTTTTTGCCGCGGCGACGGTCAACCGCGTGTGGTTCCTGTTGCTCGGCAAAGGGATCGTCGATCCGCCCGACGATTTCCGCGACTCGAACCCGCCGGCCAACGACGCGCTACTGGAAGCCCTGGCTCAGGACTTTGTGGATCACCAGTTCGACATGAAACAACTGATCCGCACGATCGCAAATTCGCGGACGTATCAGCTCAGCTCGCACGGCAACGAAACCAACCGCGACGACAACAAGTATTTTTCGCATGCGCTCGTTGAGCGGAAGCGGCTACCGGCGGAAGTGCTGCTCGACGCCCTCTGCGCCGCGACCGGAGTGCCGGAGAAGTTTCAGAACTATCCGGCCGGGACGCGGGCCGTGCAACTTCCCGACACGCAGGTGGTTTATACGGACGGCGCCTACGCATCTTGGGAGCGGCACCCTTTCCTGAAGACTTTTGGCCAACCTGCCCGCGAGGTCGCGTGCCAGTGCGAGCGGGAAGGAGACGTCAGCCTGGCCCACATGCTGGAGCTGAAAAACGGTGCGTTGATCCACGACAAAATTCGTGCGCCCGATAACCGCTTGGGCAAAGTCTTGGCCCAGCAATTGCCGGCGCCGAAAATCCTGGACGAATTGTTCCTCTCGACCTTGTCTCGTCCACCGTTGCCGCATGAGGCCGCGGCGGCGTTGGACCTGGTGGAGAAGGCCGCGGACAAGCGGGCGGCCTGGGAAAGTGTGCTGTGGGCCCTATTGAACGCGGACGAGTTTTTCTTGAGATATTGACCTCACACCAACCCGCAGCGCAAGCTCGGGGGGGCCGTGGCGGCCCACGAGGAGCACCCGCGATGATCACGATGCTCGGCCACCCACGGCGTCGTGACGGTTCGACCCGCCGCGAAACGCTCAAGGTCGGTGCCCTGTCACTGCTGGGCGGCGCATTCAACCTGCCCAGCTTGCTCGCGGCCGAGGAGAATCGCGCTGTGTCTCTGCCGGCGGGCTGCGCCGCCGATGTCTTACCGGCCAAGGCCAAGAGCGTGATCCTGTTATACCTGCTCGGCGGCGCGGCGACGCAAGACATGTTCG
This sequence comes from Pirellulales bacterium, assembly GCA_035531595.1. Classification (GTDB taxonomy): domain Bacteria; phylum Planctomycetota; class Planctomycetia; order Pirellulales; family JAICIG01; genus DATKSN01. The sequence goes on along the minus strand of DATKSN010000110.1, from coordinate 21,908 downwards.
ACCTTAAGCCGGAGGCGCCCGAGAAGATTCGCGGTGAGTTCAAACCCATCGCGAGCAACGTGGCCGGCATGGAACTCTGCGAGCACTTGCCGCTCATGTCGCGGTGGATGCACAAAGCGGCGCTGGTCCGGACGGTCAATCACAAGGCGGGCTGCCACAATCCCCTCCCCAGCTACACCGGCTACGAAATCGCGCTGGCCGACATCACGAGCACCAAAGACACCTATCCGCCCAGCATGGGCTCGGTGTGCGAGTACCTGCGCGACGAGCGCGACGACCTGCCGGCCTACGTGTACCTGCCGAACTTCGCGGGCGCGGGCAACGGAGCGACCGGTGTGGTCCGCTATCCTGGCCCGTACGCCGGGTTTCTGGGCAAGCGCTACGACCCGCTCTTCTCCGAATTCGACAAGACTGTCGTCCGCGATCTGGACAAAACCAAGGTTCTGGGCGGCGTGCCGTTTCTCGCGGGCAACAGTACGCTGGCTGAAGGCATCACACTGGACAGCTTCCAGGCCCGCGAAGGGCTGTTGCAACAGTTCAACCGTCAGCAGCGAAGCCTGGAGGCCAAGGGCTCGCTGGGCGACCTTCATCGCACCCAGCAACGCGCGATCAGCCTGTTGACGTCGTCGAAGCTCAAGGCGGCATTCGATCTCGCCGGCGTGGACGCCGGACTACTCGACCGCTACGGCCGCACTTTGTTCGGGTCCAGTTCTCTCATCGCCCGGCGCCTGGTACAGGCCGGGGTCCGCTTCGTGAACGTGACTTGGGAATACCCAGCGGACAACTCGTGGGACACGCACGCCAACAACTTCGGCTGGTTGCGTGGCGCCCTGCCAGCCCTGGACGCAACCTATAGCGCCCTGCTGCAAGACCTGGAACACAATCACTTGTTGGACGAGACGCTGGTGGTGCTGATGAGCGACATGGGCCGCACGCCCCAGGTGAACGCCAACGCCGGGCGCGACCATTGGTCGTACTGTTACAGTGTGCTGTTTGCCGGGGCGGGCATCCGCGGCGGCACCGTGTGCGGCGAGTCCGATGCGCACGCCGCTTATGTGAAGTCGAGGCCGGTCAGCACCAGCGACATCTGCGCCACGATTTACCAGTGCCTGGGCATCGATCCCCAGATGCCGATTTACGACAACGGCCGGCCGATCCCTGTGGCGCACGGCGGAAAGCCGATTCGCGAGATCCTGGCGTAGTACCCACAAGTCCTTGATAATGGCGGTCTTGCTTTCGTCAACCTTCGCGATGGAATTTACGGTGGCATGTCGGACGAATTCGATCCCTATCGCAAGTGGTTGGGCATTCCGCCTAAGGACCAGCCACCCAACCATTACCGGCTGCTGGTCCGCAAGCGGGTGCTAGAGGACGGAAAGCCGAACGCGATCGTCTGTACCGTCCGCAAACGGAGCATCGTGATCACCGCCAACGGGCGGGAGGTGATCAACTGGAAGGGCGACCCGACTCACCTGTCGATGTACCAGGCATTGCCGAGTTTGGTTCGTCACGGCCGCTCTTGCCTTTCGCTCGCCCGTGCGTCAAGCTGGCGATATGGTCAAGCCCCGTCGCCACCTGCCACGACAAGTCGTGGCAGGGACTTTGAACGAGACTTGATCTTACAGCCCGGTAACAATCGCAGTCGTCCGCCCCAACCGCCGTCCCTCCCTCAAAAACCCGCCGCGAGTCGCGTCCAATGGAAACACGCCCATCTCTGCCGTGTCCGGGTCCGATGAATCGTCGCCAGTGGATGACGGTGGGCGGTTTGAGCCTCGGCGCGTTGGCGACGAGCGTACACCCAAACTTGGCCGGACTGTTCGCGGCCCAACAAGCCGCCGCCGCGCAAGGTCGCAAGGTGGACGACGATTTCTCAGTCATCCTGTTTTGGGCGAACGGTGGGCCGAGCCATCTCGACTTGTTCGACATGAAGCCGGACGCGCCGCTCGAGATTCGCGGGCCGTTCAAGCCAATCCGCACCAAAGTGCCGGGCATCGAGATCAACGAGCGGCTACCGCGCCTGGCGACGCTGGCCGACAAGTTCGCGATCCTTCGCTCGCTGCACCACAACCGGGCCGAGCATTCCGGCGGCACGCATCGGCTGCTCACCGGCTACTCGTCGGTCGCGGCGAACCTGCAAGACGCCGAGTTTCCTGACATCGGCTCGGTCGTCGCGAAGATGCTCGCATCGAAGAGCAGCGACGTGCCGCCGTTCTTGGCAAACAGCAAATCGTATGGCGGCGGGCCGGGGTATCTTGGCTCACGTTACTCGCCGTTCATGCCCGATCCCGATCCGCAGTCGGGGACCGGCAACCAGTCGTACGATCCGGTGCCGCTCTATCTGACCGATGCCAACCGTTCGAACTTCGCACTGTCACCGGAAGGAGTTCTGACGTTGCGAACACGCTACGACCTGCTCGAGACTCTCAATCGCGTCGCGCAACGTCTCGATCGATCCGGGCGGATCGAGGCGTTCGATACGTTTCAGCGCCGAGCGGTCGAAATGTTGGCCGGGCCACGCATGCGCCACGCTTTCGACCTGTCGCGCGAAGATGAAACGACGCGAGTCCGCTACGGCGATACGCATTGGGGCAAGAGCCTGCTGACGGCTCGGCGACTCGTGGAAGCCGGGGCTCGGTTCGTGCAGGTGCTGGCCGGTTTCCGCCTCAGCGAGAAGACGGGCCGTACGAGCAGTTGGGACGACCACTCGGTGAATTGCCACATCTTCAAAGCCTACGAAGAGCGTCTGCCGGTGTTCGATCAGGTCGTGTCGGCGCTGATCGAAGACCTACATCAACGTGGGCTCAACCATCGCGTGCTATTGATCTTCTGCGGCGAGTTCGGCCGCTCACCGATCATTCAATATCAAGATGCCAGTGGCCGGCCGGGCCGCGACCACTGGCCTCGCGCGATCAGCGTGTTCCTCGCCGGCGGCGGATTAAAAATGGGCCAGGTCGTGGGGGCGACGAACCCGCGCGGCGAAGAACCGGTGCGACGCGCGATGGATAGCAACTGCCTGCTGGCCACGCTCTACCGACGATTCGGCATCGACGCGCATCACGAGTTCCACGATCGCAGCGGCCGAGCGTTTCCGATCTTGAGGGACGGAGAGCCGATTGCGGAACTCCTGTAATCGAAGTTTCGGCGCGCGCCGCCACGGGGCTTGCTCGCCGGCGTGGGGATAGCGGAGATCGGTTTTCTTCGCTACGCTTGCGGTTTGTTTCCGGCCGTCTCGTTGCCGCGCAACGAGGCGGCTTCGGCCCAACCGGGGAACCAGAACTGGTGAGCAAGGCTGAAGCTGGATTTGCCTTGGCGCGTTGGGAAAAGGTCGATCATGCTGTGGCTGCGTTACCTGCTCTGGGGCCTGGCGCGGTGCGTTCTCGCGCTGCGGTATCGGCTGCGGGTGTACGGGCTGGACCAGGTTCAGGGCCTGAAGGGGCCCGTGCTGATCCTGCCGAACCACCCCGGTTATATCGACCCGGCGCTCGTGCTGGCCGCGCTGTGGCCCGCTTTGAAGCCGCGGCCCATGGTCTTCGAGACGATGTTCCGCAACCCACTCGTGCGGCCGTTCTTGAAATTACTCAACGCCCTGCGGGTGCCCGACCTCGATTCGCAGGCCAGCAGCCAGGCCCGCGAAGAGGCGCAAACGGCGGTCAAGGCCGTCATCGACGGCTTGAAAAAGGGCGAAAACTTCGTCCTCTGGCCTTCCGGGCGCATCCAGCGCGGCGGCGTCGAGGTGCTCGGCGGTGCCAGAGCGCTGACCGACATCTTGCAAGCGGTGCCGGAGGCGAACGTCGTGCTCGTGCGCACGACCGGAGTCTGGGGCAGCATGTTCAGCTATGCCCGGACGGGCAAACAGCCGGAGTTGACGAAGATGCTGTTCGCCGGACTCGGCCTGATCCTCGCCAACCTCCTGTTCTTCGCTCCCCGACGACGTGTGGACGTCACCGTGGAAAAGGCGAACCGCAACCAGTTGCCCGAACCGCGGCGCGAGAAAATCAACCCCTGGTTCGAAAACTGGTACAACTCCAAGGGCCAGTCGCAGCCGGTCTTCGTGCGCTATCACTTCCTCTTGGGCCCACGCCATTTCGAGTTCCCGAAGCTGGGCGGTCTCGACGAGGTCGATCTGAACCAGATCAAGCCGGAGACGAAGGATGCCGTCAACCATCTCATCGCGGACAAGCTGCGCCGGCCCCTGACCGAGCAGGAGCGGAAGCCGGAAATCACGCTCGACCAACTCGGCCTCGACAGCCTCGACCGCATGGAGATCATGCTGCAGGTCGAACAGCAATTCGGCTTCTCCGGCCAACAGGTGCCGGCCAACCTCGGCCAAATCTGGGCTTTGGCCCAAGGTCTGGCCGAGACGGGAACGCCGAAGCCGCCGGCCGCCGCGTGGTTCCAGCCGCTGGGCGACGACTCACCACTGGAGATCAACGGCGACACCATCGCGGCGGCGTTCGTGACGCGCGCCCTGGCGTCGCGCCAAGACGTGGCGGCCGTCGACGACCTCGCCGGCGCGATCAGCTACGAACGGCTGCTCGTCGCCGCGCTGCTGATGGCGAAGCGCTTCGCGAAGATTCAATCGCCGAACGTCGGCCTGCTGTTGCCGGCGTCGGTCGGGTGTGACATCGCGCTATTCGGCCTGTACCTGGCCGGCAAGCTGCCGGTGATCCTCAACTGGACGACCGGCCCCGCGAACCTGGCCCACGCCGCCAAGCTCTTGAACCTGACCCACGTCGTGAGCTCGAAGGGTTTCATCGACCGCACCGCCATCATCGTCCAAGGGACCGAGTACCTGTATCTCGAAGAAATCCGCGAGAACCTGGGCAAGTTCAAACCGTTGCTGACGCTGCTGACCGTGCGCCTGCGGCCGGGCGGAGTACGCCGCCTGATCCCGCACATCAGGCCGGACCAGCCGGCCGTCGTGCTGTTCACGAGCGGCTCGGAGAAGTCGCCGAAGGCGGTTCCCCTGACCCACGCCAACCTGCTCGGCAACCTGCGCAGCGGCCTCTCGGTGCTTGGCCTCACGCGTAACGATTCGATCCTCGGCTTCCTGCCGATGTTCCACAGCTTCGGCATCAGCGTAACCGGCCTGCTGCCGCTCGCAACCGGCATGCGCGTCGTCCACCACCCCGACCCGACCGACGCCGGCGGCCTGGTGCGCAAGATTGCGGCCTACAAGCCGACGTTGCTCGTCGGGACGCCGACCTTTCTGAGTTACATCATCGACCGCGCCAAAGCGGGCGACCTCGACTCGCTACGGCTCATTCTCGTCGGCGCCGAGAAGTGTCCCGAAGCGCTGTTCGGGCGCTGCGCCGAGTTGGCCCCGCATGCCGCGCTGCTGGAAGGCTACGGCATCACCGAGTGCTCGCCGGTGGTCTCGGCCAACATGCCCGCTGCGACGCGATCCGGCACGGTCGGTCGACCCTTGCCGGGCGTCGAACTGCTCGTGCTCGACCTCGACGCCGAGAAGCCGCTGGAACCGAATCAGCTCGGCATGCTGCTCGTAGGTGGGCCGACGATTTTTCCAGGCTACATCGGCTACGACGGGCCGTCGCCGTTCAAGGAGATCGACGGCAAGCGATGGTACGTGACCGGCGACCTGGCGACGATCGATGACGATGGGTTCGTTCATTTTGGCGGGCGGATGAAGCGATTTCTGAAGGCGGGCGGTGAAATGATCTCACTGCCGGCGCTCGAGGAACCATTCACGCGGCGATACCCGCCGACGAAGGACGGCCCGCGCGTCGCCGTCGAGGGGCGCGAGACCGTCGGCGGCCGGCGGATCGTCTTGTTTTCGACGGAGGCGCTGAACGTGCATGACGCCAACGCCAAACTGATGGAAGACGGGTTCCGCGGCGTGATGCGGCTCGACGAAGTGCGGCAGGTCGAGAAGATCCCGGTGCTGGGGACCGGGAAGACGGATTACAAGGCGCTGCTGGCGCTGATTGAGAAATAGTGCGTCTGGGAGATGATCATGACACCTGCCACGTTTGGTTCCCCGCCTGGCGTTTGACGCCGAACCAGCCGCTGTGGCAGGCGGCGGCCTTCACTTGCCCAATCCGCGACGCCCAACTTTGGCTGGTTGCTATGGCAACTCCAGGGCCGTTCTCAGGGCATCGTCGACCTGCTGCATTAGCACGGCGGATAATGCCCCAATCTTGCGGAGAATGAACTTTTCATGCAGTGTGAAGATGTTGCCACAACGGATGGCGGAAGTCGCGCTGAGCCCCGAACCGGCCCCGTCCGGCGAGGTGATGTCCACAAGTAGATCATTGTTCGGCCCTGTCTTGCCAGTCCTCCGGATCGAGTTCGGCCAGGAGCGGGTACATGCCCAGCACGTCCTGCTCTTCCTCAAACAGCGATTGTGCGCGTGCGTAGACGTCACCGCTCACCAGGAAATAGATGTGCTGGGTCTGCGGATCAACGACACGCGGTGGCGACTCCGCCGTTTCGGCCAGCACGCGGGCCTGCTCTTGGGTTAACGTGATCATGACTTTCTCCCTTCCCGCATCGTAGCAACGAGAGAGCGCAGGGGCAAGGCGAGGCTGGGCACGGGGAAGACGGATTACAAGGTGGTGGGCGCCGATAGACGGGTAATTCGACGCACACTCGGCGGCGGATCATGGGTCGGCCGGCGGCTCCGTGGCGGCGTGGCCTTCGGCCGGGGCGCGCGTCACATGGGCGAAGGCCGACAACTCCAGCGTGGCGTCCGCTCCCAGGTCGGTCTCGATCCGGATCTTGTAGGTGATCTTGCCCGGCTTGTCGCCCGCCGTGAAGATCACTGGCAGCAAATGCACCGGCTTGGACTTGGCGTTTTCATCAACGCCGAATTCGAATCGCTCCGGGGTGTCGCAGCTCACCCCCGTGATGCGGAACGGCTTCTTGGCTTGAACCACCAACTTCTTGGTGACCTTGTCGCCGGGCTTCAGCGCGCCCATGAACAACGAAGCCGGGTGAACGGTGATCGCCGAGACGACGCGGCCCTCAATGTCGATGGGAAATTCGCTGGCCCGCCGGTCATTCGTCACCAGGATCAACTGCTCCTTGATGTAGCCCGCGGGAGCGTCCGGCTTGAGGTGTACCGTCAACTCGTAGCTCACCTGGCCGCCGCCCCGGCCGGTCTCGACGAAGCTCGCGTCGATGTCTTCACTGGCCGGCTTGACGTCGAGGACCGCCCAGTCGTTTCGGCCGGCGTACGTGATGCCGATCGTCTTGGTGGCCGGCGAGCCTTGATCGACCTGGCCGAACTCGACCCCGCCCGGATTCAGCACCACGTCACTGCGAATGTAGCCCTGCACGCGCAGTTGCACCTCGGCGTAGAACGGCTCGTCGATCGTCACCGTCAGCGTGGCGCTGCGTTGGCCCAGGAACGCGCGGGTGTTGAACGTGGCGACGATGGCGCTCTTCTCGTAGGTCTTGAGCGAGTCTTTGGTGATCGTCGGCGTGGTGCAGCCGCAACTCGAACGGACGCCGGCGATGTGAACGTCTTCCTCGTAAAGGTTCGAGAGGTTGAAGCGGTACTCGACCTTGGCGCCCCGAGCGACCGCCCCGAAATCGTGGCTGGTGGCCTCGAACATTTTCCGCGCCCATTCCTGACCCGAGCATACCGTGCTCGAAACCAGAAATGCCACCGCGGCGCTCAAAAGCAAGCGAGGCACGTACACACCTCCCAGAGTAGTCCCCTCCGACGATTCATTGTACCGGAAGGGAAAATACGAAGCATCAGTCCACATGTCAACTTCGCTACGCACCAGCAGGTTGCGTTCCCGCAGACCGGCATCTCCACTCATTCGACCGCCCAGGACCGAAACTGAAAAGTAGCGGTTCTCCGAAGTCAATCTGGTCGATTCAGGAAAACTCGTCAATCTCCGTAAAGTGGGTATCCGTATGCTAAACCGATGCGGGTACGGTAGGATAGAGGCCGCGTACAGTATAACCGTATCAACCCGATCAGCAGCAACCGGCCGGAGCGGCTCATGCACACCCTCGCACCCCTTGCACTTTGTCGGCCCCGCGGCGGTCTCCGCCGCATTCCATCAGTGATCGCCCGCTTGGGTGTTTTCTTGCGCGCGTTGGGATGGTGGGCGGTGCCCACCCTACGTAGCGTGGGCTTTAGCCCGCGTCCGTTGTGGGCGGCGCCCACCCTACGTAGCGTGGGCTTTAGCCCGCGTCCGTTGTGGGCGACGCCCACCCTACGTGGATATCTCGGCATCTTGTTGCTCTTGGGGGCGGGATGCGCTCGTCCGGATGCCACAACGGCCCAGGCGGCGGAGCCGGGCGACCAGGACGACGCCCGCGAAGCCACCCCACCCGGCGAGGCGCAGGCCACGCCGCAGAATCCGTTCTCCCGCCGGATCAAGGCCCCCGAGTTGGCAGGGGGCGTGGCCTGGATCAACGCCGCCGGACCCTTGGAATTGGCCGACCTCAAGGGAAAGTTCGTGGTTCTCGACTTCTGGACCTTCTGCTGCATCAACTGCATGCACATCTTGCCCGAGTTGAAGAAGCTCGAGGCGGCCTACCCGAACGAGGTGGTCGTGATCGGCGTCCACTCAGCGAAGTTCGCGGGGGAGAAGAACTCGAAGAACATCACCGAGGCCGTGCTGCGCTACGAAATCCAGCACCCGGTGGTGAACGACGCGAACCACGCGATCTGGGATCGCTACGGGATCGAAAGCTGGCCGACCGTGCTTCTGATCGACCCCGAGGGGTATGCCGTCTGGATGCGAAACGGCGAGGTGCAGTTCGAACTGCTCGATCGGGTGCTCAAGGTCGCCGTGCCGTACTACAAGAAAAAAGGTCTTCTGGACGAAACACCGCTGCGCTTCGACCTCGAAGCCTACCAGGCCGAGCGCACGCCGCTGCGTTTTCCAGGCAAGGTGCTGGCCGACGAGGCCGGCGGGCGGCTGTTCATCGCCGACAGCAACCACAATCGGATCGTTGTCGCCAGGCTCGATGGCCGCCTGCTCGACACGATCGGTTCGGGCGCCATCGGCGCCGCCGACGGCGGCTATGCCACCGCCTCGTTCAACAAGCCCCAAGGGATGGTTCTGCGCGGCAAGACGCTCTACGTGGCCGACACCGAGAACCATCTGCTGCGGAAGATCGACCTGGAACGAAAGCGCGTCGTCCGCATCGCCGGGCAGGGCCACCAGAGCCGGATGGGCTGGCCGGGTATCGACGAGCGCGAGGCCGACGATGGCGCGGCCCGCGCGCCGCGACCCACGCGATTCGTCGGGCCGCCCAAGGAGACGGCGCTCAACAGCCCGTGGGATCTTTGCATTCATGACGACACGCTGTACATCGCCATGGCCGGGCCGCACCAGATTTGGAAGATGCCGCTCGACGAATCGGAAATTGGTCCGTATGCCGGCAACGGCCGCGAGGACATCGTCGACGGGCCTCTGCTCCCTCCGGAACCGTACCAGGGTGGATTCTCCTCGTTCGCCCAGCCCAGCGGCCTCTCGTCCGACGGCCAGTGGCTTTACGTGGCCGACAGCGAGGGGAGCTCGATCCGCGCCGTGCCGTTCGACCCCGAGGGCGAAGTGCGGACGGTGATCGGCACCGCCCACTTGCCGGCCGGCCGGTTGTTCCACTTCGGCGACAAGGACGGCAAAGGCGGCAAAGTTCTCTTGCAGCACGCCTTGGGCGTGGCGTATTACAAGGACCGGCTTTACGTGGCCGACACCTACAACAATAAAATCAAGGTCATCGACCCCCGCGAGAAAACCTGCAAAACGATCGCCGGCACCGGCAAGCCGGGCTCCGACGACAAGCCCGCCGCGTTCGACGAACCGGCGGGTATTACGGCCGCCGGCGGCAAGCTCTACGTCGCCGACACCAACAACCACCTGATCCGCGTCATCGACCTCGAAAACGGCAACCGGGTGAGCACGCTCGAGCTTGCGGGTCTCGAACCGCCGGTCCCGCCCGAGGAACCGCGGCCTTCGGAACTCAAGGGCGCCAAGCCGATCACCGTGCCGCCGGCGACGGTCAAGTCGGACCACGGCAAACTGAAGTTGGCGGTGGCGATTGACCTGCCCGAGGGATACAAGTTGAACCCCTTGGCCCCATTGCGTTACCGTGTCGAGGCCGCCGGCGATGTCGGGCCGCTCGACCGCGCCGCGCTTGGCAAGCCGGTCACGCTCGAAAAGCCCGCGACCTCTTTCATGATCGAGTTGCCGCTGAATGCGATCGCGGGGCGCGCCCAACTCCGGGTTTGGCTGAGCTACTACTACTGTCAGGAGGGTACTGAGGGGCTTTGTAAAGCCGGCGGCGTCGTTTGGACGGTGCCCGTCACGCTGGCCGACGACGCGGGCGAACCGGCGGTACGTTTGGATCTGCAAGTCGAGCCAAAGCCGTAGGGTGGGCACTGCCCACCATCGTCCCTCGTTCCCACGCTCCGCGTGAGAACGTAATTTCGGCCGCTCCGCGGCCACTGGGACGCGGAGCGTGGGAACGAGGAAACGTAATTGCCGACCCATTTCGCCTCTCCCTGCGTAGAATATGCTACACTTGAGTCGTCGCGGCGCGACGGAACAAGCGCTGCCGGACAGCAGAGGAGGTACGGGCCATGAATCCGCGTCGTCATTTACCGAATACGTCGCACGCTCCGAGCCTGGACGAAATCAGGGAAGCCTGCGCCAGAATCCGCGCCCGCTGGGGCGAAGCGGAACGCCGCAAACGGGCTGGCATGTCGCCCGAAGTGGCGGCCGTCGAGATGCGAACGGTGACGCCGGGTGTGCTCGACGGGCGACGCTGATCGCGTCACTCCCGCCCCGGATACACCGCCCATTGGCCGATTTGGCTGGCAATCTCCTCGATCAGTTGTTCGAGGCAGCCGGGGGCCAACAGCGCGATCGTCTCCTGGTAAATGCCCGTACCATAGGTCTCGCGCGTCGGCAGGTAGGTTGAGATCGAACCATTGACGATGGTCGCCACAACGATCGCCGTTTGCGGGAATCGCCGACGAAGCGAACGTGCAAACGCCTGGTAGTGCTCCGATTCGACCGCCACCCAGATCGCGTCGCCCAGTTGCCAAACATGCACGGGAAACGGAAACGCCTTTCCCGCGGGGAGGGAACCGAGGCGGACCTTCTGCCGCCTCATGACCTCGACTTGCGCCCGGCAAGCGCGGGCAAGTGCTTCGTCGCCGGCCATGCGGGCCGCTCGCTCGGCGGCTTGCCGCCGCGCGAGTTCGGCGTCGATCTCCGCGGGCGTGGGAAGCCCGCAACGGTACGGCAAATCGACGATCCAGCGACGGTGCCGCCAGATGGCCTTGTCGCGCCGGGCGTCGGACGACAACGGCTGGTGTTTCCAGGTGCCGATCACCGCGCCGGAAACGACCGGCCCGGCGTATTCAAAGCGCGTGCAAGCGGGCGGCAGCGATTCCAGCGCCGCCAGCGCGGCATGGCCCAGTTGCCGGCCGTTGGCGTCGGCCACCGCGACGTCGCCGACGAAGCCGTCGCGCGGTCCCACGTCGCCCGAGGCCCCTTGAATGAAGAACATCGGCGCCGCCGTTACCTGCTCGACCAACTCCCGGCAAGCGCCGACATAGTCGGGGCTGATCAGGGTGTTGTCCCAGGCCAGCGTGGTCGGATGGCAGGCGTAGTTGACCACCGTGGCGACCGCCCGGCCGTGAAAATCAGCCAGCCTGGCCACCAGCACCGTGTCGTCGGCCTCTCCCTGGGGGTTGAAACCACACACCCATTGTCCGCTCGCGGCGTCCCACAGGTCGCGATGGCCGCCCAGCGAGCAGTGGCCGGTGCCGTAGGTGATCGTCACCGCTTGCATTTCGTTCTTGGCTTGCCGGACGAGGGTGGCCAGCTTCACGGCCAATTCATCGAGGTAAGGGGCGATCAGGTCACCACCCGGCAACTCGGCGCGTTCCAGACCCATCAAGCCCGCACCGTGCGTGTGCGAGAACATCACCAGCAGACGGTCGTCGGCCACGCCAGTGGCCGCCGAGACGCGGCCCAGGAGCGTTGCCATCTCTTTGGGCCAAAGCAGGCAATGGTCGACGGCGACCAGCGCCAGCTCGTGGGCGCCCACCGACGAGTGCGCGAACGTCTCGGGCGCCGCCGACAACACGAGCGCCGTGGCGGTCAGCGGCCGGTGAATGCCGGTCGAGCGGTCGTGTCGCGCCGCGCCCCACATGCGATGATAAATACCCACCGGCGGTGTGATGTCGGTCTGGGCCACACCGGCCCGGCACAGGCTTTGCGAAGTATCAAGGTGGGGAATTGCCATCCGGCGCTCGTACCAGATGCCCAGCCCCTCGCGCCGCCTGAGTACGCCGTGGCCGCGGAAGATGAGCCGCAACAGGACGGCGCCGAATCGCCACATCTCTTGGGGCGTCCCTTTTCGGGCCGACGTGACGATCGGCAGACGGAGAATCACGAACCGCCCCTGACGCTTGAGCGCCATGCTGAGCACCAATTCCTCGGCCGCGTAATAGCGCTCGTCGAAGCCTCCCACCGCCTCGAACGCTTGGCGCCGCACGAAGACGAAACAGCCGGCCGTCCAACGCAAGAGTCGGGCTCCGACCGTGAACATCGCCAGACCGCAGCGGGCCCAGAGCGCCACCGGGCCGTCGAAGCGGACGGTTGCCCCGCCGCCCACCGCGCCGGCGTCCAATTCGGCCAAGGCGGCGCGAAGCGTGTCGGCCGGCAGTACCGTATCGGCATCGACGAACACGAACACGTCGCTCGTCGCCGCTTTCGCGCCGGCGTTGCGGACGGCGGCGATTTGCCGAAGTCGCACCGCGACGACCGCGGCGCCGTGCGCCCTTGCGATCTCGGCCGTCCGGTCGGTCGACGCGTCGTCGACGACGATCATCTCGCATGGAAGGCCAAGGCCGGCCGCGGCCGACGCGATACTCTCCAGCGTCCGGCCCAGGAGCGCCTGCTCATTATGGGCGGGCACGATAAACGAGATCCGGGCCGGTTCGCACGGCGTCGAGGGAATTTGAGAACTTGCTTTGAACACCGCGCTGAATACCTGCTGTTAGCCCGTATGATTCATGGACCCAGGGGATACGCGCGCAGACCGCCGTCACACTAACACCCGCGGCGCAAGCTGCGTGGGTCCGTGGCGGCCCACGAAATAGCCAGGGCTCATTTTTACGAAAAAAGCACGCACGTTGCGCAGCAACGGGCGTGCAAAAGAAAACGGGAGCGAAGCGAAAAAAAACGATCTCCGATAACCCCATGACGTCTGAGCGAGCCGCGAAAGCGGCATCCAATTGCCTCCGCACCCCCCGCCTTCGCCTTTCCAAGCGTACGCGAGGACCATGAATAATGAATCATACGGCTTATACGTCACGCGGTCGACAATGAGACCTTCACGGTGGCTGGGGCAGAGCGTAAGCGATGCCCCGGTCGCTATCAAGCCGGGGCATCGCTTACGCTCTGCCACCAGCCACCGCTTTCTCGTGGCAAAATGTCTCATTGTCGGCCGCGTGAAGTATCATACGGAATACGGGTTAGCCGGCCTTTTCCCCGAGCTTCGCCCTTACTTCGGGCAAGGGGTAGTCGAGGATCGTAAGCCCTTCCTTGCCTTGGATTTCCCGCAGGCGGCGCCAGCCGCGGGTGACGAGCCGCTCCCGCTGCCGCACATAGTCGGGGTCGAGCGTCCGTTTATCGAACGGACCCTCGACCGCGACAGGCTCGAAGTCGCCGTCGACGATGAATTGGGCCAGCGCCGGATCGCAGCGCACATGCCGCTCGCGGCTCGTGTGCAGCGTCTCGGGATCGACCAGGCCGATCACAAACCGCAAGTAAAGATCGCTGTCGGTCATCTCCTCGACGTCGCCGCCGCAGACCTCGCAAAGGTAGCCTTCTTCGCATTTGGTCATGGGATGAAGAATTCCTCAAAATCCCAGCACGTCATTCATGCCGTACAACCCGGCCGGCTTGCCGGCGAGAAACTTGGCGGCGGCCAAGGCGCCGTGGGCGTAGCCGTCGCGGTGGGTGGCGCGGACGATGATTTCGAGCGTTTCGCCCAGCAGGCCGAACACGATCGTGTGTTCGCCGGGGTTGTCTCCGGCGCGCACGGCGTGGTAGCCGATTTCGCCGTGAGGCCGTGCGCCGGGCCGCCCCTCGCGGCCATGGCGCGCGACGGACTGCCCCATCTCGGCGGCGATGATCTCGCCGAATTTCAGCGCCGTGCCGCTGGGCGCGTCCTCTTTGAAGCGATGGTGGCGCTCGATGATCTCGACGTCGGCCCCGGCGGGATGGTCGGCCAGCGCGCGGGCGGCGACGGCCGAAAGTTTCATCGCCAAATTGACGGCCAGGCTCATGCTCGGCGCCCACAAGAGCGGAATCTCGCGGGCGGCCTGTCGGACCCGCTCGCGCTCCTCGCTTTCCAAGCCGGTCGTCGCCAAGACCAGCGCGATGCCGCGGGCAAGGCAGATTTCGGTGATCGCCATCGCGCCGGCCGGCGTGGAAAAATCGATCACTACGTCGCAGGCCGTTTCGAGCGTGGCGGCCAAGGGTACGCCCAGCACGCCGACGCCGGCCACCGAGCCGGCGTCTTGGCCCAGGCGCGGGTGCTGCGCGAATTCCAGCGCCGCGGCAAGGCGTAGATCCTTGTCGGCCAAGGCCAACGCCACCAGGCGCTGCCCCATCCGCCCCGCGGCGCCGTGAACGGCAATTTGAATCGGACCCATTTACGATTGATCTCCACCGACCTGAGTCCGCGACTAGCTATAAAGTTGAATCGCCTTGATGATTTCGGTTAAATCGTTCGATACGGCCACGGCCCGGTTGGCGAAGGCGGCCCGCTTGACACCGCGGCTTCCCAGCACCTCGTTGAACTTGTCCTGATCCGTCGTGTGATAGGCCACGGTGGCGGTGGGATCCTTGAGTTGGTGGCCGGTCAGAATGCAGACCACCCGCTCGTCGGCGCCGATGACGCCCTGGGACCGTAACACTTTGGCCCCGGCGACGCCGGCCGCGCTGGCCGGCTCGCACCCCAGTCCGGCGGCGCCGACCTGCGCCTTGGCGTCCAGAATCTCCTGGTCGGTCACCTCGCGCACCACGCCGTCGCACGTTTGCAAGGCGCGCAGGCACTTTTGCAGGTTCACCGGGCGGTTGATTTCAATCGCGCTGGCGATCGTCGATGCCCTGCGGCGCTGCCGATCGAGTTGGTCGTAAAAATCCGTGGCCTTCGCCAGGTCGGGCGCGCCTCCATTCCAGCGCAGCCCTCGGCGCTCGACGAGTTCGTAGAGCGTGTTGGCCCCCGCGGCGTTGATCACCGCCAGACGCGGCACACGGTCGATCAGGCCCAGCTCGCGCAGCTCGGCGAAGGCTTTGCCGAAGGCGCTGGAGTTGCCAAGGTTTCCGCCAGGCACGACAACCCAATCGGGCACTTCCCAGCGCAACGCTTCGAGCACGCGGAACATGATCGTCTTCTGCCCTTCGAGCCGGAACGGGTTGACGCTGTTGACCAGGTAGATCCCCAGTTGCCGCGATACCTCCTGCACGCGAGCCATCGCGTCGTCGAAATCGCCGGCGATTTGCACGGTGAGCGCCCCGAAGTCGAGGGCCTGCGACAGCTTGCCGAAGGAGATTTTGCCCGAACCGACGAAAATCACCGCTTTCATCAGCTTGGTCACGCAACTGTAGAGGGCCAACGAGGCGCTCGTATTGCCCGTCGAGGCGCAGGCCGCCCGCGCCGCGCCCGTCATCCGAGCGTGGGTGAAGGCGGCCGACATGCCGTTGTCCTTGAAGCTCCCCGAAGGGTTCATTCCCTCGTACTGCAAGAACAGCCGGCCTGGCCGCACCCCCACGTACTTCGCCACGCCGTCGGAAGCGTGCAGAAGCGTTTGCCCCTCGCCAATGGTGACAACCTGATTGGGTGGGGCGAACGGCAAAAGTTCGTGGAACCGCCAGAGCCCGCTGAACGCCAAAGGGTCGTGGCGAAGCGACCATTTTCGCTCGAAAAACGCCAGCGAAGTGGGGGGGCGAACCCGATCCCAGTCGTAGGCCACGTCGAGCAAACTGCCACAGGTCTTGCAGTCGACTCGAACCTCATCGATGCCATAGGTCGTTCCGCAGGCCGGCGCGACGCACCGTTGAAAGGCCAGATCGGTAGAGGTCGAAACGTGAATGGCCGTGAACTCCAAGAGTCGCTAAGCATGCCAGGGGGTAGTTTATACTTCGCGCGGCCGAGAATGAGACATTCACGGTGGCTTGGGCAGAGCCTAAGCGATGCCCCGGTCGCTATCTAGCCGGGCATCGCTTAGGCTCTGCCACCAGCCACCGCTTTCTCGTGGCAAAATGTCTCATTTGTCGGTCGCATGTAGTTTAAGGCACCCGGCACGGACCATCAAGCCGGGGTTGTTCGACTTGTTTGACTATCAAATCGAGCCACCGTACAATGGCAAGTCTGTGAACCCCGATCCCTAGGTTCGCAGGAACCACTCAATGGGCTGGAGATCGCGTGAAATGAAAAAGGCAGAAACGAAAGTTTACAAGGAGCGGCTGCTCTCGTTGCGGTCGAGACTTCGTGGCGAAGTGACCCAAATGGCTGACGTGGCCTTGAAGAAAAACCGTATGGACGGCGGCGGAGAAATCTCTAGTATGCCGATCCACATGGCCGATTTGGGCAGCGACAACTATGAACAAGAGTTCACGCTGAGCCTGATGGAAAATGAGGAAGGGACGCTCGAGCTGATCGAGCTGGCGCTGGAACGGATCGAGGACGGCACCTATGGCCAATGCGAGGAATGCGAGGCCAAAATCCCCAAGCTGCGTCTCAATGCGCTGCCCTACACTCCGCTATGCGTCAAGTGCGCCGGCCAATCGGAACGCCGTTGACCCGGCACTCGTGGTCCTCGAGCGCGGGGACGGAGCGTTCAGCGGCCGGGAGGGAATACAAGGACGGGCAATGAAAAATGTTCCCACGAGCCGCTATGCGGTGTTCTCGTTGTTGGCGCTGTTGGGCTGCCTGGCTGATCTGGCGAGCAAGAGTTGGGTCTTCGCCTGGCTTGGCCCTCCCCATGGTCGCACCTGGTGGCTGATCGAGGACGTCTGCGGTTTTCAAACCAGCCTCAACAAGGGGGCGCTGTTCGGCATGGGCCAGGGCAAGGTCTGGCTGTTCGCCTCGCTTTCCGTGGTGGCGGCCGTGGCGATCGTCTATTGGCTCTTTGTCGCCGGAGCGGCGCGCGATCGGCTTTTGACCGTGTCGTTGGGCCTGGTCACGGGGGGCATTTTCGGCAATCTCTACGATCGGCTCGGCCTGTGGTCGATGCCCGGACGGGTGGGGGAGCGTGTTCATGCCGTCCGCGATTTCATCCTTTTGCAGTATCACGACTGGGTTTGGCCCAATTTCAACGTGGCCGACAGTCTTTTGGTGTGCGGAGCGGCACTGTTGGTTTGGCACGCCTATCGCTCGGAAGGAGAGAAGGCGGCCGGCGAAGCGAAGGCCAACGTGGGGCAGGTTTGAAACCTGCCATTGACGAGTGAATCGCAGGTTTTGAAGCCAGAGGGTGTAATACCGCACGCGGCCTGCTCCGACACTAACCCGCAGCGCAAGCAAGGAGCGTAACGACCGGCCTTGCTTGCGCTGCGGGTTGGTATGCAGACTTACGAATGTGTCATTCCCGGCCGCGTTCGGTATACCTACCGATCGCGGCGTAGCGCCTCGACGACCCATTCCGAGTCGACGTCGCCCACCAGTTCGACCTGCCCCATGCGCGTCGGCAGGACAAACCGTAACTTGCCATGCTCGACCTTCTTATCCCGGCCCATCGCCACGAGGACGGCGGCCGGGTCGAGGCCGGCGGGCGGCTCGACCGAAAGGCCAAGCCGTTCCAAGAGATCTTGCTGCCGGAGGGTAAACGCCGCATCGACACGGCCCAGCCGCTCGGCCAGCCGCGATGCGCAGAGCATGCCCATTGCTACCGCCTCGCCGTGCAGAAACTTCTCGTAGCCCGTCAGCGTCTCAAAGGCGTGGCAGAACGTATGCCCGTAGTTGAGCACGGCCCGCAGGCCGGTCTCTTCGCGCTCGTCCCGGCGAACGACCTGCGCCTTCAACTCGCAGCACCGCGCGATCACATGGCGCAGCACGTCGGCCTGCCGCTCGACCAGCCCCGCGACGTGAGCTTCGAGGTAGGCGAAAAATTCGGCGTCGAGGATCACGCCGTATTTGACGACTTCAGCCAGGCCGGAGCGGTACTCGCGCGGGGGCAGCGTTTCGAGCACGGCCGTGTCGATCAGTACGCCCAGCGGCTGCCAGAACGCGCCGACCATGTTCTTGGCGTGGGGCAGGTTCACTCCCACCTTGCCCCCCACGGAGCTGTCGACCTGGGCGAGAAGGGTCGTGGGAATTTGCAACAGCCCCAGGCCTCGCGCGTAGGTCGCGGCCACGAAACCGGCCAAATCGCCGATCACGCCTCCGCCCACCGCCACCACGACCGTCTTGCGGTCCGCGCCCAGGTCGAGGAATTTGCCCCATAGCTCGTCGGCCGTTTCGACCGATTTGGTCGTCTCGCCCGGTTCGACGACCACTAGATCGACCGTCACCCCGTCGGCGCCGAGGCGTTCAGCCACCGACATCGCCCAGGGCTGTTGCACATGCAAGTCCGTCACGACGATCGCGTGCGTTGCCCGGCGGCGGTCGGAAAACCATCGCGCCGTGCCCGCAAGATTGCCGGTGCCGATCTCGATCGTGTAGCTACGATCGCCGAGTGAAACGGGGACGGTCAGGAGGTCAGACGGGGGGTTGTCCACGGATTGAACGAATAGCATCCATGTTCGATGAAATTACGCCTTTATTACTTTAGACTGGCGGTGTCGATGTTGACAGGGGTAAGTGGCGAAACTGTGATCATGTGATCGCCGATTTTCGACGCTACGATTGACACGATCAACAAGAGCACGGATGATGAAAGTGCAAACGAGGACGATTAGACGATCGCAAAACGGTTCCACAAGGGTGCAAGCGAGTGAGCCAACAGCAACAGAATATGGCGGGCATCAGGCCGCCCACGCCGATCGGGCTGGGCGTCGTTGGTACGGCTCCGCTGACATCGGAAATCCGTGAAGCGGAGGCGACGTTGGCGTCCCTGCGGCGGTTGGCTGCTGAGCAATCGTTTGAGGAGGGATTCGAGAACGAGTTTTCAAGGTCGCTGGCGGAGCTCGTCGAAGGACATGCGGGCGTACCGGCGCTCAATATACTGGTGGGTCAATTGGCGTCCGGCCTTCTCCCAGCGGAGGTGGTCTCCGAGACCGCACGCGTGCTCGGGCGAATCGAGCACCCGCCGACGCGAGCGGCTCGAATGGCCGTCATTGAAAGCTGCCTGGCCTCGCCGTTAGCGCCAGTGCGTGACGGCGCCGTCGTCGGCTTGTCCCATTTGGACGATCCGGCGGCGATTCCCCTCCTGCGACGGGCCATCGAACGAGAATCCTGCGGAGGCTTGCGCGCCGACATGCAACAGGTGCTGGACCAATTGGAGGCGACGGCGCGGTGTCGCTCTTCCTGAGAAAAATAAAGAAAGGGAATTGGTATCGACCGGGGTCGCTTGCTTGGCTTGCGGAAGGTGAATTGCCGGCAGACCCGTTGGGCGACCTGGTTACGAAAGAAAAGAAAACCGTCTTTCCATTTGGCAGATTGATGACGACCGGTCGAACCTTGGAGATGTCATCGCAGCGCTTGCCGCCAGCCGCGACTTTCTCGATACCTTTGATTACACCCTCTTCAACGACGAGCTACTGGCCTAAGCTCGCATTGAATTTGAACCGACGTCAGGCAGTACGCCGGACCCGCGGGTAAACGAGCGCCATGTCGATCTGATTGAATTGACCGGCGCAAAACTCATCCAATTGGCAGAGGGAATTCTTGTAAGCGGCGTGACAAACCGTGTCTTGCCAAAGGCCGTGGGCCAGTTCGTCGCCGAGGCCGTCAACGCCCAGAGAATTCCAGCATCATCGATTTCGGGCAAGGTCCGAGCCAAAATCGAATCGCTCTTGCGCGCCTGACAGGACCGTTACTTCACCCGTTCCAGATCGGCCGGCGTAACGGTGATCTGGCGGCAAAAGCCGGTGTGCAGGCGATTGTAATCGAGATCGGCGGCGGCTTGTGGTGAGGCGTGCAGCAACTGTTCCAGCCGCGCGCGCTCCTGCTCGTCCCAACGGTCGTATTCTTCGGGCCAGATCGTCAAGGTCTCGACGACCAGGGCTTCACGGTACGGGTCAAAGGCGTTGGCCATCACTTGCTCGTTCGACAAGAAGGTAGGGGCGTTGTTCACCTGCCACCGCCGCCAGTATACTGGCGGCTGGGAAAGTGGGAAGTGGTCTAGCGGGATCCCGATTTTCCCTCGCTGCCATTCTTTCTGGTGGGTCGATAACAATGCGCGCTTCCGCCGGATGAGCCATGAAGACGATGACCCAGGGCCGTTATCCTCTCGCCGGGCTCAAGGTGCTTGACCTCTCGCGCGTGCTGGCCGGGCCGTTTTGCACGCAGCTCCTGGCCGACTTGGGCGCCGATGTGGTCAAGCTGGAACGCCCCGGCGCCGGTGACGATACGCGGCAATGGGGTCCGCCGTTCGTCGACGCCGGTGGGCCGAGCGGTTACTACCTTTCGTGCAATCGTGGCAAGCGGTCGCTGGCGCTCGATCTCAACCACCCGGCCGGACGCCGTGTGGTGGATGACCTCGTGCGGCGAACCGACGTACTGGTCGAAAACTTCCTGCCCGACTCGTTGGCCCGGTTCGGCTTGCAGCCCGAACGATTGAAACAGATCAACCCGAATTTGGTGAGCTGTTCGATCTCGGGCTACGGCCGCACGGGGCCGTTGGCCGCCGTGCCCGGCTACGATTTGATGATGCAGGCCAGCGCGGGCATGATGTCGATCACCGGCGAACCCGACGGGACGCCGATGAAAGTGGGCGTGGCGATCAGCGACGTGCTCACCGGCCTGTACGCCGCCGCCGGCGTGCTCGCCGGCCTGGTTGCCAACAGCGCCCGCGCGGCGGCCGACCGCCAGGCATGGGCCTTCGACCTGGCGCTGGCCGATTGCACGCTCGCCAGCCTGGTGAACGTGGCGCAGGGGACACTGTTGACCGGCGAGCCGCCCAAACGCTGGGGCAACGCGCACCCGCAAATCGTACCCTACGAAGTCTTCGCCACCTCCGACGGTCACCTGGTGCTCGCCGTGGGGGCCGATCGGCAATGGGAACGGTTTTGCCAGGCCGTCGGCCAGGACGAGTGGGCGGACGACCCGCGTTTCCGAACGAACCCCGAGCGGGTGACACATCGCGAGGAGTTGATTCCGCTCTTGGCGGCCCTGTTTCAGCAGCGGCCGACCGCGGCCTGGCGGAAACTGCTGGCGGCGGCCGAGGTGCCCCATTCGCCCGTCTTGGCGATCGATGAGTTGCTGGCCACACCGCAGGTCGCCGCGCGCGACATGGTCCACGACGTCGTCGATTCGGCTGGCCGGCGATACAAGCTCTTGGCGGGTGCGGTACACTGGCGCGACGAGCCTTCGCGTCGGCCCCTACCGCCGCCCGCGATGGGCGAGCAGAGCGACGAAATCCTGCGCGAGTGGCTGGGGTATGACGACCAGCGGATCGGCGATCTGCGCGAAGTCGGCGCGGTCGCGTAACCATTCGCGGATTGGTTGATATGAGATATTTCGTCACTAGAAAGCGGTGGCTGGTGGCAGAGCCTAAGCGATGCCCCGGCTAGATAGCGACCGGGGCATCGCTTAGACTCCGCCCCAGCCACCGTGAATGTTTCATTCTCGACCGCGTGAAGTATTGAATAGAATCAACGATCCGCTTAATTACTGGTTTTTCAAGATTCGGCTTTCTAGTGTTCGGAGCAACAGACGCCGTTTTTTTTCGAGCGGCTTTGCCGCATGATGGCGTGGCGCTGTTTTGCGGCTGCTTGGCTTGGTGGAGGAGTAGC
>DATKSN010000109.1:0-9705 GCA_035531595.1 Pirellulales bacterium | reverse complement strand
TTTTGGCGATCCGATCACGATAAGAGATGGGCGGAGCCTCCAAGTTATCACCCCGGAGGCCCCGCAGCCATCTTTCTTGGAATCCGTACTCGGTTTCCCAGCGTTGACGTCGTGCCGAAACTGTCAATATACCATACACTTGTACTGATTCAGCGTGAACTGGAATTTCGGGTGGCGGGAGTTAGCGAACGCGGGGGTGCGTCCTGCTTGGGGAATCGCGGCATCCTGCCGCGAAGGTTTTGCGCTTTGGTGCCGATCCCGAAGAGGGGAAGAAGGGCAGGCGGCGCTGCGAGCAGTCACCGCCCGCTCTTCGGTCTCGGCCACTGGGTCGGCGCTCCGGTTGCTCCTCAGCAGAGCCGTATCCTCCGCCCAGTTCAACATTGAAGTAGTAGGCAGACTCCGTGTGCCGCAACCTCATTCCCCGCCGCGCGCGGTAGACAACTCGGCGTCGATCGCCGTCAACGCGGCGCCGATTGGTTCGCGGATCACCAGGTCGGCCGTTTCGTCCTGAGGGGTGGGATCGCGGTTGACGATCACCAGTTTGGCCCCGGATTGCTTGGCCGCGCGCGGCAAGCTGGCCGCCGGCTCAACGACCAGGGACGAGCCGATCGCAAGGAACAGCTTCGCCCGCTTGCTCAAGGCGAATGCCTCTCGCAGTACGCTCGGCGGCAGCGCCTGGCCGAACGACACGGTGGCGTGCTTCATCCGGTCGCCGCCGCAAGCGGGGCAGTTTGGCACCGCGCCCGCGGCCACGAACCGGGCGACCATTTCGCCGGCTTCGTAGCGCGCGTGGCAATCGAGGCACGCAACCTCGCGCGCGGTGCCGTGCAGTTCGAGCACATTGCGGCCGCCGGCCATCTGGTGCAGACCATCAATGTTCTGCGTGATCACGGCGGCCAGGCGGCCGGCGGCCTCCCAGCGAGCCAGCGTTTGGTGGCCGGTGTTGGGCTGGGCGTCGGCGAAGTCGCGGTGGGCTTCGGCCTTCTGCCGCCAATACTCGTGGCGCGCGTCGGCGTCAGCCAGAAAGGCGTCGAAATAGACGGGCTGGTACTTGGCCCACACGCCGCCCGGCGAGCGAAAGTCGGGGATTCCACTTTCGGTGCTGACGCCGGCGCCGGTGAAGGCCACCACGAGGTCGGCGTCGGTTAGCCAGCCGGCGACCATTTGAGAGACGGAGCGTTCCATACGGCGCCTTCGGTGTCCTCGCCCATTGTGGCAGAACTGGTTGTGGTCATTGACATAAGCCAACGACTGATTGTACCTCCGGCCGGCGAAGTTGCCGAAGTAAATCCAATGTTGCCAAGACGCGGTTTCCTGGTCTTTGGCACGCGGTATGCTCAGAGATACCTGAGGCGAAACCGAGTCCCACATAAAACTCAACGAATTGCGGGAGGCGCGACGATGGCTGAATCCGACTGGGGGCTGTGTAAGGACTGCAAATGGTGGCAGATCGAGCCGAAGGCATCGATCGAAGACTTGACGATGGGTCTTTGCGTCGACGAAGACCTGCTTCCCTATCGCTTGAGGGTTTCTGGAAACAGCGGTTGCAACCGATTCATGGCGGGCAAGCCCGCCCGCGCCGCTGGCTCCGCCGGCAAGCCCCCTACCGCCGCCGCGACGCGCTGAATGCCGACCCAGGGAAGCCCCAAATGTCGTCGCCATTCCAACTCGCTAACTTGGGCCTTCAGTGACTCCGTTTCACGTTGAACCAATACAGGCCGCCCAAAAGCTGGGTGTCTTCATCCGCCTAGCCAGGCGGAGGCGCCAGCGTACACGCGAACTCGAACCGCACGGCGACTTTCCGCTCGCAGGTGACTTTGGCCTTGAGAAAAAACGCGTCGGCGAGCCGCTCGACCAACTCGACTTCGATGTCGATCGTCTCGCCGGGCTTCACCATCCGCTTGAACCGCACGTCGTTCATCCGCGTCGCCACGGGCACGCCGGCCTTGTCGCCGACGTGTCGCGACAGCAGCACCGCCCCCGCCTGCATCGCCGCTTCGCACAGCAGTACGCCGGGCGTGAGAGGAAACCCCGGATAGTGCCCTTGGTAAAAGAACTCGTCGCCGCGGAACGTCTTGCGGCATACGATGCGCCGCTCGTCGCGGGCCACGATTTCGTCGATCAGCAGGAACGGCTCGCGGTGCGGGATCGCGGCGTGGATTTCGGCCAAACTCATTTCCTGTCATGGTCTGAGTGAATTTCAGGCGGTGCAAAATGAACGGCGTGGCAACTCTGAATTATGCCTTCGCTTGACGTGCGAGGCAACCCATGGAGTGGGGCTAACGCCGGGGTACCCGCGAAGTGGGTCGGCTCGCCGCGGTTCGCGCCGTCTCCCCATTCTTCATCAGGAATCCATCGACGTCGTTGGCCACGATCACCCCGTAGTTCATCGCGCCCAGCCAGCCCGACATGATGATCCCCACGCTGCCTGCATGATACAGGCCGGCGATTTGTTCGGGCACGGCACGGCTCACCGCCAGCCCCTCGAACTTGGTGCCGAAGCTGGCCCCAAGCGGGTGCTTGGTGAAGTGCTCGAAGGTCCGCGGCGTGGAAGCCTCGACGTGGTCGAGCTTCTCGCGGATGTCGGGCACGTACTTGGCCAGCGCGTCGAGCGTGCTTTCGATCAGATCCCGCTTGCCGGCCTGATACTCTTCGTCCGACAGCCCCGCCCAATCGTGGTAGTTGGCGTTCGTGCTCGAGACGATCAGCGAGCGGTCGCCGCCCGGCCGGGTGCGAGGATAATAAAACGAATACGTGCGGCTGGTGACGTCGCGGCTGAGCAGCGCCTCGGTGCGGAACAAGGGCGCCGTCGAACTGAAGAGCAGGTCGCCGTGGCTTTCGTCGAGCGGCTCGCCCGGCTTGAGCGCCATGTACACCTGGCAGCTCGAATTGTTGAGCCGCACGGCGCGGGCGGAATCGACGAACGAGCGGTCGAAGTGCTCCTCGCCCACCAGGTGGAAGATCGTCGACTTGAGGTTGGCGTTGGCGACGACCGCGCCGGTCTCGATCCGCCGGCCGGCGACCGAGACCGCTTCGACCCGTCCACCGCGGACGTGAATCTTATCGACGTCGCAACGAATCCGCGGATCGACGCCGTTACGCAGCAATTCCTCGCGCATCAGGCCAATCAGGCGGTCGGTGCCCCCCTGAAACGTGAACACGCCCTTCGACATGAAGTTCGAAAAGACGATGCCGTAGCTGATGGCCGGATCTTCGAGCGTCGAGCCGTTGGCGTAGGTGATGGGCTCCATCAACAGCCGGATCACGTCCTCGCGGCCTGGGAAGAAACGCTCGAACAACTCACCGACCGTGGTCGATTGGTCGTCGTAGAAGTTCATGCCTCGCGCCGATTCGAAGAACGCCCGCACCGTCGCGGCCGGAACGTCGAAGCGCTCGGTCAAAAGCCGGCTGAAATCGTCGCGGTTGAAGGTCGTCGTGAGCGAAAACATCGGGTTGTCGAAGCGGATGTTCCTGAGCTGCACGATCGAGTCGGCGATTTCCGCGGTCCAATAGCGTTTGCAACTTTTGATCATCCCGACCGGGAACCCATGCAGCGAGATGTCGAAGATGTGGCCGCCCGCGCGCTTGAACCAGGTGGCCATGCCGCCGAGCTGGTAGTGCTGCTCGAGGAGCAGCACCGAGCGGCCCGTTTTGGCCAGCGTGTTGGCGGCGGTCAGGCCGGCCAGGCCGCTGCCGATGACGATGACGTCGTAGCGGTCGCCGGCGCCTTTGAGGAAGTCTTTGGGCATGTAGGGATTCTACATCAGTTGGCTCTGTAGGGAACGCCCTCCGTGGCGTTCCGTGCCCCGCCAGACGACGTCACACCCGCTTCTCGGAACGCCACGGAGGGCGTTCCCTACAGAACCCACCCTATGGGAAAGCTTCTTCCTTGAGCAAATGTCGGTTTGCAATCGAAATCCCGCTGACGATCGCGCCGATGATACCGACGAATCCCTGGTCCGTCCCGCAAACAAACAGGTTTTTCAGATGGGTGGCGCCATCGTAGTGCTTGTCCGGGGCGCCGTAAACGGCGCCGTTTTCGTGGCCGGTGAAGTGGTGGATCGTGGTGGGGGTGAACATGTCGGTCGCGATCACGTTGGCGCGAAAGTCTGGCGTGAATCGCACGGCCGAGGCGACCGAAGCGTCGTACCCGTGGAGCTTGGCCAGACGATAGTCCGGCTCGGCCAGCGCGTTCCAGAGGCCGAAATTCGCCAACGAGGTGATCCGCACCATTCCTTCCTCCAGCGGTTCGCCGTAGGCGAAATTGTTGGGCGAACAAATGACGCCGCTGCGAGGGTCGAGCAGAGCGTCGGGCTGTTCCCAGTGGAATGTTTCCGAGTCGTTGTAGAAGATCACCGTCCGGTCGCAGCCGATCGCGCGGGGCTGGCAGTCGAGCACCGAAATCGACTCGGTAAACGACAATCGGCCTGGGCGGAATTCGTCGACCCGGCCGACGCCGTCGCACATGCGCATCGTCTCCCGCCAGCCGGCGCTCGAAAGCACGTTGCCGGCGGTCAGCTCCGTGCCATCGTCGAGCACGACTTTGGCCGCCGCGGCGCCGACGACTTCGATGCGGCTGACGCCCGAGCGGAGCCGCAACTGGCCTCCCAGGGCCTTGAATTTGCGGACCAGCAGCTTGAGAATCGGCCGCACCCCGGTCGAGGGCCGGGCGAGTCCCTCGCAAAAAATGCTGCGGAACATCACGCAAAACTGGGCGTAGTCCATATCCCGCTCACGCGCGCTGCCGTAGAACATCAAGGGGCAGAACAGCATCTCGACCAGCAGCGGATCGGCGATCACGGCCGACACGGCCTCACGGGCGGAGCGGTCAGCCGCTGCCAGGTCGAGGTCGTCGTAGTCGGCGATCTGGCCCAGCAGTCGTTCAAAGTGGTCTTTCTGCGAGGGAAATCGCTCGTGGACTTGAGACCGAAACAACTCGAAATCGTTGCTGAAATCGAGCGTGACGCCGGGAAACGCGATCCGCGAACCGATCTGCGGCACCAGTGCGAATTCGTCCCAGCCGATGCGCAGTTGCCGCAACAGCCGCGCGAGCGGGCCCTTTTTCGTCCCCTTGGGCGTGAAGTTGGTCACGGCATGAAGTCCGACGTCGTAATTCCGGCCGTCGAGCCGGTAGAACGAATTCAGGCCGCCGATCGTCGTGTGCCGCTCGAGAATGCAGACGCGTCGGTCGTAATAGGCCAGGCGTATTCCGGCGGCCAGACCCGACATGCCCGCGCCGATGATGATCGTGTCGTAGTCGTGGGGACATCGCATGGATTTCGTCGCCGCAAGCCAGGCGGAAACTGAGGAGGGGAAGGGTCAAGATTGAAGGATGAACGCCAGCGACACATCTGGAGGTTAGAGGTTAGAGGTTACTCGCGTCCGCGCTCAATCTGGCCCTCAGACCTCTTTCATCAAGGGTTCAAGGTAGGCGACCGTGCTGGCCATGCTTCGCAGTTCGAGGTAATCGTCCTCGGGCACTTGGACGCGGTAGCGCTTGCGAAGCTCCATCACGATGTCGAGGAAGTCCATGCTGTCGAGTTCGAGTTGCTCGCGGAACGGGACGTCATCCTTCAGATCGCTCAAGTCCTCGTCGGGCGCGATGTTTTCCAGGATTTCAAGGACCGCCTCGCGGATGTTGGTCGTCGTCATGCCGGTTCTCCAAGCTAGATTTTTTTTACGATCAAAACGGAGTTGATTCCCAACATTCCGAACGAGTTGTTGAGCACCGTGCATGCCCGGGCCATTTCCCTGGGCTGATTGGTGACCAGTCCGGGCAAGGCGCATGCGGGGTCCAACTCGTCGACGTTGATGGTCGCGTGGCAAACCCGATCGTCGAATGCCGCGAGATTGCCCGCCAGTTCCAAGGCGCCCGCCGCGCCCATCGCGTGGCCGATGAAGCTCTTGGCGTTATTGAACAGCGTCCGCGGCGCATGCTCGAAAACCCGCCGCAGCGCCAGGCACTCCTGAATGTCGCCCGAACTGGTGCCGGTGGCGTGCGTGCTGACGATGTCGATGTCGGCGGGCGAAAGCCCCGCCTTTTGCAAGGCCCTCTCGATGCACTCGGCTTGCCGTTCGGGGTTGGGCAGCACGAAGTCGCTCGCGTCGCTGTTGAGGTGGTGGCCGGCGATTTCACCGTAGATCCGAGCGCCGCGCGCCTTGGCGTCGGCGTGGCGTTGGAGCACGTACATGCAGCCCCCCTCGGCGACGACGATGCCGTTGCGCCGCGCGTCGAAGGGCCGCGAGGCTTTGGTCGGGTCCGCGTGCGAGGCCAGCGCCCCTTGGCTCTTGAAGCTGGCGAAAATGCCGAACGTATGGATGCTTTCCGACACGCCGCCGGCCAGCGCCAGGTCGACCTCGCCCAGGCGCAACATCTGCGCGCCCTGGATCAAGCCGGCGTTACCCGCCGCGCAGGCGGCGCCGATCGTGTAGTGCGGACCCGTGATCCCCAGATTGAGTGAGATCTCACCGGCCGGATTGTTGGCGACGGTGCGCGGGTTGTGATGGTGCGACCAGAACTTGGTGTCGTAATCGAACCCTTTGAGTTCGTAGATTTCGTTTTCGGTCTCGACGTTTCCATGTTCGGTGACACCAACGTAGATCCCCACCTGGGCCTTGTCGATGCGGTCCCAGTCAATGCCGGAATCGGCGATCGCCTCGTGGGCGCAATAAATGCCGACGCTGCCGGCGCGCGTGCCACGGCGGACGTCTTTTTTCTTCTGGTATTTGAGCTCGTCGAAGCGGCAGACGCCTGCCAACGTGGCGCCCACGTAGCGGATTTCGTAGGGAGTAACGCCGCTACGGCCGGCCAGCAGGCTTTCGCGGAACTCCTTGGGCGAATTGCCGTTGGGCGCGGTGAGGCCGATACCGGTGATGACGATACGGTGGGAGTCGGGCGTGCCCGCTACCATCAAAGCGTTCCTTGCGAAAACGAGTACAGCCGGCGGCGGACGTTTTTTCCAACGACCCGCTTAACGGCTACGATGGCCACCCGCCGCCCGGTGTGATCCCTTGAAGTTAGCGGTAAGCGCGGTGCTTGGCAAGCGTCCCGCGAATGAGGCCGGAAATCGCGACAAAATGCTTGACTCGCCCGCGGCATCGGCTAAGAATGCAATGGTCCACAACACGAAGCCGCGCCCAATGTCACGGGGATCCGACGTATGTTAAGTCTGCCACGCGTCGCGGTAGGATCGATCGAGGGCGGTGGGCGGGCTGAATCGGCCGGTTGTACCGAGCCGATCAGTTGGGCCATGATGGAGTTGCTGGCGCGGCAGGGCTGCCAAGTGCAGCACTTTCACTCGCATGCGACGTTCCCGCCGTACCGTGCGGCGCTTTCGATCACCGGCCTCGGCTCCCGGCACTTGGACACTTGGTTGATGTCGAAGGACGTCTGCCGCGAGTTGTTCGTCCAGGGAGCGGCGGCGACCGACTTGGCCTTGGTCGAAGGTTGTTTTGAAGCGTCTTCGGCATGTTCGGGTAGGGATGCCAGTTTCGACAAGCTCTGCGATTGGCTCGATTTGCCCCGACTGGTGGTGGTGGACGCCGCGCGCCTCGCCGCATGTTCTCTGCCGGAACGCCCCGACCAGATCGACGGCGTGCTGCTCGACCGGGTGGCGTCGGCCGCCGACGTGTTTCGGCTGCAAACCAGCTTGGAAGCCCTTTGGAACGTGCCGGTCTTGGGTGCTCTCACGGAGCTTTCCTCGGCGCGGGCGGCTTTGGCGGCCTTGCCGGCGGGATCAGTGCCGCCACGGGAGTTGCTGCGGCCGCTGGGCGACGAGTTGGCCCGCTATTGCCAGTCCGAACGCTTGATGGCGCTGGCGCGGCGGCGCGGTTTTTCACGCGTGCGGCCGGCGTTGTTCCGCGCGCCGCCAACGAGTTCCGAAGCGACGGAGCCGCTCACCGTGGCGGTGGCCTTCGACAAGGCGTTCCATTGCTACTTTCCCGACGCGCTCGACCTGTTGGAAATGCTAGGCGCCAAGGTGGTCGATTTTTCACCGCTGCGCGACGAGGTACTGCCCGAGTGCGACGTGGTTTATCTCGGCTGCGGTCATCCCGAGCGCGCGGCCGACGCGCTGACCGGCAACCATTGCATGCTGCTGGCCATGCGCAATCACGTTCGCAGCGGTGGCCGCGTGTACGCCGAGGGGGGCGGCATGGCCTATCTCTGCGAGCATCTGGTGACGCCTGACGGCCGGAAGGCGCCCATGGTCGGCGTTTTGCCGGCGGTGGCCCGCTTCAGCCCTCAATCGCTGCCGCCCGCGCCTGTCGAGGTGACGTTGTCGAAAGGAACCTGGTTGGGGCACGCTGGGACGCGGCTGCGCGGCTACCGAAACGCGAATTGGCTGATCGAGCCGGTCGGCGCCCTGAAAAGTTGCCTGACCGAAGCCGGGCACGAATACGATCTGGTGGGCCGCTACCAGGTGGTGGCCAGCCGCATTCACCTGAACTTCGCGGCGCAACGCGAGATGCTCTGGAGCTTCTTCGAGCCGCGCCTGGCTGAGCTGACGTTGAGCTTTTGACGACGTGGGGATGATGCCGGTGGCCGGTGGCTGGGTCGGAGCGTCAGCGACGCCCCGGTGAGTTGACCCTACGTAGCGTGGGCACCGCCCACAACGAACGCGGGCTGAAGCCCACGCTACGTAGGTGGGCACCGCCCACAACGAACGCGGGCTGAAGCCCACGCTACGTAGGATGGGCACCGCCCACAACGAACGCGGGCTGAAGCCCACGCTACGTAGGGTGGGCACCGACGCTTCAGCCCGCGATCTCATACATCGATCGGAGGTTGGCCGACGTAGAGCGACAACACCTGGCTCTGCACCTTAATTGCCCGGACCAGCACCCAAACCTGATCGGGCGTGAATTTCTTCGGGTCCGACTGGGCCAATTGCTCCAGTTCCTGTGTCATCGCGGCGTGCTGGTCGGTGGCGGCTTGCAGCCGCAGGCCGGTTTGCTTCCAGGCTTCGGCAAGTTGCCCTTCATCCCCCAGCGCCTCCATGTTTTCGACGTGGTTCGTCAGCAACAGGCAGAGCCGCGCGACTTCGCGCGGCAAGGCACCGGGCTGGATCGCTTCGATTCGAGACGCCAGTTCTTTGCATGTCATCATGTCCAACTTTAGATCAACATTGGCGCGGGTCCAGAAAATCGCTCCCACGACGCATGGCCGGGTGGCGCGCGCGGTACGATCGGCGCATCCGGAAATAAACGACGCCCCGCTTCAAGGCGAGGACCGGCACTCTCGCCCAATTCTGTAGGGAACGCCCTCCGTGGCGTTCCGCCGCGGCGGATTGCCCCCCATCCCTTCGCAATACCACACGCTGTTTTGGATCTCCGTTTTTAGGGGATTCGAAGTCGCGTTTATCCGCGCCGAAGCCGGCGACGAGGCGCTGTCGCCGCGCCGCCACATGCGGGAGGATTAGGATGGCCGGAGAACGCGGCGTCGCGATTAGCCGCTACGCTGCGCGAAAAAAAACGATTCCAAAACCCCTCCCAAAGAGATCCAAAAGAGCGTGGGGTAAGGCGAAGGGTGGCGCGGCAATTGGATGCCGCTTTCGCGGCTCGCTCAGACGTCATGGGGTATTCGGAAGTCGTTTTTTTTCAACGATCCGCTTAATTACTGGTTTTTCAAGATTCGGCTTTCTAGTGTTCGGAGCAACAGACGCCGTTTTTTTTCGAGCGGCTTTGCCGCATGATGGCGTGGCGCTG
>DATKSN010000108.1:0-21881 GCA_035531595.1 Pirellulales bacterium | reverse complement strand
TGTTTCTTCGATACTTACCCCTCTGTGGCTGGGTGGCGACACAGGCTAACGGCGGGGCGAGTGATAGGGGGGAGGGATTTCGACCGGCGGCCAACCACGAAGACGTTTACCCTTTCTACATCGCGTCTGGCTTGGAAACCTTTCGAGACGCAAATTTGCAGTTTGAAAAGTGCCGCGTTTTCCAGTGTCTCTGCGATACTTACCCTCTGTGGTTGGGTGCCGCTGCGCGGCGGACACGTTGTACCAACTTCACGCCATGAAACGCCGCTTGAGCGCGGGATTTCCGCCCCGCACGGGCGCGGGCGTACAGCCTGGGGCACCAGCCCTCGTTGTTCTACTCAAGTCGTAAGTTTTCGGCCGCCCCCTCGCCGGCTTGTCCGGCAGGAGCGGACAGTTTTGGATGGCTAAGCGATCGCTCCATGTTACGTATCTCAACACCGCGGCGTCCCGAGGTCCGGCTCCCCGACGCCGCAGGCGTCGGGGAGCCGGACCTCGGAGAGAAACGGCGGGGTTTGCAGGATGCGTGGCTGCTAGCCGGAAAAACTGCTTCACCGTGCCAGGCAAGCTGGCAGGGGTCGCTGCAAAAGATGTGTAGAACAAACAACCACAACCGCTCCTGGCACGCCGTAACTTTCGTAGAAGGCCGCGCGGGTCTGTTCGCGCCAGCCGCTGGGCCGGCCGGTGAGGTTTCCGACGACCCACGCGCGTTCGCCGGCCAGGGCGGCAAGCTCACTTGAGGCGATCAAGTCGGCCTCGCTGAGCGCCGCGGTTCCTTCATAGTGCAAGAGGCGCCGCCCAGGGCGTAAGAGCCGGCACGCTGGATCGCCGCGCAGGTAGTACAGCATCGGCAAAAAAAAGTACGGGCTGGAAACGACGACGGGCTCGCCCGGCTTGCGGCGCGCGGCGACGTGCTCAGCGGCCGCGCGCAGACCGTGGATGCCAGGAACGTCGAGCCGATCCAGAAACTCGACGTGCAGTAGCAGCAGGCTGCCCAGCACGACCGCCCCCACGATGGTCCGTTCAGGCCAGTGCGTGATCCTGCCGACCATGCGCGCGAGCGCGGCCAGCAGGAACACCTGCGTAAAGACGAAGTAGCGCACCTGTAGGATGTTGCCGTCGGCGGCGCTGATCGCCACGGCCAGCCCGACAGGCACGCCGACCGACGCGAGCAGAAACCAATCGCCCGCGCGCGGGCGCCGGAAGAGCGCCAGCAGCACCGCCGCGCAGGCCACGGCGGCGATGCCCGCGTCGCGGTCGTTCGTGGTCCGCGCCTCCGGATCGGCGAACATCTGCCGGCAGATGTTGGGCACGGTCCAGCGTGTCAGCGGGCCAAGCCAGTACGCCTCTCGCACCTGTGCCCTCTGCCGCAGGAGCACCGGCAGCCAAGGGAGCCAGCCCGCCGCGATCAGGAAAAAGCCCACGACGGCGATGCGAAACCGGCGGTTCGCAAAGAGCGCCGCGGGCCGCCAGCGCGCCTCGACCAGAAGGTATCCGGCCGTGAATAGGGCTTGGGCGATCAGAGACAAGAGTGCGTAGGTGTGCGTGTACGCGAAGGCCAGCGCTACGAGGGCGTAGAGCATCCACGGGCGCCAAGCCTCGCCGAGCGCCACGGCTCTCCCAGCCGCGCGTGCGCCGGCTGAATCCGCCAACCCCGCCGCCTGGGACGGTCGCGCGCCGAGGGGCGCGCGCAGCGCCCGCAAAAGCAGCCAACTCGAAAACGGCGCCAGTGCCGCGCCCAGCGCGTACATCCTCGCTTCCCACCCCCAGCGGATTTGCAGCGCGGTGACGGCCACCAGGGCCGCGGCGAACAGCCCAATCCAATGCACCCGTCGTTGGTGAGCGTTACCGGACCTGGCATACGCCTCGACGATCATCAGATACGTGCCGACGCAACTCAAGGCCCCTGCCAACGCGGAAAGCGATCGCAACGCCACGGGCGAATCCCCAAAGCACGCCATCCAGACCTTGAGCAACGCGTAGTAGAGCGGCGGGTTATTATCCTGCGTCGTACGATGGAGCATCTCCCCCCACGAGAACGTGGCCAACCTCCAGGAGAAGGCCTCGTCGAACCAAACGCTACGCTCCCCTAGCCGCCAGGCACGGAGCGCGACGGCCAGGGCAACGATGGCGACGAGCCCAACCGCGCCGGGAACCGCGAGGCTCGTTGGTGCGCCTTCGGTTTCGTTCGTTTCGGAACTCATCGGTCTCATTCCCCTGAGCGAGGGCGGGATTCTCGTATTCTGCACGACGTCGTCGCAGCCGACCAACGCGTTACGTCTTACGCGCCGCACGCATCCGTCGATCAGGCCCTTCGATTTTTCGAGTTCGCGACCTAGGCCAGCCTCGTCGTCGCCGCCACGACCTGCCAGTTACGTACTAACCAGCGGTAGGACGACGGCGCCAGTACGCCCAACCCAGCGCGAGAGCCAATAGCACGGAGGACGCAGTTGCGGCTCCCCATAACCAAACCATGCCGTCCGCCGCCGCCACGGCATCGAGTTCGACGACTCGGGGGCCGCTACGGTCGCCCCGTGTCGTTGATCCCGGTGTAAATTCGGCGCGAAACATCGCCGCGGTGACAGGGGCGAAAAGATAGCGGTTGCAAGTCCCATTGTTGAGAGGCGGCGCGTGGTCGACCAGCACGGTTTCAAACGAACCATCGCCGTCGCAGTCGGCGTGCAAGCTGAACGTGTCGACGGAGCGCGGCGCGCCAGGCTCGAGGTTATCGCCCCGGACGAAAAGTTCGACCCCTTCGATTTCGACCGGCGCGAGTGTTTGAAATTCGACGAAGCTACGGCCGTCGTCCTTGAAAATCGTCGCTCCCGAATTCGATTCGCCCGGCGTTGAACCGCCAAGGATTCCCTCGGGCCCGAATTCCGGTAGAGTGTCCGAGGCACTGACGACTTTCGTCCCGCGGCTGACATCAAATAGATCGTTGGTCACCTGCGCCGAAGCGGAATTCGAGCTCGACAAGAAAGCCAATAGGATCATCGTGGCCCTCTTATCAAGGTAGCGCCGAAGCCACCAGATTGCGGCGAAGATGGCTGCGATAGCCGCCAACCATCCGAATTTCACGGCCTCGACGCCACGCCCCTTGGGGTCGCCGACCTGGATTCGATGATCGAGCGCCTTGCCAAACCAGCCGGCGTCCTCACTGTGCATTCGCCAATTGGACTTGTAAAGACCGGGGATCTGAGGGGCCGTTAGCGTGACATGCACCGTAATCGGCGAGCCTCGAAAAACCCGTGACGTGAGCCAATGGTCATTCGCCGATTCGACTGCGACCGGAATGGCGCCGGGTGCCAAGCCAAACGCTCCCTCCTGATCCGCCAGAACGACGCCTTGCGCCGCGTCCCACGCTACATCGCCGTCGTTCCTTACCAGGACGGATGCCGTCACACGTTGGCCCGGCGACAAGCGATTTGGCAGGCCGTGCGCTAAGATGCTCGCGTCGTAGTCGGGAGAAACATTGAATCCGCGCGCCGCCCGCGCGGTGATTTTCAAGTATTCCCACGGGTCGGCATTGGCTGACCAGGTATCGGAGTGCTGCTCGCTGGCGCCGCGACGCGCCGGCCCTTGTATCACGCTCGCCGCGTAAATACCCGTGCCCTCGTCGTATTCATTGAAGCTCTCGATGTACACTCGCTGGACGGTTCGGCGATCGACCGCGCTCCAGGCGTCACGATAGGGGCGGCCGCCGTCGCGCGGCAAGAACGCCCCCGGCGCGCGGTAGTTTTGGTCCCAATAGCCAGGCTTGATTTGCGTCGCGGTAATGGCTCCATGCAGCGTGCTCTGGATGTAATGCGTCGTGTCGTCGAATTGATGCACTCGTTCGTCGGCCCAGGCGAGCACGGTGCTCTTGCCCTCGTACCGCTGCTCCGCTTGCGTTACCAGATAATATCCTTTATCGAACAGTCGATGCTCGCTCGCCAATGCGGCGCGCAGGCGTGACTCAACGTCATGGCGTGAAAGATGTTCCATATTGTGAAAGCGCAGGTGCATATGCCATGTGCCCAGCACTACGCGGCCGTCGATTCGCGCCAGGTAGAGATCCGCATGCGTATCCGGGTTGGCTTTGAAATACTGTCTGAAGAAGCGGATATACGGTGCGCAAAAACGGTCTTTGTTGGCGTCCACAATCAGGTCAATGCGCGACTCGTCGCGCCAGGTCAATTCGGGATCCAAGAAAGGCGCCACCTTGGGCACGTCGTGTCCCTCAGCGCGCATCGAACACAACGCGCGAAAGAAGTTCTCCCGTTGCGGTTCGTACTCGTTCATAAGGTGTACCCAGATGATGTCGATGTTCGCGGCCATGAGTTGCATGATCAGCGGCTTCCACGATGAGGGCTCGCCGGTCCACCGCCGGCGCCCTTCCATCGGTGGCCAAGGGCCTGATTGCTGTCCGGAGGTTGTCGTGTACCAATGAAAGAAATAGGCGCCGACGATGCGGTCTTGGATGGCAAACGATTCGCGCGCCGGCGGGAAACTCGACGGTATTTTTGCGACCGGGACGGTCTCCGAGGCATGCGACAACACGGCCGCGAGGATGGTGACAATGTACACGGAGCCTGCTTTCATCCCAATAGGACGCGACGGCATTTCTAACGAACCTGGTACTCGATCACCTCGACCTCGCCCTGCACGCCGTACACCTCGCGGAACGTGCGATGGTCCTTTTTGTCCCATCCGTCCGGCGCCTTCACCGAGTGGCCGCCCCAGACGCCGGCACTGCGATTATTGACAACCCAAATCTGCCTCGATCGCAACGACGGCAGCCGCGCCGCCTCGAGAAAGTCGGCCGCTTTAAGCGCCGCCGTACCCTGATAGTGCGGAAACCCCCGCCCATCGTCGAGCAGATGGCATTCGGCGCTGTTGGTCAAGTGGTAGAGCATGGGCGAGAAAAAGAACGGCGATGCGACGATGATCGGGGCGTTCCCGTCGCGTCGCTGCTCGATATACTGGGCCGCGGCGCGGACACCCGGGCGGTTGCTGATATCGAGACGCTCCCAGAAGGCGACGTGAACGATCAGCATGTTGGTCAGCACGATACAAGCCAGAGCGGTTCGCTCCGGCACAACGGGAATTCGGCCCATTGATCTCGCCAGAGCGATGAGCAGAAAGACGTGTGCGAACAATAAGTAGCGCGGATGGAGTATGTTGGGGCCGGCCAACGATACGAGCAGGCCGCCGACGACGGGCGAGGCCGCCATGAGAAACAACAGCCAATCGCCTTCGCGCGGACGCCACAGCAGTTGGACAAGAACGACGACGCAAGCGACGGCCGCCGCCAAGCTACCTACCTGCGTCAAGGTCGCGTCCTCCGCAACGAGCATCTGATAACAATAATGAGGCAAGTCCCAACGGTCCAGTGTTCTGGACCAGAACGTCTGGCGAACGCGCGCGGCCTGGCGCAACAGCACCACGAGCCACGGCGACCAGGCCGCCGCGATCAGACCGGCCCCGAACGCCGCTCCCCAAAAGCGTGATGCGCCGGATAACGTCGCGGGTCGACGGCGGCTTTCCACCAACAGCCACCCGGCGGCATACAACCATTGGGCAGCCACGGAAAAAACCGCATAGGTGTGGGTGTAAAGAAACAGCAGCGCGGCGAGTGAATAAAGCGACCAACGCCAGTACGATGGTCCGTCGCTACGAAGCGCGCGCAGCAACAGCAAACTTGACCATACAGCGAAAGCGGCGCCGAGCGTATACATCCGCGCCTCCCAGCCCCAGCGAATCTGATAGCTGCTGGCGGCGATTAACGCCGCGGCGCACACGCCCATCCAGCGCGCCCGCGCGGGGCGAAATTGTTTGGCCCCATCATCGATCGCACCCGCGCCCCCATACGCCTCGCTGACCAGCAGGTACGCCCCCAGGCAAGAAACCAGGCCGGCCAGCGCGCTGAGTAGCCGCAGTGCGACAGTTGACTGCCCGACGAGCGCCATCCACAGCTTGAGCGCCAGGTAATACAGCGGAGGGTTGTTGTCCGCGGCCGAACGAACGACGATTTCGCCCGGAGGAAAACCGGCCAGCCTCCACGAAAACGCCTCATCGAACCACAGACTGCGCTCGGCCGTTCCCATGAGCCGCAGGCCTCCGCCCGCCGCCAGAATGGCCAACAACGACAGAATGACGACGTAGCGCCCTGTTTGTCGACCGCTCGGCACGACAACGGCGCCTTCCGCGTGGGTCGATGGCCGACTTAAACAGGACATCGCCGTCGCCCTCCACCTGTCACGCGCGACCAAACACTGCCGTCGCCCCACAGCCAGAGCGCCACGAGCATCGAAAGGCCGAAGACGCTAACCACCGCGCCCTCGACGAACGATCGCGGCTGAAATCTCATCTCGACAAGGTGTCGTCCGGCGCGCAATCGAACCGCTCGGAATACGCCGTGGGCAGCCTCCAGACGAGTGCCGCGGCCGTCGACCTCACAGGTCCAGCCCGGATACCAAGTGTCGGCGACCACGAGCAGACCGTCGGTGGGCGCTGAGCAGTCGACGATCAGACGCCGTGGCTCGTCGCGCAGGATGGGCACGCGCCGCGCAACGCGCCTAAGGTCGGTAACGTGGCGCGCCTCGATCCGTTCGATCGGAATCGAGCAGAGACGTTCCGGCAGGTTCGGAACGAACCGCACGCGGTCCAGCGGCTCATCCAATGTGACCCACTCATCCGCCTCGCGCAAATACGCGTAACCGCACGCGCTGATCGCCAGAATAGCGCGCGCGTCGTGCTCGATCGCACGGTACAACCGCATCAGCGCGCCAGGCAACACGCCGCCGTCATTCGTGCCTACCATCGAGCGGCGCTGTTCGATCGCCGCGCGGCAAAGCCGGCTTGAGTCAAGGTGTTGCGGCGGCAGAAAGGGGTGGGCGGAGGTGTCGACGAAGCGGATGGGCGGGGAGATGGACAACCAAGACGCCGGAATCTCTTCCGGCGCCACTTCAACCAGACGGAAATTGCGCACGTTCTGGTAGCCCAGGTCGCAGAACACCGCGGCGAACAATGCCAACCAGGCAATCGCGCGGTGGCGACCTTTCCAGCAAAAGCCGGCGAAAATCGCCGCCCCCGTGGCCAAGGCGATCGCCGCTGTCGCGAGGAAATCGGCCGTCAAATTGTCGCGGTGGTACGAGCGATACGCGGCCCAGTCAAAGACCGTGGCCTGGAAACGATACGCGACCGCGATGCCGACGCCGGAGACGGACGCGGCGATCAAGATCGCCGCCTGCCACGGCACGCGGCGCCCACGCTCACCGTTCACGAGAGCGTCGGCTCCGCGTGCGGCGAGCAGCGTGGTGAAGACCGTAATCAAGCTGAAGATTCGGCCGGGACAGCGGAACCAAAGCCAGCCCGGCAAGGCGCGTCGCGCGAACTCGAACAGCCAGGTCGCATTGCCCGCCGCCAGAAGCAAGCAGGCCGCGGCGGCCAGCGTCAGTCCCCATTGCCAACGCGCAACCTCGGCCCTCGTGAGGCCGTACAAGGCGAGCAGCGGCGCCGCGAGACCCAAATAGGCGACGTGCTCGTGAAAAAAGTCGTTGCCGTCGACCTGCGTGATGCCGACAAAGGGGTTTCCCAGCGCGTTGGGCAAAAGGAGTCGCGGAAAATCGGCGGTCTTCCAAGCGTGAGTCGCAGCGTATTCGATGTCGTCTCGCGGCGCGGCCGCTAGCCCGTCGCGCGCCAACTCGATGGCCGGCGCCAACTGCGCCGTGCCGGCCGCGGCCGCCAGCAAGGCGGCGACAATGATCCAAAAAACCCGCGCGCGCGTCGCGAGAGAGGTTGTGCCGCCAGTACCACCGCGGCGCTCCAGCCCATGCCCGTGAGGCAGGTGTAGTACGAAATCTGCGGATGGCTGCCGAGCCCTAGCAGCGCTCCGGCCAGGCCCACGCTGGCCGCCGCGCGCGGCCCAGGATGTTCCAACAGACGGTGCAGAAAGAACAGAAACCAGGGAACGAGGGCCTCGCCGACGATGAGGTTGACGTGGCCCGCCTCCAGGTGGTTGACCACGAAGCCGCTTTGAATGAGCAGGGCCGCGGCCAGACTGCTTCCCAGCGTGCCGACGCCCAGCGCACGGGCCAGCCGATATTGGCCCGCGAAGCCGGCGGCCAGATGCAGGAACAATCCGAACTTCAACGCCTGGTTCGCCGGAGCAAGCGCCAATAAACCGAGCCAAAGCGGGTGGAACAGCCCCGCCTGCTGGTTGGCGTGCAGCGGAGTTCCATTGCCCAGCCAGGGGATCCAAAGCGGAAGCTCACCGCGAAGCAATTCCGCGCGGATGAATTCGTGGATCGGAAGCTGGTAAGCCGTGTAGTCCGACCAAACGAAATATGGAAACACCTTGTCATCCGGCGATAGCAGCGGCGCGAAGGGCGACAGGCACGCCGCGCCGACGAGCCAAGGCTGCCAGCGCACCGCCGCCGGTTGAGAAAATGCGCTCCGCAACGGCCGCATGAGGTTGATTGCCGTAGAGATGTTCGATCGCAAGCGCTTCATTGCCACTCGTCATCTCCGTACGTCTCCTGTCCTCGAATCGTCGCCAACGAACGGTAAACGGCCAGGTGGATGGCTTGATTGACCCAACGCACCGAGCCGTCGGCCAGGGCGAAATTGAGCCCGCCGGGGTGGAACGAGCGAAACGACCAGACGTTCGGCCAGTCCGCCGTTGGGTAGCGATGGACGTTCGGCGGGATCGCGCAGGTTCCGTAGGCGTTGTTGGCGTAGGGCCACGAGAGGTACTGGTTCGCCTCGGCCAAGTCCTCGCCTATCAACAGCGTCCGGCTGGCCCCGTCGAGGATACGGTCGAGCGATTGCCGCGTGCGGTAGTCGGAGCGAAACATCGGCCCGTCGGCGTCGTCCAGCCCGTCATACGACCCGTTCGTGCCCACGTTGCGCCAGTCGGTGGCAATGTGCTTGTTGCCGGTCTGGGTCATATCGTCGCCCCAATTGGCGCCGCTCACCGCCTTATAGCTGGTGCGTCCGACGGGCAGGCCCAACAGGTTTCCGGCGTCGTAGCGAGGACCGTCACCCAGCCAGGCGCTGGTCGGACAGAGCAAAATGGCCAGGGGCATGCCCGTCACGCTGCTCTTGGCCAGCGTGAAATCGCGGACGCGGCCCAGTTCGTAGATGTCGCGGCGTTCCAGGTAGGGGAGCACCTGCGCCATCCAACTCCAAGCAGTCGAGTTCGATCCGACGCCGTACTGCCCGCCGAAGCGGCCGGGCGGGAAACGGCCGAAGGCGCCATGGAAGTTCTCGACGGCCAGAACCGTTTGCTTGATGTTGTTCTGGCACTGCGTGCGGCGACCCGCCTCGCGCGCCATCTGAACGGCCGGCAAAAGCAAGGCCATGAGCATGCCGATGATCGAGATCACCACCAGCAATTCGATCAGCGTTTCCTCCCACATCGAAACGG
The DNA here is from genome assembly GCA_035531595.1 of Pirellulales bacterium. GTDB lineage: Bacteria > Planctomycetota > Planctomycetia > Pirellulales > JAICIG01 > DATKSN01. The sequence continues at coordinate 12,475 of DATKSN010000108.1, read as the reverse complement.
CAAGCCGTGGTCACTCTCGTACGCCGCGCATCCGACAATTTGACTCGGCAAGCCACTCGTGAATCAAAAATCGCAGTAACACGTTGCATCGCCGGCGCAGGCGCATGCGGCCGGACATGAGCCCGTGCATACCTTGCCAGCGCAGGCGCCAAAAGTGCCGTTGCAGCTATAGGAACAACCGTCAGCGCACTCAGGGCCCCCCCGTCGCGAATACAGGTGTCGTCAGGATTAGTCCGGCGGCCAAAAGAAAAACACCCAATGCAATTACCGCACTCGACAAAAAGTTGCTAATTGGCTTGTTCATAGATAGTCACCTCCAAGATTTGCGAGAAATCAAAATTGCCGACGCCCCTTCTGGCCCACCTTGATACCTAATACCTACTCATGATGCCCCACCAACATCGCGCCTAATGGCCCATGGCTCGCTGTACCGGCCACTCGTCCGGAAACGGTCAGCACGACCGGAGGGCTCTCAACATCAAGGTAGAGACGCGCCGTCTCCACCACCGTCCGCCCGGCGGATTCGTGTCTAGGGCGAATTCCGACGGCGAATTCAATCGTGGCGCCCGCGGGGACGGCCACGGGAAGCTTCGTGCCAATAAAACAGCGGCAACTCAGCTTCGCGCCGACGATCGTTACATCGCTACCGGTCGGGTTCTTTACCATGAAGGAACGAGCAACTCGCTCGTCTGGCGCCAGTTCCCCAAGCCAGAGTGCCGGGCGTCGCGGAAGCAACCGGTATCCCTGGCAGTAGGCGACCGCCGCATGCAGCGAGCCGAATTGCGCCGCCCCCAAAGCACAGGCTGCGACGACACCCGCAAGGCCGATGCAAATCGGCACCTGGATCGAGTGCAACCACGCGGTTCCGGTCGGGCGGAACACCAACAGCGCCCCAACCGCAATCAGGTCGAACCCGAATATGTATTGCGGCGGAACATCCAAGGAGCCCAGGCACGAACAGGACTGTTCCCCGGAGAGAAACTTGCGTAACGCGACGACGGCCAAAACGGCGAACAGACCCACCGCGATGCGCCACGTCCAGGTCTCACGGCGGCGGAAGAGCAGAAAGGTTCCCAGGAGCAATTCAACGCCCGAAGCGGCGGCCACGGGGATATGGTTCCAGGACAAGGTTCCGCCCGTGACGCCGTCGCTGAATAGCTGATGCGCCTTCAGCACCGCGGTGGCCACGAGCACGCATCCCAGAGCGATCCGAAGTAGATTGTAGGGAACCATAGAAAATCTAAATTCAATACGAACGTCTCAACTTGATCCACATGGTCGCGGCAACCCGTCGCTCCGGCTCCGCTAGATTCGCGCCATCGAATTTACTCCCCTGACGACGACAAACCAAACAATAACGATTAGCGAACATTCTGTCAAACAACTCGAACGATCGTCGGAATCACTTCAGTCGAGTGCCATTCCGCGGGATACCAGCAGATGAGTCCGCCGTGGAGCGAGGCGAAGTGGATCATGCGGCTTTTTCCCTGGCGTTGGTTGAGCTCGTGGACGGCGTGGCGCTGCGAAAGGGTTTTGTCGCCGAGAACCTCGGCCGCGAGCGATCGAGTAGCCAGCCGCACCGGCGGGTTCAAAATACAGGAAGTAGGCGTATTCCTTCGAGCGGCTATGTAGAGCATTGACGCTTATGGCGTACCACCCCGGAAGAGGACCTATCGCGGATTCCGGGCGGTGCAGGCCCTCGCGCACGTAGTCCGGCCCGTCCGGCGGCCGTACCTGCGGTAGCCCAATCAGCGACGGGTCGCACGGGCCACTTAACGCCACCCTCAACGTGTTCGCCTCCGCGTGCTGGTCCACCCAGTTCTTCAAGAACAGGAGATCCTGTCCCCAGTCGACGTTGCTATCTAACGCGCTGCCTCCAAGGTGCGCGTGACCGTTCATTGGCCCGCCGATAAGCCAGCTTGCTCATCCAAACAAAAAGGAAACCCTCATGTTTTGCGAGTCCAAAACGAACTCCCGCACCATCTGCAAATATCTTGAATCACCCTCCCGGTTCGACTTGGCGCCTCCTACGCCTGCGTCCCGCCTCCAGCCACACCGCGAGAAAGATCAGCAATCCGCCCGCGTTTATCACCCAGAACCAGAGGCCGCGTCGGGGATCTCCCAATGGGGGCTCGGGCAACCCGAATGCGGAAAGCGTAAACTCCTCGTCAGGCGTTGGCCCGACTGCAAGTTCCGTGACTTCCAAGACCGTGATTGACGACGCGCCCTTCTTTTCGTTCAACAACTCCCACCGATACCGCCGCGGCAGTGGCACCGAGTCCGCATCGGAATACTCGATTTCGCCGAAAACGCGCCCCCATGGCGTAATCACTTCGTACTTTCGGATGCACCAGAAACGTGACGGCTCAAAGAGAATCCACCCGCCACGTATGGCGGTCTCTTGGGCTTTATCATCCGCGGGATCGTAATGGAAATCGAGGCGTACCAACCGATCTTCCCCGTCGTCCGCGTCCCCGATGGCAACGATTTTGAAACCAGGCGTGTTTAGCCAAGAAGGGAGCGACATCTCAAGCACCTTCCACGACGCGTCGAAGCATTGAAGGGCCCCGTCGGCAATCGCGGTTTCGACTTGGCCTCCTTTGTCGGGACCAACAGTGTTGGCCACCCATGGGGAACCACTGTCGCTCCGCCGCAGCCAGAATGCGTAGCGATCGTTGCGCACTGCCACACCCGAGGCGCCGTCGGAGTCGCCATCGCCCTCAACGCGATCAAGCTCGAGCATATTCGCGCGGCTCAATTTGAACTCGATTCGTTTGCGACTCGTTGTCTTGATGCGCCCGCCCTCCCGCAGCACTTTAGACTTGTGCAGCACGCCGCGGACATTCCTGCTGGTCTGCCGCAACTCCGCCCATCCGCGCGGGGCCTCCGCGTTGAAACGATCGACCAGCGACCGGCCGACACTCTCTGCACGAGCAAAGGGGCGTTCAGCGTACGATGCCTCCCCAATCAAGATTCCTCCCACGATGATGCTAACCCGATACGGCCAATGCATATTTAACCTAGCTCACATGAATCGTTCGCGGCCATGGCCGCTGAAAACCCGCGCGTCCAACTGATCATGATTGATTCTCCAGAAAACTAGTGTTGAAAGAACCAGAAACTCCGAATCTTAATCAATAAGCGGCGCGCCAAAGCGTTATGAGCGGCGTGACCTTCGGGCCTTCGGGTTACCACGCTCATCCGCTTGTTGCTGTGTTGGAAGAGCGATCGTCGGTTACGTGGCCTTGAACGACCGCCACAACAGACCATTGTTCCGGCGAGTCGGTGTAAAAACACACGCGCTGAGAGAACTGACCTCGAGCCTCTGCGAACTTGACCAGCGCATGAAGAGTCACGGCACCACCGGCGGGTACATGGGCCGGCAGACCTTCCGTTGCATTGCATGAACAGTCCCACGTCGCGCCAAAAACCGTGACGGTGCGATCCGTCATATTGCGAATCTCAAAGTCCACGCGCTTTCTCTCGCCGGCCTTGCCGTGGCCAAGGCGGACAAAACGCGGCGAGATGACCACTCGTTCACCACGCAGCCACACACCCAGCGCCTGCGGCGATCCGAAAACGCTGAAGGCAATTGCGACAACAAACAAAACCGCGCCGGCGATCCCAAACAAGGCGCTCCAGGGCGCCTTTGAACGCTCATCACAGGCGGGAGTACGACTAACGCGATTGGCGCGCTGAGGGCGTAGAACTGCAAGAACCGCAAGCGTTCCGATGTCAAATCCAAGCAAAACGCTCGGGCGCGCCGGCAGACGGCCCAGGCACCCGCAACCGGGCGCGCCCGTTAGCAAAAGGTAGAGAGCGGTACAGGCGAACATGGCAAAGCAACTTAGCACGGCTACCCAGGACAAGCGCGGCGCCAGCCCCGAAATCAGCCATACACCAAGGATGAACTCAACCTCAACCGCGACAAACAGGAGCAAAGGCGACAGGGAAGGGCCCCCAGCCGGCTGCCCTGGGTCCAGGAACGCCTCCGCCTTCAAAGCGCCAGTGGCAATTAGTGCCAGACCGAGTGCCGGCCGAAACAGCGCCCAGCCGCTTTTGGCCATGAAACCGACTTCGTCCGTCGGGCGAATGCCATGCCAAATCGATTTGATTTCTCGTTCCATATTCATCACCGGAATGGTGATCTCACATGGTCATGCCGACCGACTTCTGCCGACGGCAAACACGCTGATACATACCCACGCGGCCGCGGGAACGCGTCGCTCCTGTTGAGCTCGATTTTATCAGGATTTGCGCGCGTCAATCGAGAATCCCCTGACGACGACAAGCCAAACAATAACGATTAGCGAACATTCTGTCAAACAACTCGAACGATCGTCGGAATCACGTCCGTCGAGAGCCATACCGCGGGATACCAGCAGATGAGTCCGCCGTGGAGCGAGGCGAAGTGGATCGTGCGGCTTTCTCCCTGGTGCTGATTGAGTTCGTGGACGGCGTGGCGCTGCGCAAGGGTTCTGTCGCCGAGGATCTCGGCTGCGAGCGGAGTGCGGATGACCCAGATCCAACCGAGGCGCTCGAATTCGTCGAGCAGGTCCGCCTCGACCGATGCGTGATCGGTGAGGTGCAGCACCAATCGGACGCGTGGCCACCACAGGTCGCCGGACCTACGTTCCCACCGGGGCCGTTCAACGATGAACTGCGTATCGTGCGCGATGAGCCCCGGCCGACGGTCGCCAGCGACGAGTTCGGCCGCGGCGAGCCCGCCTTCAAGAGGCCGAGGGAGTATTCCGCCGTGACCCGCGGTTGCCGCTTCGGTGTTGCCCCGCGCGAATTCGTTTCGCCCATCCGGCTTGGAACCGCCCTTTCGCTCCGGGTTCGCCGCGGCTTTGTCCGGGACACGCCGGTGCTTTCTTGGAGTGCCGGAGTGCCGGAGTGCCGGAGTGCCGGAGTGCCGGAGTGCCCTGTCGCGCAAAAACAGCCAAGCACCGCATACCCGTCTCCTCTTGGTAGTGGTCGCCTTGCACCAAGCGGAATTGCCGGTGCCAACGGTCAATTGACGAAGTATAGGCGCGGCCGGAGATGAAAGTCAAGCAACTACTTTGGAAATCCGCGTCTTGCTTCGGCCCTGAACAAATCGAGCGGCGCGGTCTGCCGTCACACTAACCCGCAGCGCAAGCAAGGTATGTTGAACGCTGGGCCAACGCTGCGCCTTGCTTGCGCTGCGGGTTAGTGTGGATAGTGTGGGATCATCCGGCCTAGGAAGGCCGTCCCACGACGGATCGCGCGCGGTATATAATCTCGTCCGGTGGAATGACTTTTCTGAAGAGGTCGAAAATGCCTCGAACAACCGCGACTCTCCGCTCACGATCGGCCATCGCGGCCCTGCTGGCCGTCCACACGGCGTTGGTCGCGTACAGCGGCTGGGTGCATGCCCCGGTGATGGACGAACTGGGGCACCTGGCCGCGGGCGTGAGCCATTGGGAGTTCGGCCGCTTCGGGGTCTACACGGTCAACCCGCCGCTGGTGCGGATGGTCGCGGCCCTGCCCGTCTTGGCCGCGGGGGCGAACACCGATTGGTCGAGCTATTTCGAGGGGGCGGGCGCCCGACCCGAGTTCAACCTCGGCGACGACTTCGTGCGCGCCAACGGGTCGCGGTCGTTCTGGCTCTTCACGCTGGCTCGATGGGGTGCGATTCCGCTGAGCTTGGTTGGTGGTTGCGTTTGCTACCTCTGGGCAAAGGAACTGTACGGCGGCACGGCCGGGCTGGCGGCGCTGACGCTGTGGTGCTTTTCGCCGAATGTCTTGGCTTACGCGGCGATCATCACGCCCGACCTTGGGGCGACGGCCCTGGGCGTGGCGGCGAATTACCTGTTTTGGAGGTGGCTTCGCGAGCCGAGTTGGGAGCGCGCCGGCGCCGCAGGGGTGGTGCTCGGATTGGCGGAGCTGACGAAGACGACCTGGCTGGTGCTGTTCGTGATCTGGCCGGCGGTGACGTGGGTGTGGTGGTGGAGTGAGTGGGGCGCGGGAATGCGCGCCATGGTAGACCGCTTGCACATGCCCCCGTGGCAGCGAGCGCAGGCCGTCACACTAACCCGCGGCGCAAGCAAGGTACGGTCAACGCTGGGCCTTGCTTGCGCTGCGGGTTGGTGTAGACGGCCCGAATTCTGGCGAATCCGGCTACGGGCGCTGACGGCGATAAGCCCCGAATTCTGGCGAATCCGGCTACAACTGGCGATGATCCTGGTGCTGGCGGTCTACGTGATCAACATGGGATATGGTTTTGAGGGGACGGGACGGCGGCTGCGCGACTTCGCCTTCGTCAGCCGGCTCTTCACCGGGGCGAAGGTCGGGGAAGCGCGCGCGGCGGGCGTCGGCAACCGCTTCGCCAAAAGCTGGCTTGGCGCGCCGCCCGTGCCGTTGCCGGCCCATTACGTATTGGGCATCGACGTGCAACGGCGCGATTTCGAGCGCGGTATGCCCTCGTACCTGCGCGGCGAGTGGCGCCAGGGAGGATGGTGGTACTATTATCTCTACGCGCTGGCGATCAAGGTGCCGCTGGGCACTTGGGCGCTGGTGTTGCTGGCGATCGGCGCGCGGATTTGGCGCCGAGGCGAACGCGGCGGGTGGCGCAACGAGCTGGTTCTGCTCGCGCCGTTGGCGGCGGTGCTCGTGCTGGTCAGCTCCCAGACCGGGATCAGCCGCTACCTGCGGTACGTGCTGCCGATCGCCCCTTACGCGTTCATCTGGGCCAGCGGCGTTTTTCGCGATCTGCGATGGCGATCCTTCGTCGGGGGGGAACCGCCCACAAATAATGCTGGACCGCGCGAGGATGAAACGGATGAAACCAACAGAACCACGGATAGCTCTGATAACGCGGATAGCGCGGATGTTGAGCGCGCGGCGAAACGCGCCGCAGGCGGGAAGACCAGCTATCTCAATGAGAGCGGCGCCGAAGAATCGTACCCGAATTGCCCGCCGCGCGAATCTGGTGGGCGGTGCCCACCCTACGACGACGGAACGGCACGGAGGCCGTTCCCTACAGAGTCGCATCTCATCCAGGCGCTGGCGCTCGCGGCGCTGGCCTGGTCGGTGATGAGCAGCTTGTGGTACTACCCGCATAGCATGTCGTACTTCAATGAGTTGGCGGGCGGGCCGCGGGGCGGACACGCGCACCTGATCGATGCCAACATCGACTGGGGCCAGGATCTGTTGTACCTGAAGCGCTGGCTCGACGACCACCCCGAAGCGCGGCCGCTGCGGTTGGCGTATTTCGGCCTGGTCGATCCAGGCTTGGCCGGCATCGAGTTTACGCTGCCGCCCAAGGGGCCGCCCGTCGGCGAGGGACTGGCGGCTCGCTCGAGGCGGCCCGCGAACTTGCCGCCGGGCTGGTACGCCGTCAGCGTCAACTTCATGCATGGGTACGCGCACCGCGTGCCCAACGGACACGGCGGCAACGATTTCGCGGAGCAGGGGTGCTTCGCCTATTTCCTTGAGATGGAACCGGTCGCCACGGCGGGTTACTCGATCTACATTTTCCACGTTGACCCGTAGAGTGGGCGTCGCCTACAACGAACGCGGGCTGAAGCCCACGCCACGCGGGCAGTGAGGGTTGCCAACCAACCCAACGCGCGCAAGAAAACATTGAATCGGGCGATGACACGCGCTCGAGGAACTCCAGGATCTCATGCGCCTGATGGGACGCGGAGCATGGGAACGAGGGTGGCTCACCGGATGGGACGCGGAGCGTCCGGGGAACCGTTCCACGCGGAGCGTGGGAATGAGGGTGTCTCAACGCGGGATAAACAGGGGGCTAACGCCCCCCGCTCGCCTACCTTACGCCGGCTCGTATCCCAAGTTCGGCGATAGCCAGCGCTCGACCTCGGCCACTGTCATGCCCTTCCGCCGCGCGTAGTCCTCGACCTGGTCGCGCGTGATGCGGTCGACCGAGAAATAGCGAGCTTCGGGGTGGGCGAAGTAAAGGCCGCTGACGCTGGCCGCCGGGTACATGGCGAAGTGCTCGGTCAGCGAAATTCCGGTCGCCTGCTCGGCGCCAAGCAGGTCGAACAGGATGCGTTTCTCCGTGTGGTCGGGGCAGGCCGGGTAGCCCGGCGCCGGGCGAATGCCGCGGTACTTCTCGTCGATCAGGTCGTCGCTCGTGAGCCGCTCGTCCCGACCGTAACCCCAATCGATGCGGGCAAGCTGGTGCAGCCGCTCGGCAAAAGCCTCGGCCAGCCGGTCGGCCAGCGCCTTGGCCATGATCGAATGGTAGTCGTCGTGGTCGGCCTCGAACCGTTTCACCAATTCGTCGCAACCGTGCCCCGTCGTCACGGCAAAGGCGCCCAGGTCGTCGCGCCGGCCGCTTTCGAGCGGAGCGATAAAATCGGCCAGCGCGTAATAACACTTCACCCCTTTGCGCTCCCATTGCTGGCGGAGCGTGTGGAAACGGGTCAACTCTGAAGCGCGGGCCTCGTCGGCATAAACCGCGATGTCGTCGCCCACCGCCGCCGCCGGCCAGAAGCCATACACGCCGCGCGCCGTAAGCAGCTTCCGCGAAACGATCTCGTCCAACAGGCGCCGCGCGTCGTCGTACAGCTTGCGGGCTTCAACACCGACCGTCGCATCGTCGAAGATTTTCGGGTACTTTCCGCGCAGCTCCCAAGCCGCGAAAAACGGCGACCAGTCGATGTATGGCACGAGCTCCGCCAGCGGAAAAGCGTCCAGCACCCGCCGGCCAAGGAAGACGGGCTTGTCCATGCGCGCGGCGCTCCAGTCGGTCGCAAACCGCAGCGCGCGGGCTTGTTCGTAACTCAGCAGGCTGACCTGCCGCCGACCTTGGTAGGCCTCGACCAGCTTCGTCTGCTCGATCCGGTTCTTTCGACCGAACTCCGGCCGGCTCTGGGGATTGAGCAGTTGCTCGACGACTTTGGCCGACCGCGAGGCGTCGAGCACATGGACCGTTTCCCGCTGGTAGGCCGGGGCGATCTTGACCGCCGTGTGCTTGGCGCTGGTCGTGGCGCCGCCGATCAAGAGCGGCATTTGGAACCCTTGCCGTTCCATTTCCTTGGCGACATGCACCATCTCGTCGAGGCTGGGCGTGATCAGCCCCGAGAGGCCGATCATGTCGCAACCTTCCTTGACGGCCGTTTCCAGAATCCGCTCGCAGGGGACCATCACGCCCAGGTCGATCACGCGATAGTTGTTGCAGCCGAGCACCACGCCGACGATGTTCTTGCCGATGTCGTGAACGTCGCCCTTGACCGTGGCCAAAAGGATCTTGCCGCGCGGCCGATCGACCTGGCCGCTTTGGGCCTTTTCGGCCTCCATGAAGGGCGACAAGTAAGCCACCGCCTTCTTCATCACCCGCGCGCTTTTCACCACCTGCGGCAGGAACATTTTTCCGGCGCCGAACAGATCGCCCACCACTTGCATCCCGGCCATCAGCGGCCCCTCGATGATCGACAGGCCGCTGGGATATTCTTGTCGTTGCCGGGCTTCCTCGACGTCGGCTTCGATGTGGTCGGCGATGCCGCGGACCAGCGCGTGCGACAACCGTTCTTCCAACGCGGCGCCGCGCCAGGCCAGTTCGGCGCCGGCGGGCCGGTCCGCTTGCCGCTTGACGGTCTCGGCGAACTCGACGAGCCGCTCGGTGGCGTCGGGCCGGCGGTCGAAGAGCACGTCTTCGACCCGTTCCAGGAGATCCTTGGGGATGTCTTCGTAAACCGCCAATTGCCCCGCGTTGACGATCCCCATGTCGAGGCCCGCCCGGATAGCGTGGTAGAGGAAGGCGGCGTGCATCGCCTCGCGCACCGCGTCGTTGCCGCGGAACGAAAACGAGATGTTGCTCACGCCGCCCGATACTTTGGCTCCCGGGCAGGTCCGCTTGATCTCGCGCGTGGCTTCGATGAAATGAATCGCGTAGTGATTGTGCTCGTCGATGCCGGTCGCCACCGTGAGGATGTTGGGGTCGAAGATGACGTCGGTCGGCGGCATGCCGACCTGCTCGGTCAAGAGTTGGTAGACGCGCCGGCAGATGCGGACTTTGTCTTCGGCCGTGGTCGCCTGGCCCTGCTCGTCGAAGGCCATCACCACCACGGCGGCGCCGTGGCGCCGCACGAGCCGGGCGCAGCGCAGAAACGCTTCTTCCCCTTCCTTGAGGCTGATCGAATTGACGATCGCCTTACCCTGCACGCACTTCAGCCCGGCTTCGATGATCGACCACTTCGAACTGTCGATCATGATCGGTACGCGGCAGATGTCGCTCTCGGCGGCCAGCAGGTTCAAGAACCGCGTCATCGCCGCCGCGCCGTCGAGCATCCCCTCGTCCATGTTGACGTCGAGCACGTTGGCCCCCGCGTCGACCTGTCCGCGGGCGACGCCGACCGCCTCCTCGAAGTTGCCCGCCAACACCAGCTTGGCGAATTTCCGCGAGCCGGTGACGTTGGTCCGCTCGCCGATCATGGTGAAATTGCTCTCGGGCCGAAGCGTGAGCGGCTCCAAGCCGGAAAGCCGCGTCAAGGGCGCGATGTCGGGTCGCCGGCGCGGTGGCTTGCCCTGGACGGCGTCCGCGATGGCGCGGATGTGCGCCGGCGTCGTGCCGCAGCAGCCGCCGACGAGGTTCAGCCAGCCATTCTCGACGAACTCAGCCAGCGCGCCGGCCATCATCTCCGGCGTTTCGTCGAATCCGCCGAAGGCATTGGGAAGGCCGGCGTTGGGGTGGCAACTGACGAAAATCGGCGCGATCCGCGACAGTTCCTCCAGGTAGGGGCGCATGTGCCGCGGCCCCAAGGCGCAGTTGATTCCCACGCTGAGCAACTCGGCGTGCGAGATCGAGTTCCAGCAGGCTTCGACCGTCTGGGCCGAAAGGGTGCGGCCCCCTTGAAAAATCGTGAACGAGGCCATGACCGGCAAGCGGATGCCGTGGTCGTCGAAGTATTGATCGATCGCGAACAGGCACGCCTTCAGCACCAACGTATCGAAGGCGGTTTCGGGCAACAGCAGGTCGACGCCGCCTTCGACCAGCGCGTCGATCTGCTCGTAGTACGTTGCGACCATTTCGTCGAAGGTCACGGCGCGGTAGGCCGGATCGTTGACGTTTCCGGCGATCGAAAGTTGCCGGTTCGTCGGACCGATGGAGCCGGCGACGAAACGAGGTTTCTCGGGGGTGAGCGAGGTCAACGCATCGGCCTCGCGGCGGGCAAGCTGCGCCGCGGCCAGGTTCAATTCACGAACGTGGCCTTCAAGCCCGAAATCGGCCATCGCAACCCCGGTCGCGCCAAACGTGTTCGTCTCGATGATGTCGGCGCCGGCGTCCAGGTACTGCCGGTGGATGTTCGCGATCGCCTCGGGTTGGCTGATCGACAGAATATCGATGAAGTTCTTGAGATCCTTGCCATGAGCCGCAAATCGCCGCCCGCGGAATTCCCGCTCGTCGAGTTGCAGCGCATGGACCATCGTCCCCATCGCGCCGTCGAGAACCAAAACCCGTTCAGCCAACAGGTTCACCAGCGTTTCGCGGGTCTCCTTGCCGTGGACGATCGACATCATGCACCCAGCGAACCGATGGCGATGAAACGCTTACCTATCAAGCACTTACACCCTTCAAACCTCATACTATCGCAAACCGCCGCACGGCACGCAATACGAGAGGTTGAGTCGCGGGCGGCCGTTACGTTATAATTCGTTGATGGGTTTGTACTTTCGACTCGGGAAGCAGGGCCATGACCACGAACAACGGCACCGCGATCCTAAACCGGATGATTGATCCGGAGAACGACGATTTGTCTCCTGATGTGGGGCCCCCTTGGGGGTTAGGCTTCGATGCTCTCCTTCTTCGGCCGGCCCGCCTTGCGCAGCGAAGGTTGCGCAGGGAGCGCAGCGACCTTGCCATGAAATCAGCTTTCCTCCCATTCTGGGACCGCGGTATTCAACTCTCGGTCTTCAAACAGGAGGATCGGCTTGAATCGAAAACAGGTCGGCCTCTGGAGGAATCGCTGGCAGCTACCTGCCGAAGCACAGCTCGTGGCTCAACCAAGTCGAAGTCATCTTCGGCATCATCACACGACGTATTCTGCGACGCGGCAATTTCACCTCGACTGCTGCCTTGCAAAAGCGGCTGCTGGCTTTCATCGACTACTTCAATCGGACTTTTGCCAAACCGTTCAACTGGACCTACACGGGGCGTCCACTGGCAAAGTCAGCCGACAAACGCCCCGTCACCTGGAAGGAAAAATGGGCAAGAAAGCGAGAAGCTGGGGGAGTTCTCGCTCTGGTGGCCTGACAACTATGAGTTGCGGCACTAGTGGCTAGGAAGTGCAAGAGGCCACGGGCAAGCCCGTGGCCTCTTTTCTTGCTCGATCGACGTGCCCTTCGGCGGGGTGCAGTCTCGCTGGCGCGCGTGAATCTAGCGGTTTTGGCGTAGTTTATCCGAAGAATCGCAGGGAGTTGGTATTGATTTAAAGGGCGCCTTTCGGCGAGAAGTAGGATTTTGTGCTCGATCCACTTCTCACTGGGA
>DATKSN010000107.1:0-6088 GCA_035531595.1 Pirellulales bacterium | reverse complement strand
TCCCAGTGAGAAGTGGATCGAGCACAAAATCCTACTTCTCGCCGAAAGGCGCCCTTTAAATCAATACCAACTCCCTGCGATTCTTCGGATAAACTACGCCAAAACCGCTAGATTCACGCGCGCCAGCGAGACTGCACCCCGTCGATGGACGCGATTATTCCCGCGCTGCCCAACGCTGTCGTCGGGCACCTAGCGGAAATGTCGCGCAAGCTTCGACTTGAAAATGGCGAACCGTAAGGCGCGTTCGGCTGTTAATCCGCATCGACGAAAAACAACTCTTGGAACGCCACGACGCACCGCCGGCTTACAACGATTGCGAATATCCCGTTGCCTTCGGCGTCCTGGCTAACATTGACGGCGCTTCCGTTGATTGTTGCAACCGCTTGCCCACCACGGATGCTCAACTCGACGCGATAAGTTCTGCCGGACGTGAACACGCTTGAAATTCGTGCACCACGCGGGGCCAGATTGGCGGGTCTGATACCGATCTCGCATTCGCCAGAGGTGATTTCAAACGTCGCCACCAACATTCGCCGTTTGGGATCTTCCTTCGGGAATGCGATCATCCGCTGCTCGTAGCCACCCGCGAAGTCGCACTTGAGGTAATAACCTTGTGGCAACTCGTCAATTTGAAACCCGTCGCGAACATTGTTTTCCCAGGTCTTGTTCTTCCAGTCCAGGAACCGCACGTCGGTGAGTGGATACCGGTCGCGCTTCCCTGGGGCATCCGGCTCGTCGGCTGGTTCGCCATCGTCTGACTCCGTAGCGGCGTTGCCCTCCGCCAACCGCTTTGCCAATTGCAGTTTGACGTACTGCCGGTCGTCGTCGCTCAGCTTGTCGAGCGCCACCGTTATGAGCTTGCCGTCGCTCTTTTTCAGTCGCACGTTTCCGTCATCGACGCCGACAAATTCGGCTTGGATTTTGAATTTTTCACCTGTGCTGGTCCATGTGCGAAGTGGCGCGTCGCCGTCTAAACCCGCCTTCGCGGGTTCATTGCGTGGCCGCGTTGTCGGCGCCGACGATTTGCTCGCCAGGTACTCTTGAACGGCCTGCATATCAAACGGCTCAATAACGACCAGTGTCTCGGCGAGGCCCGTAGTATAGCTTTTGTTGTTCCCCGTCACTTCAAAGACTCCCGACAACGTGATTTTCGCCCCATCGCTGAGCCGGGACGTGTCGATTCCCCGTAGCCATACCTTCGTGGATTTGGTCGTAAATTTCTCTTTGGCTGTTAGGGTTGGTCGCGGGCCGCCGACAATCCCCTCGAAGACTGTCCTAACAGTTGTCGACGAGAATTCGATGATCGCGTTCCGTTCATCGACGACATCGGTCACGGTGATGGAACCTGCGTCGAGCACGCCTATTTCACCTACCTTCAAACCAACGATCGTTGGCGAGACCTTTTCCTGGCCCTGTCGTAGCCGTTTGAGTTGCTGCTTGGCGTTGGCGGCGCTTTTTCGATCACCCGCTTTCGCAAAGGTCTTGAGCAGCCCGATCCGATATTGTGTCGCCTCGTCTCGGCGCCTCAGATACGCAGCGACTTTTGGCGGGGCATCGTCGTAATTGGGCTTCGGCGGAGGTTTCGCGCCGGCGCAACAAACAAGGGCAAGAAATCCGACGATCGCACACCTTGCGTTGCGCCATCTTGGATGGGTAAAAGTATCGAGTGGGTTCCACACGGTGTTTGCTCCCGAACGAACGAATTAGGCTTGTATGATCCCGCACCGAGCCGCCAGACTGCTCCAGGCCGCGGCCGAGCAAGTGAAGCTAGCCGCCGGCATGGCCCGTCAACGCCGGTACGGATCGCCGCTTGCCGCGCCGATGATACAACAAAAATGCAAAATCAGGCCGGAAATGACCAATGCCACGTATCCAATCACCACGACGATCAACCACACAACTCCATTGATAATCCGCCCCTTGTACATTTGGCCTAGACCGGGAACCATCAGGCTCAAGAGCGCCGCAACCAAACGGCTCCATCTTGGTCTCGCATAGCCGAATGGGCTTTGGCCGCCGACCTGCACATTCGTGGTCATCGCCGGGGGTTGACTGAATGGGCTTTGGACATAGACCGGCTGCGGGGGAGCAGCTTGCGTCTGCGCAAGCTGCTGAACGGCCCGTAATACCGGATCGAGGTCCATCGCAGCCGCGAGCAGCAACTCGTACTCTTTTGGGTTGGCGGAACACAAAAATTGGCGACCGTCCTTAAGGTGAACTACTAGTAGCACCGCCTTACCTCGACCGGCGAGAACCGCTCCAGCCAGCAATCCAAAGCCACCAGCGAGCAAGCCACCCACCGCCCCGCCGCCGAGCGCGCCAAGGACGTTGACTTTGTTCTTGTCGTTAACGGCTTCGACGCTTTGAATGTCTTTGCGTCGAATCGTGTGTGGCCAACCCCGCCCTCGGATCACCAAAGCGTGAAACTTTCCAGAAAAGTATGTCCTTTTCATGGTAGCGGACTTGTCCTCCCCGAAATCGCCACCGAGGATCTTGATCATTTTAGAGCAACCCTTGCAACCGCCCCTCTTTGGCCAGCGCGCGGATGCCGTCGCTGCTAAACGCGCCCAACATGCCGTTGCCGTCTCGAATCTCGAACATCGCGCCATCCCCTGCATGACGCCCCTTCCGCGTGGCATTATCCTAGAGCGCCGGAAGTCGCATTGCAAGCAGCGCAACTTCGGGAGCTAGGCCATAGCGGCGGAGATTCGCTCGCCGGTGTAGCCTGGAAGCCACCGGAAGCCGGCCAGGTCGTCTTGGGCCACAGCATGGGCGACGTGACCCAGGTCTACGCGCAGAGACACGCGGAAAGCTGCCGGGCTGACGGGATCATCCGTGGTCCATGATAGAATTGCCGGCTATAATGAAAAAGCCGCCATCGTTAGTGGCGGCTTTCTCGGCGAAGCCGTTGGGCGGCCCGCGCGCGATCTTCCTACGCGCATGATACCCCCGCTCCGGCTTGCCAGTCAAGCCGGAGCAGGACATGCACGACGATCTTGATCTTACACTTCCGTTTGTGAGGATAGCCCGTTTTGCGGTCGCCGCGAGTCGGCGGGAGCCAATCGTCTACAACATCGCCCCGTGGGACCGGTACGTTCACATAGAAGCGATCCGCGCGAAGCTCGCCGCGAAGCGGCTGGCCGGGGGCGATGCAAAGGACCAAGGGGCCGGTGTGATAACCACCGCACCGGCTGCGGAACCTTCGGTGTCGCTCGCCGCGACGCCACCGCCAGCCTGGGACACCAGTAAAGGCGAAGGGGACGGCAAGCCGGCTCGTGGCATCGGACCGCGCCATGTATTGCCGGATGAATCGACGGGTAAAGGGCTTGTTCTCCGGCTCGACGGCGGAACGTACTTTATCGCCGGCTTTGGCGAACGCGGACATTTGCCGAAGCTGAAAGGGTTCGCGCAACTGGCCAAGCTGGTCGCATCGCCGGGCATCCCTATCCCGATGTTGGAGTTGTCGGGCGCGAACCTCGACCAGCGCATCGTCAATGACCAGCAAAGCCGACAAGCAACGCTTGACGCAACCGCCAAGAAAGAAGCTGACAAGCAACTCCGCGAACTCGGCGCCGACATTGAGCAAGCGATGAAAGACAATGACTTGGCCGAGCTGGGTCGGCTACAACAGGAACATGACGACCTGGTAACGCATCTAACGACGGCGACCGGGATCGGCGGCAAGGATCGGGACATGAACAACCCGCTGGACAAGCTGCGCCCGAGGATCTTTGGGACGCTTGGAACGGCCTACAAAAAGCTCCGGTCGTCGAAACCACCCATGAAGGAACTGGCCGACCATTTCGAGTCGAGCATTTCGTCCGAAGGCCCAACGTTCATTTACCGCCCGCTGCATCCCGTTTCCTAGAGAATCGAGAAGTAAGGCGACTTCTGACTTTGTAAGATCAAATCTTACGCCAAAGCCCCCAGACGGCAGGCAATCACTGGGATTGCCGCCAACCGTCACCTTTTCTGGGAGCTACCTCCATGTCCGTGTCTACAGGGTTGGTCTGCGAACCTGTCGCCGCCTTACTCGACGTGCAAGCTGTTGCGGCGATGCTCAACTGCTCGCCGCGGCACGTGCGCCGGCTAGCCGACGCCGGCCGAATGCCCGCGCCGGTCAAACTCGGCGCCCTTATCCGCTGGCGCCGGGCCGACCTTGACGCCTGGCTCGACGCCGGTTGCAAGGCCGTCCGCTCCATCTCGACGACGGGAAAGGTCAGCCGATGACGACGCAAGCCGTTGAATCGCTGCTGGCGAAGTTCCCCGACGCGCGGCAAGCCGGAAAGGGATGGTCGGCAAGATGCCCAGCCCACGAGGACCGCCACGCGAGTCTGTCCGTTGCCGAAGGCGACGACGGCCGGGCACTGGTTTACTGTCACGCCGGCTGCACGGTCGATGAGATCTGCGCCGCGGTGGGGCTACGTGTCGCCGACCTGATGCCGCCGGTCGACCCGCCAAAGCGAAACGGCAAGCCGCGCATCGTCGCCACGTATGACTATTGCGACGAAGCAGGCGAGCTGCAATTCCAAGTGGTGCGGTACGAACCGAAGGATTTTCGTCAGCGGCGGCCCAAGGCCGGCGGCGGCTGGGATTGGTCGGTCAAGGGGGCGCGCGGGGTTCCCTATCGCCTGCCTGAATTGTTGGCCCAGCCGGCGGCCCCCGTTTTTGTTGTGGAAGGCGAAAAGGACGTGGATAACCTGGCCCGCATGGGCTTGCTGGCAACGTGCAACGCCTGCGGCGCGGGAAAATGGACGGCGGAACACGCCCAGTATCTTGCCGGCCGGCGCCTGATCGTCTTGCCGGACAACGACGAACCGGGCCAAAAACATGGCCAGCAAGTCGCCCAATCGTCGCACGGCATCGCGGCATCGCTGCGCGTCATTGATCTTCCCGGCGTGCCGCCGAAGGGCGACGTGAGCGATTGGATTGCGGCCGGCGGAACGAAGAACGACTTGAAACGGCTGGACCCAACCGTGGCTGAAAATAGATCCTTTCGACGAATGCGACCTGCCAGAGTTTCCGACGAACGCCCTGCCTGCGGTCTTGCGGGAGTGGGTCGCGGCGGAATCGCACGCCACGCAAACGCCGGCGGACTTGGCCGGATTGCTGGCCCTGGCGGTTTGCTCCGCGACGATTGCCCGGCGGGTGGAAGTGGAACCGCGCCCCGGCTGTTTGTGGCTGTGCTTCTGGAACCTGGCAACCGCAAGTCGGCGGTCTTCAACGACGCCATGCGCCCGCTTCGGGAACTCGAAGCCGAGTTGATCGAAACAGCGCGACCAACCGTTGCCCGCGGGCAATCCGAGCGGCGGCAATCCGAACGCCGTCTGCAAAAACTGGAGAAAAAGGCCGCAGAGAAAGGAGACGCCGAAGCGAGGGACGAAGCCGGCAAACTGGCGGCGGAACTAGCAGAACAGCCCGAGCCGGCTTTGCCACGATTGATCGTCGATGACGCCACCAGCGAAAAACTCGGCATGATGCTCGCCGAGCAAGGGGGGCGCATCGCCAGTATGTCGCCCGAAGGGGGCGTGTTCGACTTGATGGCCGGCCTGTACTCCAAGAGCGGCATTCCGCAATTTGGCGTGTACCTGATGGGGCATTCGGGCGATGACCTGATTACCGATCGGGTGTCGCGCCAGAGCGTTCGGGTGGAGCGGCCGGCGCTGACCTGCGCCTATGCGATGCAACCGCAAGTAATCGAAGGGCTGGCGGAAAACGTAGCATTTCGCGGGCGTGGGTTGTTGGCACGCTTCCTTTATGCGGCCCCGCGGAGTTGGATCGGCACGCGGCAGATTGCCACTGACCCCGTGTCTGAGCGGACGCGGGAAGCATATTCGCAAACCGTGCGGGCAATGGCCGGCCTGACGGGCGAAGCCGTTTTGCGACTTACGGCCGATGCGTCGGCGGCGCTTCAAGCGTGGGAAACCGAAATCGAAACCATGTTGGGTCCTACGTTCCGCAAGTGACTGCGTGAATTTCTGGCGGATTTTCTCGTCCGCACGTCCGCGGGGTACGGTACGGTACGGTCTGGCCTTCGCGATGATTTTCGGTTCCGAAAAGTGTGTACCACGGGGCGGCAATCGCGATT
>DATKSN010000106.1:0-11783 GCA_035531595.1 Pirellulales bacterium | reverse complement strand
CGAGAGCAGATTGCCGTGGACGTCGTAAACCCACGTCCAGACATCGTTGAGGGAGTTGACGCGCTTGATAGGCTCCGAGAAGGAATTAAAGGTGGTGACGCCGAACGAATCAAGCGCCCCCACGGCGCTGGTCTGGTTTCCAAGTGTGTCGTAGGTAAACGTCGTGACAGGTTGCGGCTGGCCGACGGCTGGGGCGGGCTGGGTGAGCGTCGTCACGAGCCCGTTGGCATCCCTGGCCCAGGTGGTTGTCTGTCCATTGGCGTCGGTGAACGACAACAGGTTTCCCAGGGCATCCGTTTGGTACGTCGAGGTGTTGGCCATCTCGTCGGTGGTGCTGGGCAGGACGGCGGTGCCCATCATCGCATTGGGCGGGCTGGTCGAAGACGTGCCGCCGAAGCCCATGCCCTGCTCGCCGGAGGCCGTGCTGCTGGCGCCGCCGGGCAGCGTGGTCTGGCTGATAGTGTTCCCCGCGTCCAAGGTGTAGCTGGTCGCGGCGGACATCGGGTCGGTCAAGCCCGTCAGGTAATGGCCCGTGGAATAGGCGTATTGCCACTCCGGCGCGCCGCCGCCCGGATCGGGCAGTGTGATCGAGGTCAGGTCGGTGCCCGTGTGGCCGATGGTCGTGACGTTACCGGCCAGGTCGGTGATCGAACTGAGCAGCCCCGAGGTGTAGCCCAGCGTCACCGCGCGGCCGAACGTATCGGTGATCGAGGTCAAGAGGCCGCTGGTGTAGTTGTAGGTGTTGGTGATGCCCGTGCGGGCAACCTCGCTGGTCTCGAAGCCGGAGGCGTTGAAGTTGTAGGTGGCGCCGTACTTATCGACGAGTTGCCAGCCGCCGCCGGAGACGCTTGTGAGGGTCGAGAAGTCGCCGGCCGGGCTGGTGTAGGCGTTGCCCGAACCCTGCGTGTAGTAAAACGCGTTCCCCGTCCCGTCGGTTTCGAGCACGCCGGCCGCGACCCCGCTGGCGCTGTTCACGTACAGGCGCTGTACACCAGCGACGTCCCAGCCGGCGCCGGCCGGTCCCGCGGCGTCGTTGACGACATTCATCGCGCCGTTGATGGTGCTGGCCGCGTTCATATTGGGCGAGTCGATCGAGAGGCTGTAGGCGTAGCGGCCGGTGGCCAACGACGAGGCGTCGAAGGGCATGGCGACGTGGATCGCCGAGCTCTGCATGCTGATTCCGGCCAGCGAATAGTAGGCCAGCGGCTGTTGCACGCCATTAAAGGTGAGCGTGGCCGTGACCGTTTCGGCGTTCACGGGCGCGTTGGCGATGCTGGTGGTGAAATTGCCCTCGATGGTGGACGTGGGGTGGGCGGCCATCTGGCTGTACGCGAGCGCCAGGTTGTGCTCGCCGGCGGGCGTTCCGCCGGAATCGCCGATGATCTGCCGGCTTGCGCTGACCGTATCGACGGGCAACTTGGTCTGGTCGACAGCGGAGGTGATCGCGTACTGAACGTCAAGGGTGGCCGTGCCCTGGTTCGAGACGTTCATGCTCGTATCCATGGCCGTGAACCCGAACGAATCGGTTCCCAGGAAACCAGGGGCGGGCATGTAGCTGAATGAGCCATTTCCGTTCACACCCAACGAAGCGCCGCTGGGCGGAGAACTCACCAGTTGCGCCATCAGCGTCTCGTTGTTGGGGTCGGTGGCGCCGGCCAACACGCCCGGAGCGGGCTCGTTGAGCGTGTTCGGCGCGATCAGCGAATACGCTTGGTTCTGAACGGTTGGACTGCCGGTTAGGTAAAGCCGCGCTTCGAGGGTTTCAAGGCGACCCCGGCCAGCGAACAATCATTGGCGCCTTGGGCTCTTTTTGGCCGGCTTCTTGCGTTTGCTTGACATTGGGCGAGATCCTTCGAGATTACGTCGCGGTGATGGGCCCGTTCCGATGCGCGAAGCCCACACCCGGTGACTTTGGTCATTGTTCAGCGACCATCATTAGCCCCCATACCATATCTGTCTGTGGGCACCCCAAAGTCATCGCGAGAATTTCCAAAATAGTTTGAGCCCTGCGTGGCGTGGGCTTTAGCCCGCGTTCGTTATGGGCGGCGCGCGGCGCCCACCCTACGTGCCCGGTACATGGATGAAAGGTTAAGATTCTGAAAGCATGCCCCCATCCCCTTGACACCGATGCGAGCGGATATAAAACGGCTGCGTGTCCTGTCCACTCGCTTTCGCCATTCCGGCGCAAGCCGTTCGGTCGTTCGGTCGGTCGTTCGTCTTTCGGTCATTCGTCTCTCATTCGTCTGTCGGTTGCGCGACAGGAAACGCGGCAACCTTTTACCCCGTTCGTCAAGGCCGTCGCGCGGGTAGGAGATCGCGCGGCGCGCAGAGAGGTGCGCATCATGGAATGCAAAGTGGCAATCAGAGATTTCGGGCGTCGTTTGGCGGAGGCACGCTCCGGCGGCCAGACGCCACGTTATCACCTGGTTCTGGAGTTCGCCGGCGTTTTGGCGTGCTGCGTGCGGCGCTGGAGAGCAAAACAGTCGAAGCGTGGCGCCGAGCCGGTGGTCTGCAACGCCGAGCTGGTTCAAAACACGCTGTTGGAGGGGTGCGCCGACTTCGGGACGTTCACGGGAGACAGCGCGCTTGCCTTGCAGAAGTGGTTGCTTGCGATCCTCCGTAACGTGGCGATCGATGCCGGCCGGGCGCGCGTGGCGGGCAAAGGGCGACAGGTCTCGCTGACCGCCGCCGAGGCGGCCCGCTCGCCGGCGCCCACGCCGCTGGATCTGTTGTTGAGGGACGAACGGGAACAGCGTTTGCAGGGGGCACTCGACCGCCTTTCGGAACGCGAGCTGATGATCTTGATGCTCTTCGCCGTTGGTTGCGCCGACGCGCTTGCCGCCAAGCTCGTTCACGCGGTCACGGTCGTGGCGCTTCGCAGCCAGCGGCAACGCATCGTGGCCCAGGTCCGACTTGCATTGCTGGACTGACCCTTGGGTATCCGCTCTACGGACCCCCACGGAGGGGCTCCCTACGGAAGTTGAAGTAGTTTCAGCAGTTCTTGCGGCGGATCGGCGAAGCCCGCCGCGGCGAGCGCGGCGACGTAATCGGCCGGCTGGTTCAGGTTTGCCAGACAGCGCGAGAAAATGGTCGAAAAACGCAGGTTCTAGCTCTCCCGCCAGCCTGAATTCGGGAGATTATGTAATCCGCGATGCTTACTCGTTCGGGGCACCCGCGCAGTGGGTCGGCTCCGCGTGGGAAGGGCTCCGCGGACGCTCCGCGTCCCCATCCCCATTCGCAGCAGGGCTGCGGAGCCGCCAAAGATGTGTTCCCACGCGGAACAAGGCAACAAGGAACCTGGCAGGTTCAAGAGCGGCAATCTGGCGAAGCTTTGCCGACCAGGTTGCTGCCGTTCTCCAAGCTTCCGCGTTCCACTGCTCTTGTCCAGCGTGCCGCGATGCCCTAAGCTTGGGGCTAGGATCGTCGCAGTGGGTTCTGTAGGGAACGCCCTCCGTGGCGTTCCGTGAAGCTGGTTCCCCGCAGAGTCGCCGCCGGAGTCAGGGAAGATCATCGGCACATCAATTGAGAGTCATGGCATGGATGGAAGCCGGATCGCGCAAGTCGCGCCGAGTGACGGGCAAGAAGACATTCCACACCCGCGCTCGCATTGCCGCCCAAATCAACATTCGGCAACCTCGTTGCGGCGCGCCGTCATCCGCACGCGGCAATGGTTGCTGGACGAGCAACAACCCGAGGGTTACTGGGTTGGCGAACTCGAAGGCGACACGATCCTTGAGAGCGAATACATCCTGCTCTTGGCCTATCTCGGCCGACTGGACTCCCGCGAAGCCCAACAAGCGGCTCGCTACATCATCGGCCGGCAACTGCCGGAGGGCGGCTGGTCGATTTATCCCGGCGGCGCCGTGGAAATCAGCGCCAGTGTGAAGGCCTACTTCGCATTGAAGCTTACCGGACACGACAGCGGCGCCGAAACGATGCGGCGGGCGCGGGCGGCGATCTTGGCTGGCGGCGGGGCCGACGCCGTGAACAGTTTCACCCGCTTTTATCTGGCCCTGCTCGGCCAGATTTCCTACGACCAATGCCCCGCCGTGCCACCCGAGCTGGTGCTGTTGCCCAACTGGTTCCCGGTGAACCTTTACTCGGTCAGTGCCTGGAGCCGCACGATGCTGGTGCCGCTGTCGATCATGTCGGCCTGCCAGCCGGTGACCGAGATCGAGCCGGGCCAAGGTATTCGCGAATTGTTCCTCAAAGACCCGGCCGATTGGCCCGAGCCGCGCTGCCCTGGTTTGCAAGGGGGCCGAGGAATGCTGAGTTGGGAGCGCTTCTTCCGCACGGTCGACAAGGTCTGGAAGTGGTGTCAACGGCGGCGCGTGCTTCCGGCGCGCCGCCGCGGCCTGCGTGCCGCCGAGCGCTGGATGCTCGAGCGCTTCGAGGGAAGCGATGGTCTGGGGGCCATTTTTCCGCCGATGGTCTGGAGCGTGATTGCGCTGCGGGCCTTGGGTTACGACGACGACGCGCCCGCGCCGCGGTATTGCCACCGCCAGATCGAAGGGCTGTTCATCGTCCAGGACGACACGCTACGGGTACAGCCTTGCAAGTCGCCGGTGTGGGATACGGCGATCACGCTGCGCGCGCTGGCCGCCGCGGGCGTCGGCGGCGAGCACCCGACGGCCGAGCGGGCCACCGAATGGCTGCTCGACATGCAAATCCATCGCCGCGGCGACTGGGCCCGGACGGTCGCCGCCGAGCCGGGAGGCTGGTGCTTCGAGTACGCCAACGAGTTCTATCCCGACCTCGACGACACGGCGATGGTGGTCATGGCGCTGGCAGGTCAGTTCGACGCCACGCCGGACGAGGCGGTCTTGGAACGCGCGAGCCGGGCCATCGCCAAGGCCGAGCGCTGGATGTTGGCCATGCAGAACCGCGACGGCGGCTGGGGGGCCTTCGACCGTGACAACGACCGCGAGTTCCTTTGCCGCGTTCCGTTCGCCGACCACAATGCGATGATCGACCCCAGTACGCCCGACTTGACGGCGCGGGTGCTCGAGGCGCTGGGCCAGTTGGGCCGCCGCGTCGGCAACCCGCGGGTCGACCGCGCCGTGGCTTACCTCCGACGCACCCAGGAGGCCGACGGAAGCTGGTTTGGACGCTGGGGCGTGAATTACATCTACGGTACTTGGCAGGTGCTCACCGGTCTGGCCGCCGTCGGCTTGCCGGCATCCGATCCGCTGATGGTCTCGGGCGGCCAGTGGCTCCTGATGCACCAGCAGCCTTCCGGCGCCTGGGGCGAATCGCCTGACAGCTACGCCGACCCGCGATTGCGGGGCCAGGGACCACCGACCGCGTCGCAAACCGCCTGGGCTGTTTTGGGCTTGTTGGCCGCCGGTTTGGGCGACCACGAGGCCGCGGCCCGCGGCATCCGCTACTTGCTCGCGCGGCAACGTGACGACGGCACATGGGACGAACCGGAATTCACCGGGACCGGCTTTCCGCGGGTGTTCTACCTGCGCTATCACCTGTACCGGATCTACTTTCCGTTGTTGGCTCTCGCGCGCTGGGCGGCCGCCGTCGGGCAGCGGCTTGAACCTGTGGAAACGGCACGGCTCAAGGACGGGATGGTGTGCGAACGGCATCTGTAGGGAACGCCCTCCGTGGCGTTCCGCCATTGTGGTGTAGGCGTCCCGCCTGCCGGGCTAAATAAATCAAAGGAGGTTCGATCGATGAGCGTTCCGCTGTCGCAGATGTGGACCGTGGCGACCTACGTGCTGAGCCAGAAGCTGCGCGGCCGGCGGCGCTATCCGCTGGTGATGATGCTGGAGCCGCTCTTTCGCTGCAATCTGGCCTGCGCGGGTTGCGGCAAGATCCAGTTTCCCGCTGAGATCCTGCGCCGGCAGCTTTCGCCCGAGCAGTGTTTCCACGCCGCCGACGAGTGCGGCGCGCCGCTGGTTTCGATCCCCGGTGGCGAGCCGCTCTTGCACCCGCGAATCGACGAAATCGTCGCCGGATTGGTCGCGCGCAAGAAGTACGTCTACCTTTGCACCAACGCGCTCAAATTGATCGAGTGCCTGCCCCGGTTTCAGCCGTCGAAGTACCTGACGTTTTCGGTTCACATGGACGGGCCGCGCGAGGAACACGACGCCGCCGTCTGCCGCGAGGGGGTCTACGAGATCGCCCGCGACGCCATGCGCCAGGCCATCGCCGCCGGCTTCCGCGTGACGACCAACACCACGCTCTTCGATCATGCCGACCCACGGCGGTTTCGCCGGTTCTTCGATGAGATGATGGATTTGGGAGTCGAGGGGATGATGCTCTCGCCGGGTTACAGCTACCAGAAGGCCCCCGACCAGGACCATTTCCTGCAGCGCGACAAAACGCGGCGGCTGTTCCATCGCTTGCTGGCCAATCCCAAGCGCCGTTGGAAGTTCAACCAGTCGCCGCTGTTCCTGGAGTTTCTGCGCGGACAATTCGATCTCGAATGTACGCCCTGGGGCAACCCGACGTACAACCTGTTCGGCTGGCAACGCCCGTGTTACTTGTTGGACGAGGGGTACGCGGCGACGTTCCAGGAACTGCTCGACACCACCGACTGGAACGCCTACGGCCGGCGCAGCGGCAATCCCAAGTGCCAGGACTGCATGGTGCATTGTGGCCATGAACCGACCGCGGTCAGCGAAACCTTTGGCTCGCTGGCTGGTTTCCTGCGAACCGTGAAGCTCACGGTCTTAGGTTCGCGACGCGTTTCCGCGGCCGAATTGGCCTCCTTCGACTCGCTGCCGCCTGACCCGGCCGCCGGCCATCGCGAGCTGATCGACTTGCCGGTGCTCACGCGTTAAGGCGACCGGCGGGAATTGGCTTCCCCGACGCTCGCCGCCTGCCCGAAGACGTCGCTCCCGCTTCACGGAACGCCACGGAGGGCGTTCCCTACAGAACTTGAAGCGGGTCGTTGTTGAAATTTGGCCTTGAGTCAGCGGGCCGATGCGGTACGATAGTCTAAATGGGGAACCGTCCCGCACTGCCGCCCGTGGCGGCGCATCGGAACCCTACGCCTCCTTAGCTCAATTGGCAGAGCATCTGACTCTTAATCAGAGGGTTGATGGTTCAAGTCCATCAGGGGGCACCTTCGGAAAGCTAATCATAGAAACGACTTACGGCGACTAAAAGACAACAGGCCGAAGGCGCAAAACAAGCCGGTGCTATGCGGGTGCTAGGAATGGCGAAGAAAAAGGCGAAACCGAAACGAGCGAAGAACGCGGAAGGCAATGACGAGCTGGCAAATCTGCGCGTCAAGTATCTTGGGGCCTCGGGTATCCTGCAAAAGTTTATCGAGTCCGTTGCCGATCCCGCGGCCGTCAGACGCCTGTCTGACGGCAGCACTGTGACTTGGCACGCCGGCGATGTGTTCTCCTGCGAGGTGAGTTTGGAGCGCGTTGGCAGAGTGCTGCAACTCGGGGCAATAATAAGAAATCACAGCAAGCCGAAGGCATTAGTTTTGTGGCCCCTCAAATTCAAGAAAAGCGTCGCGCCGGCAAGGGTCAACCGATGGCTTACGGACGGCCTGGCAAAAAGTGCAAATCTGCCCGGCAAGAAGCGCGGCAGCCAGAATGGATAATGGGATTGAGCCGCCATCGTCCAGCCAGCGACCAGGAAGACCTGGCGCGGAATCGGCATTGGGGTTTCAGAAGGTATGGTTTACAAGGCACGCTCTTGACCAAATGAAGATCAGGGGCGTAACCGAGAAGGAAGTTTACGCAGTCCTACGCCGTCCAACCAGGAAGAACCTCCCGACGCAACCAGACCGAAAGAAGTATCGAAGGAACAAGAGCAACTACAAGGCGATTGACGTAGTATTCGAAGAATGGCCAGAGGAAAACCAGTTGGTTGTCGTCACCGTCATTGCCGTTAGCCTTGAACGAGGAAAGCGATGAATTTCAGTTTTCAAGTCACCGTTGAAACGGATTTGCGATCAGGCCGCATAATGGCCGCTTACCTCCGGTTCCGAAAAGGGAAGGCGGCAAAGGTCGTGGAATTTGCTGACGGAAACGCATACGCGAACTACGATCGAAAGGGCGAGTTGATCGGCGTAGAACTCCTCGCTCCGTGTCGGCTATCGGTCCTGACCAAAATCGCGGTTCAGCCGCAGGTCCGGCAATTTGTGCGCCGAGCGATCCCGCGACAAATGGCCCTTGCCGGTCGATAGCGCGCGCCGCTCGCATCATCCGCCCATCGCCGGCCCGCGGGTCATGCCCAAGTCCTCCTCCCGCACAACGGCGACCTCCACGCCGTAGCAGTGCGGGTTGATGCCCGCGCGCTCCAGCCGCTCGCGGCGGGTCATGCCGGCGGTGTCGATCGCTTCGCGGACGGCGTCCGTTATCGGTGCGTCTCTTTTGCTCATGGCGTCATTATCCTGGTGTCTTGGCTTTTGTCAATAACTGGAAACCGATTGCCAACATGCCCCTCAACTCGGCGCCGTCGGGCGGTCCGCCTTCGCCGTGCCCCGCCGATCGCCCACCCGCTGCAAATCGCTTAGGAAAAATTTGCCTAACCGATTGCGGGCCGCACCGCCCATCGAATCCTTCATCCCCTGCAATATCCCTTGGGAAAAATTTGGCCCAAGGGTTCCACGCCATCGCGCTGCCCATCGAATCCTTCATCCCCAGCGATTTGGCGAATTGGTTTTACGGTACTGTTCCGCCAAAGGTCGCCGTGCCCATCGAATCCTTCATCCCCAGCGATGCCCAGCACGAGGTTGGCGTCGTGGTTCACCAGCGCGTCGCCATGCCCATCGAATCCTTCATCCCCAGCGATGTCCAGATGGCCATTGAGTTGTTCGGCGTGGCGCGTCGCCGTGCCCATCGAATCCTTCATCCCCAGCGATGTCCAGATTTGGCAATGTTGCCGAATTTTGACAAGTCGTCGCCGTGCCCATCGAATCCTTCATCCCCAGCGATTTGCCCGTGCCGACCGATTGCAGCGACGTGAGCGGTCGCCGTGCCCATCGAATCCTTCATCCCCAGCGATGTCTTGCCCGGCCCGGTCCCGCCCAGCCTCGCCGCGTCGCCGTGCCCATCGAATCCTTCATCCCCAGCGATAAGCACGCGGCACGTCACGCGATAGCCGCTGGCCTTGTCGCCGTGCCCATCGAATCCTTCATCCCCAGCGATGTCGTATCCGCTTTTCCGTCCGCCGGCGATGCCACAAGTCGCCGTGCCCATCGAATCCTTCATCCCCAGCGATGCCGTCTCCGCAACCCCTTGTCCCACAACGCCCCCGGAAGTCGGTTTGCGAGCGGTGCCGAAAATCGAACGCCATGAAGGCCACCAGCAAGCCGCCGCTCGCGTCACGTCTACCACGCCGGCCCCATCTCCCATTCGTCGGCCAGCACGAGCTGCAAATCGACGGCGCCGAAGTCCGGCATGAATCCCGCCCGGTGCCGGTATTCGGCTTCATCCCAGCCCGCGCGGATCCGCGCCGTCTCGGCCGCGATGACTTCCGGCGATGGCACGTATGCCGGCCAGCCGTTCTTGGGCGGTTGTTGGCAATCCATTGACAGGAACTCCCGAACGCCTACAAGCCCCGCCTGACGCATCGACCGGCCCAACGACCTAAATCCCGACTTGGGGTGCAACTTCGCAAATTTGGTCGTCAGAACGTGCGCCATATCGTGGCAAAACACCGAACAGCGTCCCGGCCGCCATCATCTTGGCCCGTTGCTCGGCCGTCCATCGCCTCTTTTTTCTGGGCAGCATCAAGGTGGCTACCTGATTGAAGTCGGCCACGTCGAACAGCACCGTCACCCCGTCGTCGGCGTCCTGCCAAACCTGGCAGCATGGCAGCGCCATCAGCCGTTGAGCGGTGGGACCTCGGCCACGGGTTGCCGCGGCCAGCATGGTGCCACCATGCGAGTAAATCTCGCCCCGCTGGCAGAGCACCACGTCAAGCCACGGGTCGGCCCGGCAGGCTTGGCGTCCGTACTCGGCCAGGTAGGCCTCATCGCGGCCGATGCGGTACTGAGTGCCGAATCGCTGGCGTAAGTTGACACAATACATGTTTCCCCCTTCCTGGTGGTTGATGCCGCCCCCGCGGCATCACGAAATGCTGAGCACTTTCATCCTATCGATGCCGCGGGCAATCCGCTCTTGGATTGCCGTTTGCCGCGTCGCCTCTTTGTCGGTCCCCTTCGTCGCCGGGGCCGGGGTCTGGTCTCGACTCGGCTCGCGTTGCCGGATTTCGTCGGCGTGGCCAGCGCTAAAATCGGCGGCGGCCTCACGGTCGCCCCGCGTGATCGGTTCCGGGGCTGCTTGCCGCTTGGCTTCGGCCTCTTGCTCGGCCGCTCGCCTTGCGGTGAGTTGCTCCCACAGGGCGTTCGCCAGCGTGGCTTGCCGGGCAATCTCGGCCTCGCGGTGCGCGTTTTCGCGCTGCTCCGCCGCGTCAAATGCGGGGTGGTCTCGCCGCTGAAAACCCTGACGATTGTGCCGGGCTTGCGCGTCTGCTCTCGTGTCCTTGTCGCGTAACGATTCCAGCCGCCTATTCGCTTCGATCGACTGATCTTTCAACGCATCGCGCTCGGCGGCCGTCATCGGTTGCTTGGCGGCGTCCCGATTGGCCTGCTGGCGATTGAACTCGTCGTTCCCCCAGGTGGCACCGCCGGCCCGCTCGGCCCAGGGCTTGCGCCGCGCCTCGGCGTCGCGCTCGTTTTGTTCCTCTCGCAATTGGGACTTCCACTTAATTGCGTCCATGTCAGCGGCCTGCCGGGCCGCAAGGTCGGCGGCCGTGAGGCGCGCTTGCTTGGCCGGCTCGTCGTCGCGTCGCTCGCGTTTGGCAATCTGGCCTTGCTCGGCCTCCGCGGCGGCGGGGTCTTGCTCGACGGCAGGGGTCCGCTTGGCGTCGATGTCGGCAATCGTGTCTCGCACTTCGGCGTCGTGCTTCGCCTTCTTGCGCGCGATCTCGTCCAGTAGCGCTTTTTGCGCCTTGGGCGCGCCCTCTTGCCGCTCGGCGGCCTTCCTGTCAATCTCGGCCAGCCGGGTCGCCTTGGCGGGGGCCCGGGCCGGTGTCGCGGCCGCACGGGATTGCGCCGGAGGTTTGCCAGGGGTGGGTTTACCCGGTTGCTTCGCGCTCGGTTGCGGCTTAGCGCTCGGCGGCGGCTTGCGGCGGCCTTCTCGCCGGTTCGTTTCGCGCAGCTCGACCAACTGCTGCTTGGCCACATGCAACTGCTGGTCCGGAATGCTCGTGGCGCCGGACATGGCGCGAACCATCGTGCTCCACGCTTCCTTGCCACCCGCCTCGGCCGCGGCGATCGCCGTATAGCCATGCTCTTTGCTGCTCTTGTCCCGCTCTTTCGCGGCCTTCTTCGAATGGAACTCGAAAGTCTGCCTATCAATCCGTTCCTCAAACAGCGCGGTCTGAAGCTCGGCAATCCGGTCTGCGTACACTTGCTCGCGGGTCCGCGCCTCTCGAATCAACCGCTTGCCCTCATCTTCGCGCTTCTCACGCTCTTGCCGGCGGGTTTCCATTTCCTTCTTCGCAAGGTCGTTGATCTTCTTCCGCATTTTGGCAACGAGTTTCAAATCCTCGATCTCGTCTTGGATCGCCATGTGCGCGGCGCGCTCGGCCATCGTCCATCCTTCTTCCGCGCGCGTCATGTGCTCCCACTCTTTCGCGCCGTATTGAAGAACGCCTAGCTCGTGCCTGTCGGAAAATCCGCTTGGCCCGTATTTTCCCGGCAACTTTTGGAAAAAATCTCCGCGAAGATGGCAACCTTTCTCAACCTGGCGTGTAGAATACGCGGGGTTTTGGTTGAGACACGAGGTCATCTTCACGGAGGA
>DATKSN010000105.1:0-17229 GCA_035531595.1 Pirellulales bacterium | reverse complement strand
ATTCACCGTCGACGCCGACGGCGAACGCGACCATTACCTTCCCTGGTACGCGCCCACGCGGCTGTTCGACGTCGCCACCGGCATGGAGCACGGCTGGCTCCTGCAAGGCTGGCAGCGGAGCTGGAACCGGCCGGAGTCGTTT
Organism: Pirellulales bacterium; assembly: GCA_035531595.1. Taxonomy (GTDB): domain Bacteria; phylum Planctomycetota; class Planctomycetia; order Pirellulales; family JAICIG01; genus DATKSN01. The sequence continues at coordinate 17,087 of DATKSN010000105.1, read as the reverse complement.
CCCGACAACGTCGAGCGGCTGGTCGAAATCGGCCGCGGTTCGCCCACCGGCCTGACCGTTTACCGCCATCGGCAGTTTCCCGGCTATTATCGTGGTGGCGTGTTCACGGCGTGTTGGACACTGGGCCGCGTCTATTTCATTCGCCTCTTGCCCAAGGAGGCGAGCTTCTCCGGTGAGTTGGAGACGTTCCTGCAAACGACGGGCGACGTCGGCTTTGCGCCGGTCGACCTGGCCGTCGGACCCCAAGGCGATCTGTTCGTCGCCGTGGGCGGGCGCGGCACGCGCGGCAGCGTGTTCCGCGTGCGTTACGCGCCGGCCACGGTCAACCATCCCGACGCGCCGCTGGAGCAGGTGCTCGCGGCCGATCAACCGTTGGCGAGTTGGTCGCGGGCTCAGTGGGTGCCGCTGGCGAAGCAATTGGGGCGCGAGCAGTTCGTCGCCGCGATGCTCGACAACCAGCGTGACGTGTACGCGCAGATTCGCGCGCTGGAAGCGCTCGTCGAGCTGTTCGGAGGTCTCACCGTCGATGAAGCTCGAAGAGCGTTGGCGCTCAAACGGCCAACGCTGGCGGCGCGGGTGGCATGGGCCCTGTCACGGCCACTGGCCGATCCTCTGACGATCCAAGTGTTGGCGAGCTTGACGTATGAGGATTCGCCAAGCGTCACGCGGGCGGCGTGGGAGGCGATCGCCTCGCTCCCCACGCCCATGCTTGGCTCGGCGGCCTTCATACGTCAGCCAAACTGGGCGGGCGCGGCGGACAATAATGATGGCCGCCGCGTACACGCGGGGATGCTGCTGGCCGCGCGAAACGGCGGCCGCGCGAGTTTCAACCGCGTATTGGGCAACCCTTCGGACGACGAACCTCCGCGTCGTCGGCTGGCGCGCCTTTGGCTCGCCGAGCGTCCCGCCGACGGCGCAGCCATGCCCGCCGCTTTCTTCGATCAGTGCCTCGCCGCACTCAAGAAATCGACACAACCCGACGTGCGACTCGAGGCGCTGCGATTGCTCCAGATTGGACTCGGCGACCTGCGCATTCAGCCCGACCAGCCCGAAGTCCACAGTGGCTACACCGGCAACGCGGTCGATGCGATCGACGATGCGACTCGGTGGAACGTCTTCTCGGGTGTTTTGTCCGCACTCGTCGAGGCGCGAAAGAACGCCGCGAAGCATGGCCCGGCGGTCGAACGGGAAGCCGCCCGTTTGCTGGCGATGCTCGCCGCCGACGGCCGGCAATCGCCGGAGGTGATCATTTCGTATTGCACGTCCGAGAGCTCGCCCGTGGACGACATCCACTATCTCATCGTCCTCTCGCGGCTGACGGGACCACGATCGGACGCGGTCACGTTCGCAACGGCAACGGCGCTCGCCGGCCTGCACCGCAAGATGGCGGCGCGGCGGATGTACCCCGACGCCAACTGGCCGCTGCGCGTGGGCGAGATGTTCGACGAACTGTGCCGTCGCGACCCGAAATTGGCCGGAGCGGTCGCCGACGATCGCCAATTCGGGCTGGCGGCGCACAGCCTGTTCGCGGCCCACATGCGCGACGACGAGCGGCGGCGGGCGGCACGGCGCTTACTCGACGTCGCTCAGGCCGACACGCCTGAAGAAGACGAATCGCGCTGGACGCCCCAACTCGTCAGCGTCGTCGCGTCGCTGGCGGACGAAGAGTGCTTGCCGGACTTGCGCGAGCAATGGAGCGACTTCGGCCTGCGCGACGCCATCGCCTTGGCGTTGGCGGCCCGCGCCAAGCCGGAAGACCGCGCGAAGCTGGTCGAAGCCTTGGCCTCGCCGCAAGGCGACGTCGTCGCCAGGGCCGCCGAAGCACTGGCATCGCTTGGCACCTCGGCGACGCCGGCCGAACTGGCGACCGCGCTGCGGACGCTCAAGTCCTATTGTGCCGCGCCGGAGCAACGGCCCGTGCGGTGGGCGCTGGCGAAGCTGCTCTCCGTGTGGTCGGGCGAACACTTTGAAATTGTCGAACGCGACGGCGCCGATCCGGCGGCCGCTTACGCCCCGTGGTTCGACTGGTTCGCCAACGCGCACCCCGAGGAGTCGAAGACGCTGGCTGGTTTCGGCGGCGCCGACGCGGCGGCCTGGCGTGAGCGGTTGGCCGGCGTCGATTGGGACCGCGGCGACCGCGCGCGCGGCAAGCGGGTGTTCGAGAAACGCTCCTGCAACCGCTGCCACGTCGGCGGCGGCCGGCTCGGTCCCGACCTGGCCGGCGCCGCGCGGCGCTTCTCGCGCGACGACCTGTACGCGGCGATCGTCGACCCCAGCCGCGACGTTTCGCCCCTCTATCAGACGACGCTCGTCGTCACGCGCGCCGGCCAGGTGTATCACGGCCTGTTGGTTTACGACTCGGCCGACGGCCTTCTTTTGCAGACCGGGCCCGACGTCACCGTCCGCGTCACGGGCGACGACATCCTCACCACCCGCCCCAGCCGTCAATCGCTGATGCCAAGCGGGCTGCTGAACGAGGCCAGCGACGAGGAACTGGCCGACTTGTACGTGTACCTGAAGGAGCTGTCGAAATAGCCGGCGTCGCAGGCTGGTATTGGCGCCGGACGCGCAAGAGTGATAATGGACAATGGCCCACTCGAAGGCTTGGTTTGGGTTCTGTAGGGAACGCCCTCCGCGGCGTTCCGTGTCCTGCCGAAAGGAGTCGCCGATGTCAAAGCAACACGGAGCACGCCAGCAGAAACGTCTGGCGAAGCAAAAGGCCAAACGAACCGACAAGCGAAGGCAATTGGCCCGGGTCACTTCGAGCAACCCGATGATTTCGCTGCGAGGGGCCGACGGCTGGCCGATCACGGCGACCTTGGTGCCGGATGGACTGTGGGACGTCGGCCTTGGTCAACTGGTCATTGCCCGGCGGACGCCTGCGGGCCAGATCGCCTGCGGTGTCTTCCTCGTCGACGTTTTTTGCCTCGGCGTGAAGAACGCTTTCTGGAAGGTGATGGGCAACGCCGAGTACGACACGATGATCGACAAAATCGAAACCCACGGCCGGTTGCTGGAGGTCGCGCCCGAGTATTTTTCGAAGCTCGTGCATTGCGCCGCCGATTACGCCCAATCGCTCGGCTTCGCGCCGCACCGCGACTTCCGCGCGGCGCGCCTCTTGCTGGAGGGCATTGATCCATCACTTTGTCTCGACGAATTCGAGTTCGGCAAGGATGGAAAGCCGTTTTATATCCGGGGTCCGAACGAGTCGTTCGATAAAGCCCGCCTGATCGCCAACCACATCAGCGCCCTGGACGGCCATTTCCTGGTCGGGGTCGAAGGGCCGGGTTCCGCGATGATGGGCTTCGACGACGAGGAAGAAGACGAGGACGAAGTGCCAAGGGCCAAACCGGCCTTGCCCTACGTCGAAGGACCGCAATCGCGGTCTCATGGGGCAGGTTGACTAGCCCGGATTATTCATGGTCCAACACTAACCCGCGGCGCAAGCAAGGCCCAGTGTTGAACTTACCTTCCTTGCTTGGTAAAGCTTCGCCGAACCCGGTAAGAAACCCCGCCGTTTCACCAGATTACCAGCTAGGTTCGACGTAAAGTACGTGTCACGTTTGCCTTACAGAAAGTTTACCCATTTTGCGTAACGGGTTCGGCGAAGCTTTACCTTGCTTGCGCCGCGGGTTGGTGTACCGGCAGACTGCGCGCGTTTCCCCTGGAGCATGAATAATCCCACCGGTGCGCGCTCATCAACGCGCGGCTCGCCGCCCGGGGAATTCCGAGGTCCGAGCATGGCCGACACGGCACTCATTGAGGTCGAACGAATCGAGAACGCGATCCTCCTGATTCGCGGACAAAAAGTCATGTTGGATTCAGACTTGGCCAACCTTTACGACGTGCTCAAAGAGTTGGCCGCCGACATCGCGGCCCACGGCCAACGCGAACCGATCTACACCTACGAGGGTAAGATCCTCGACGGACGCAATCGGTTCAAGGCTTGCCGGATGGCAAAGCCTCGACGAATCGCAGCGCGCCATCGTGGCCGAAAAACTGGCAGCGTTGAAACAGGGCCGGAAGCCCCTCCGCAGCGGGGCTGACCCCGCGCAAGTCGTTACCAGTAAGGCAAGTCCAAACATGCCAATTGGCATGTTTGATCGTGAAGTGGCCGCTGACATGACGATTTCCCAGGCGGCAGGCGGGACGCCTACACCACAACGACGGTTTTTAGACATCCGTGGTTCATCCCCCCTGAATGTACCAGATCGCGCGCGCATTTTTTGCTGCTTAGCAACTCCATGTTAGCAAGAAAGCAAGCCTGCCGAATGGCCAGGAGCCGGTTTTTTCGGTGATTTCGAGGCGGCGCAGGGACTCGTGGAAGGCCGGTTCTTGCTCAAACGCGGTAGCGGGACGCGATTCCGAGCGATTTGGGACGAAAACGGACTCAATATGAGTGTTGCAAAGTGAAGGAAAACGATCGATCGGGTAGGTGGTGCAACCAACGCAGAACCACAGATCGAGCGGATTTCACGAATAACACGGATGGTTCATCCGTGTTCAGTCTGTGTTTCATCCGTGGCTCTGTGCGATTGATTTGGTTGCGGATGTGGCGGCTGGAAAGACTTCGCCGTGGCTTTTGCCCTGGGTTCCGCCGATGCGGGGCGGAGGGGAATCGGAATATCATCCACACGACGGCGGCGTGAGGCGGCGCGCCAATTGACCTACGAACGCGACCGAGCCGATCTGGCATTGATCGCGCAAGTATTTGCCACCCCGGCCACACTCTGCCGGCCCTTCGGGACTGTTCTAGCGGCGGCGAAAGAATTCTCGGAAACCGGTCTTGACCCGTTTTTCGTCCGCGGGTATTTACCTCACCTTCTTCCGCCAATTCCCAACTCAAGTCTTATGGTTCGTGACCCGCCCGGGGTCGCCTCCGCCGGCACGGTGCGCCGTGACTCGTGGATGGAGATCTCGGCCGCGGGCGTCGATCGTCATTTGCGCACGGACAAGAGAAAAAGTCGCCAGGGTCGGTCCCATGGGGCCGCCGTTGGCGCACCGCCAGCGAATCTCGAAAGGAGATCGTGTTGAAGACGACGTCTTGGATACTCACCGGTTGCGTGGCCGCGGGACTCACGTTGATCGCCGGGCCGGCCTTGGCCGGGCCGGACTGTGGATGCTGGAACGCGCTGGTGGCAGCGGCCGCCACCGGCCAATCCGGCGAATCGCGCGAAGCGGCGGGCGATCCCAAGGCCCAGGTCGCCGACCTGCTCACGCGGGCGCGCCGTGCCATGAAGGCACGCGATTTCAAAACGGCCGGATCGCTGATCGAAAAGGCGGAGGGCCTGAACGTCAGTTATGGCCGTCTGTACCTGGGCGACACGCCCAAGAAGGCGCGCTCCGATCTGCAGCGGCGCCAAGGCGGCGCGAGCCGGGTCAAGCGCCCCAGCCAGTTGTACGCGCCGCGTGACGACAAGCCGGCCGAAAAGGCGAGCGCCGCGCCGCGCGATCCGTTCGCTAACCGCGCCAACCCGACCGGCGCTCCGCTGCCGCGGCGCTCGACCGACGCGCCCGAGGAAACGCCGCCCGGCGAATTGGAACCGATGCCGGGCCTGACCGGCAACCAGGCGTTTCCCAGCCACTCGCCCTTCGGCACGCAAACCATGACGGCGCCTCCCGACGACCCAAAACACGAACCGCGTATGTCGCCACGCGCCGCGCCGACGGACGAAGACGCCCGTGCCCAGAGCGACCGGCTGCTCTTGACCGCGCGCCAGGCGCTGGCCGTGGGCGATGTGCGCCGGGCCATGGAACTGGCCAAGCAGGCCAAGGAATTGGGCCTGGATTTCGAATACAACCAAGACACGCCCGACAAGGTCGAGGAACTTGTGGCCCAGGCGGCGCAACTGGCCCAGCGCGGTTCGGACGCGCGGTCCAGCGAGAGTTATCGCCGCCAGCAGGCCGAACTCTTGATGCAACAGGCCGAAGGGCTGATGCAATGGCAGGATTTCGACGAGGCCGAGCGGTTGGCGGGCGACGCCGACAAGCTGGACGTGGCCTATGGGCCGTTCGATCCCAAGCCGTCGGCGGTGTTGCAGCGGATCGTCGCCGCGCGCCGGCAGAACGGCGCCAAGCGGCTCGAACCGCTGCCGCCAGTCGATGCCAACGACCGCCCCAACGTGTCCGCCGCCGCGGAGCCGCCGATCGACGCGGAAATCGCCGAGCGTAAGGCCGAGGCCACGGCGCTGGTTCGCAAAGCCCGCGCCGCTTTGGACGCCGGCGACATGCGCCAGGCCGAAACCCTGGCCGAGGAGGCGGAAAACCTGCATGTGCCCGACAATGCGTTCGGCAAGAACGACGACAAGCCCTGGCTGGTGCTCTACAAAATCCAACAGCTTCGCAAGGGGCAAGGGCAAGGTGGCGAGGTCGTCGCGGCGAGCAGCGAGGAGCCGATCGGCACCGAGCCCGACGGCGACGAACGCTATCCGGCTTCGCGTGCGGTGTACGACCGCGACAACGACCGAACCGAAAACGTCCAGGCCAACAGCCAGCAAGACGTCGTCACGCCCGACTCGGCGATGGCGGTGTACCTCAAGGGCGAGGAGGCGCTCAAGAAACGCGACGTGCCGAGCGCCTTGAAGTGGTTCCGCGAGGCCAACGCGCGCCGCGAAGAGCTCGATCCGGCCGTACAGCAACAGTTGCAAGACAAACTGCAGTTCCTCTCGCAGCAGTCGGCCCCGTCGCGCCATCCCGGCGGCGCCGAGAACTCGCTGTTGAACAAGGTCGATGCCGCCCAGCAACGCCGCTACCGCGAGACTTCAGGCAAGTTGACGCGCCAGGAGACCAAGGCCAAGAAGCTGCAAGAGGTCAACCCCAAGGAGGCCCTCAAGATCCTCGAGGACGCCCGCGCCGAGGTCATGAAGTCGGAACTCGACGGCACCACCCGCGACATCCTGTCGCGGCGCGTCGACAGGAGCATTGACGACTTGAAGCGCTACATCAACGACAACCGGGCGCGGATCGAGTTGAACGAAAAGAACGACGGCGTGCGCGATGAGATCGAACATCGCCGTGAAGTCAAGGTCGAGGTCAAGGAAAAGCTCGCCAAGCTGGTCAACGAGTTCAATTCGCTCATGGACGAACGGCGCTACGCCGAGGCCGAGGTGATCGCCAAACGGGCCTACGAAATGGCGCCCGACGAGCTGGTCGTCTTGCAACTCAAAAACCAGGTCAAGATGATCAAGCGGAACGACGAGGTGATGGGCATCCGGGCGGACAAGGAGCAGGGCTTTTACCAGGTGATGACGGAGGTCGACCGATCCGCCATCCCCTTCGACGACAACACTCCCTTCGTCTTCAACCGCGACGCCAAACAATGGGCGAATCTCAGCGTCAATCGCAGGAAGCTGATGCGTGAGGGCCGGCAGAAGCGCTCGGAGCGGGAAATCGAGATCGAGCAGAAGCTGAAGACGCCCGTCTCGCTCGGTTTCCACGACGCGCCGCTCGACGAAGTCATCAACAAGCTTGGGCAGCTCACGCAGGTCTCCATGATGCTCGACCCGCGCGGGCTGGCCGAGGAAGGGGTCGACTCGCACACCCCGGTGACGATCGACCTCAGCCAGGAGATCTCGCTCAAGAGCGCGTTGAACCTGATTCTCAGCCCCTTGCAGCTCAGCTACGTGGTCAAGAACGAAGTCCTCAACATCACCAGCGAGCAGTTGCGCGACGGCGAGGTCTACCCGGTCACCTACAACGTGGCCGACCTGGTGATACCGATCCCCAACTTCGATCCCAACAGCCGCATGGGCCTGTCCGGGGCGCTCACCGACGCCTACGCCCAGGTGCCGATGTACGGCGGCGGGCCGGGTGGCGACATGATCATGCCGGTCGCGGCCAGTGCCGGCGGCGCCAACGCCAACGTGATGCTCCATCCGGACCTGATGGCCCAGATGAAAAACGGCTCGAGCATGGCCTCCACATTGCGGCCAAGCGACCCGGCGGCCTTCGGACCCGGCGGTCTGGGCGGCGGCGACCAGGCCGACTTTGAAAGTCTGATCGAGTTGATCACCTCGACCATCGCGCCCACCACCTGGGCCGAAGTCGGCGGTCCCGGCACGATCACCGAATTCAAGGGGAACCTGAGCCTGGTCGTCAGCCAGACCCAGGAGGTCCACGAGGAGATCGCCGAGCTGCTCGACCAGCTTCGCCGCTTGCAGGACTTGCAGGTCACGATCGAGGTCCGCTTCATCAGCCTCAACGACAACTTCTTCGAGCGTATCGGGGTCAGCTTCGACCTCAGCGTGCCCACCAATACGGCCAAGAAGTTCCAATTGTTCGGCAACCAACTGAGCGAAGTGCCGATCACGACGCCGACCGCCTTTCCGCTCCCCAGCCAAATCCGCAATTACGCTCCGGCAAATCTTTCGACGTCCGAAAGCGTGACGGTAGGTATGTCGACGGCCACCACCTACAGCGCCAACCTGGACATCCCGGTCCAACAGGGGAGCTTTCCCCTCACGGTGCCTCAATTCGGTGGTTATCAGGCCGGCGCCGGCGCCCAGCTCGGTTTCGCGATCCTCAGCAAGCTCGAGGCGTTCTTCTTCATCGAAGCCTCCCAGGGCGACCAGCGCAGCAACGTGCTGCAAGCTCCCAAGGTCACCTTGTTCAACGGCCAGCGGGCGTTCGTGGCCGACTTCACGGCCACGCCGTTCGTGATCAGCGTGATCCCGGTGGTGGGCGCCTTCGCGGCCGCCAACCAACCGGTGATCGTGGTGCTCAACGAGGGCTCGGCCTTATCGGTGCAAGCGGTGGTCTCGAGCGACCGGCGCTTCGTCCGCTTGACGCTGGTTCCCTTCTTCAGCAAGATCACCGCGGTCAACACCTTCACCTTTACCGGCTCCAGCTCGAGCAACCAGACGTCCAGTTCGCAAGGTCCGAGCGACTTGACGACGAATCGCAGCACCGCGACAACGAACGCCTCCGAGGGCACGACCGTGCAGTTGCCGTCGTTCGCCATTTTCTCGGTGGCGACCACCGTCAGCGTGCCTGACGGGGGCACCGTGCTCTTGGGCGGCATCAAGCGCTTGAGCGAAGGCCGCAACGAGTTCGGCGTGCCGCTCTTGAGCAAGATCCCCTACGTCAACCGCTTGTTCCGCAACGTGGGTACCGGCCGCGAAACGCAGAGCCTGATGATGATGGTCACGCCCCGCATCATCATTCTGGAAGAGGAAGAAGAGAATCTGGGTATTCCGACCCCTCCGTAATCCTCCGACTACGAGTCGGTTCCCTCCTGGGCCGGCGCGGCTCGTCAAGAGCCGCGCTGGCTTTTTGCTAGCCTGGAAGCGGGTCGTTGTTTATTATACTGCACGCGGCCAAGAATGAGACATTTTGTCACGAGAAGTGTGGTGGCTGGTGGCAGAGCGTAAGCGATGCCCCGGCGACATAGCGACCGGGGCATCGCTTAGGCTCTGCCCCAGCCACCGTGAACGTCTCATTCTCGGTCGCGTGCAGTATATATTGCGGGAGACATTCATGTTGAAACCCAACTCATGGATCGCTTGCGGTGCCATGCTCGCGGGACTGGCCGTCGTCAGCGGGGCGTTCGGAGCCCATGGGCTCAAGGACTTCCTGAAAGAAAGCCGGAATCTCACTGACGAATCGGTGAAGAGGCCACTGGAAATCTACGAAACGGCCGTGCGCTACCAGATGTACCACGCCCTGGCGTTGGTTCTGGTGGGGGTTACCGCTGTCCAGCGGCGATCTCCCTGGCTGAACGCGGCGGGCTGGGGATTCGTCGCCGGCATGGCGGTCTTTTCCGGTTGTCTGTACGCCATGGTCTTCGGCGCGCCGGCTTGGCTGGGCGCGGTCGTCCCCCTGGGCGGGCTGGCCCTCGTCGTCGCTTGGTTCGTCTTCGCCGTGGCCGCGTCGACCGCCGGATCGGGGAAAGGGCGCTCCGCGCCTTGACGTGGTGTGTCCAGTGGCTATAGGGTGTTGAGAATTCGGCCTTGACAGGGAATGTTTCTCACGAGGGTTGTGTGTCGGTTGCCTGTCGGTCGCCTTTCGCTCCGCGAAAGAACGCCCTTTCGCGGAGCGAAAGGCGACAGACGCTACAGTGGCTAGAGTCGATTGGGGGGGAAGTCGAGGAGGTGCGATGTTGCGAAGTGTCAGATGCCGTGGCGGCGCGCCGCGTCGGTCGCCGGGCTTGGTTCTTGCCTTGGCCGGTCTGATGACCTGTGGGGCCGATTGGTTGCAGTTTCGCGGCAACGATTCGACCGGCGTTTCGGCCGAAACCGCAGTGCCGACTTCGTGGGGCCAAACGGTCGATGGAAAGAGTGAGAACATCGCTTGGCGGGCCGACCTGCCGGGCCGCGGCGTTTCCAGTCCCATCGTCGTGTCGGGCAAGGTGATCGTCACCGCGTCGAGTGGCTACAAACAAGACCGCTTGCATGTGCTCGCGTTCGACGCCGCGACGGGTACACCGGCCTGGCAACGGCAGTTCTGGGCCACGGGCCGTACGCTCTGCCATCCCACGATGGCCGTCGCGGCGCCCACGCCCGCCAGCGACGGACGGCGCATCTTCGCCTTCTTCTCCTCGAACGACATGGCCTGCCTCGACCTCGACGGGAATCTGCTCTGGTTCCGCGGTCTGGCGTTCGACTATCCGACGGCTGGCAACGACGTCGGCATGGCGGCGTCACCCTTGGTCGCCGCCGGCACGGTCGTGGCGCAGGTCGAGAACCTGGGCGACTCGTTCGCCACCGGACTCGACGCGCGTAGCGGCGAATCGCTCTGGCGGCTCCAGCGCGGCAAGGCGATGAATTGGACCTCGCCCGCCCTCTGGCGCGGTAAAACGCCGGCCGACGACGTCGTGCTGTTGCAATCGCCCAAGGAACTGACGGCCCACCACCCGCGCACGGGCGAGCCGCTTTGGGCGCTGCCCATGCCGGCGAGCATCATTCCTTCGGTCGTTGCCCAAGGCGACGGCATTTATGTTCCCTCCGCCGGGCTGACAGCCCTCAAGCGCCGATCCGGCGACGAGCCGCCGGAGGTCGTCTGGCAAGACGCAAAGCTGGCTCCGGCCAACGCCAGCCCGGTTGTCGACAAAGGGCGGATCTACACGCTGAGCAGCGCTTCGGTGCTGACGTGCGGCGACACGTTGACCGGCAAGATCCTTTGGCGGCTACGGCTGGCCGGCCCGTTTTGGGCCACGCCGGCGATCGCCGCCGGACATGCCTACTGCGTGAACGACAAGGGCCTGGCCCAAGTGGTGCGGCTGGTCGCGAGCGACGCGGGCGGCGAGGGAGAACTCGTCAGTGAGCACGATTTCGGCGAACCCATCCTCGCGTCGCCCGCCGTCGCCAACGGCGCCGTCTATTTCCGCGGCGACCGACATCTGTGGAAGGTCGCCAAGCCGTAGGGAAAGAGGAGAAAGTGGAAAGGAGAAAGGAGAAAGGAGAAAGGAGAAATTGGTAAGACCGACGAAAAAAAACCGGAGACCTCGCATGGCCCAACGCAAGACCTGGCGCGAAAAGCTCGCCGATGACAAGGATCTGCCGTTCAAGCGATAAATCGAACGATCGCGAGACGAATCAACTGCACCACGTCCTGGCCGCTCTCGGAAGCCTTCGCGGAGAGGCGGCGATCAACGTCCACGGGGAGATGGCCAGTCACAAGCCGAATTTCCGTACCATACAACTCCATCATGCGCACTCCATTCTGATGCACTTCGACGACCTTGTTCATCCGTTTCGTGTGGGTGTTCAATTGAGGATGTCGCAAAGTACGCCGGATGAAGCTAGCCGCCTCTTCCGACCCGACGGCCAAAGAAACGAGACAGTAGCGCTCATGGCACAAGCGTGATCGGTAAAACCCCAGGTCACGCGTGAAGAAAGTCGGGCGGCGGAGGTGCAAGAGAACGGGGATGATTTGATCGTCCTTCATTCCTTGGCGGCCGACATCCTGCCCGATTTGATGAGTCCGGATTTTCCAACCTCGCAGAAGCTGCCGTTGGTCTACCGGGATATTCTCGTCGAGAACATTCATCCGGCGGCGGGCCCGCCGACTAGATCATCGGTATGACTCACGAGAGCCTCGCAAGCCAGCCGCACCGCCTCTGCAATGGCCTCTTTCGTAATTGCACCGCTCCAACGCTCGATAATGGCCTCCCACGCCATGCCACGAGACACGTCATCCAATACGTCGCTCACGAAGATCCGCGTGCCTCGGAACGTGGGCTGCCCGTGACAAATCGCGGCGTCCACCACAATGTGACGGCCAAGTGATTTCTTCATCCAGTTGCTCCAACTATGGTCCGCTTAGCATTCAGTTTGATCATACCGTTTCAGGGCCGTTCTGCCAGCCGTATTACTAGCCCGGATTATTCATGGTCCCGTAGCTGGCTTCGCAAGAAGTCAGGCCGTGGACGCGAGTTACGCCAGAATTCTTGCGAATTCTGCTACAGCACCGTGCGCGAGTTCCTCCCCGGACCATGAAAAATCCCGGATAGATAGCGACCGGGGCATCGCTTAGGCTCGGCCCCAGCCACCGCTGTTGCCAACTGCGATCATATCTCTCTATGGCAGATCTGAAACCTGCCCCAGCGCCGCGTCGCGGCCGACCGCCGGCGCTTGACAGGTGAAATCACGACAGACGTAAAGCGCGATACCCGATGCCGGGACCGGCTTGCCCGCGAAAATCGCGTCGAGCCGCGCCGACGGCGTACCGCCCACACGCCGTGCGACGACCTTGTTCGGTAAGTAACGCCGCCGCAAGTCGCCCAGCACCGCCGCCGCGTCCGCGTCGCTCGCGGGCGCCATCAGCACCAACTCCGGCGAGGGTCCACGCTCGAAGTCCAGCGCAATCAAGAGCTGCCCGGCGGCGGTCGGATGACGCGTCATCAGTTCGGTGAACGTAGCCAGGGTACGTTCCGCTGCGGCAAGGTAATCCTGCCGGCCGCAGAGCTTGCCCAGCCGCAACAGTGCCGTGGCCGCCATCGCGTTTCCGCTGGGGGTCGAACTGTCTTGCACGTCCTTCTGCCGCGCGATCAACGGCTCGTGATCGCAGGCCGTGTAGAAGAAGCCGCCCCCGTCGACGTCGGCGAACTGGGCCAGCATCACGTCGGCCAACTCGACGGCCAGGTCGATCCAATGTTCGTCGAAGCCGGCCTCGTACAGGCTGACCAGCGAGTTGGCCAGGCAGGCGTAGTCGTCGAGATAGGCGTCGAACCGCGCACGGCCGGCGCGCCACGAGTGCAGCAGCCGGCCGTCGCCGCGGCGCAGGTTCTTCGAAATGAATTCCGCGGCGGCCGTCGCGGCCGCCAGGTATCGCGGCTCGCCCAGTACGCACGCGGCCTGCGAAAAGGCGTCGATCATCAGCCCGTTCCAGCTCACGAGCACTTTGTCGTCCAAGGCGGGCCCGACGCGCCGGCCGCGAACCTCCAGTAACTTCGCGCGGCCCCCGGCCAACTCGGCCGCCAATTCCGCCACGTCGCGGTCGAAGATTTTCGCGCATTGGACGAGCGACTTGGGGAGGTTGAGGATGTTTCGCCCTTCGAAGTTCCCCTCCAGACTGACGTCGTAGACGTAGCAGAAAGTCTTGGCGGCCGCCTCGCCGAGCACCTGGCGAATTTCGGCCGGCGTCCAGACGTAGAACTTGCCTTCCTCTCCTTCGCTGTCAGCGTCTTGCGTACTGTAAAAGCCCCCCTCGGGACCGGTCATCTCGCGGAGCGTGTAATCGAGCGTCTCTCCGGCGACGCGGGCGTAATCCTCGCGGCGGGTGGCCTGGTACGCCTCCAGGTAGCAAGCCGCCAAGAGCGCGTTGTCGTAAAGCATCTTCTCGAAGTGCGGCACCAGCCAGCGCTCGTCGACCGAGTAGCGATGGAAGCCACCGGCAAGTTGATCGTAGATGCCGCCGGCGGCCATCTTGTCGAGCGTGAGGGTCACGAGGCCGAGCAGTTCCTCACGGTGGGTGCGCCGCCAGAGCCGTAACACGACGCGCAGATCCATCGGGTGCGGAAACTTAGGCGCGCCGCCGAAGCCGCCGTGCTGACGGTCGAAACTCCGCTGCAGCATGGCCTCGGCCGATTGGAGGGGTTCGAGCGAAAGCTCCCCGGCCGCATGTTCCAGGCTGGCCGCCTTTCGCAGTTCGGCCGTCAGTTGGGCGGCCTGATTGAGCACCACTTCGCGTCGCTCGCGCCAGGCTTCCGCTACCGCCGCCAGCACCTGGTCGAAACCGGGCATGCCCATCCGGCCCGTCGGCGGCCAATACGTGCCACCGTAGAACGGTTCCAACTCGGGGGTGAGGAACATCGACATCGGCCAACCGCCGCGGCCGGTCATCATTTGCACGGCCTGCATGTAGATCTGGTCGAGGTCGGGCCGTTCCTCGCGATCGACCTTGATCGGCACGAAGCCTTCATTCAAGACGCGCGCGATCGCTTCGTTTTCGAAGCTTTCGTGCTCCATCACATGGCACCAGTGGCAGGCCGAATAACCGATCGAAAGAAAGATCGGCTTCCGTTCGGCCTTGGCGCGCTCGATCGCCTCCGATCCCCAGGGGTTCCAGTCGACGGGGTTGTTGGCGTGCTGCAACAGGTACGGGCTGGTTTCGTGGGCGAGGCGATTGGGCATGGGGGCGCGTCGGTGGTCCGTGGTCGGTGGTCCGTGGTCAGGGTTCAGGGTTCAGGGGCCAGGGTTCACCCTTCAACCAACGTCACTTGAAGATTCGCTTGGCGTCGGGAAATTCGCCGTTGCGGACTTCATCGCGGTAACAAGTGACGGCCTGGGTGATGGTGCCGCGCAGGTCGGCGTACGCCTTGGCGAAGCGCGGCACGTAACCGGCGGTGAGTCCGAGCATGTCGTGGGTTACCAGCACCTGGCCATCGCAGCCCGAACCGGCGCCGATGCCGATCGTCGGCACCGACACGGCCGCGGTGATTCGCGACGCCAGCTCGCTGGGGATGCATTCGAGCACCATCGCGAAAGCCCCCGCCTGTTCGGCGGCCCGAGCATCGGCCAGCAGTCGCTCGGCGTCGCGCTGCACCTTGTAGCCCCCCAACTGATGCACGTTTTGCGGACGGAGTCCGCAATGGGCCATCACCGGAATACCGGCCGAAACCAGGGCGGCGATCGTTTTGGCCTGCTCGACGCCCCCTTCGAGCTTGACGGCCTGGCAGCGAGTCTCCTTGAGAATGCGGCCGGCGCTGGCGACCGAATCGCGCCGACCCAGGTGCCCGCTGGGAAACGGCATGTCGACGATCACCAAGGCCCGCCGCACGGCGCGACCCACCATTTCGGCATGGTAGATGATCTCATCGAGTGTCACATGCAGCGTGTTGGGGTGCCCCTGCACGACCATCGACATGCTATCGCCCACCAGAATCCCCTCGATACCGGTGGCGTCGAGCAGCCCGGCCATCGTGAAGTCGTAGGCGGTCAGCATGCTGATTTTCCGGCCCGCCGCCTTGAACGCGGTGAACTGGGGCACGGTCATCTGGGCCGCGGTCGTCTGGGAAGCGGGATTCTTTGGTTCGTCGAGCGTCATGTTCGCATTGTGGCGGCTGAACGGCGGTCTGGCAAGCTGGCAAGCAACCAGGTGGCATCCGCGCCACGAACGTGGTATTCTGAAGGCGCTTGAGAACCGTTGCCCCAACCCCATTGAAGGAACCGAGGAGGCCACTCTTATGTCGCGCCGCGCCCGTTCGATTGTTTCCGTTTTCGCCGGCGTTTCGCTGGCCATGTCGTGTGTCCCCTTGTTCGCGCAAGATGACTACCAGGAGGAAGGCACGGTCACGGGAGTGGGACCGACGGGCCTGCTCGTGACCGATGCCAAGAATAATCGGGTGTTGGTGTCGCCAAACCCGAGGGCCGCCAAGATCACGGTGGCCGGCACGGCCGAGCCGGGCTTCTTGAAAGCAGGCATGTACGTGCGGTTCGAGGCCAAGCTCGACAAACAAGGCAACGTGAAAGACGAAGTCACCAAACTGGACATCGTCGACCTGTCGGAGAACGTCCAACTGAGGCTCGACCCCGACATCGGGCCGGGCGACGAACTCAAGGAACTGGAAAAGAAAGGCCCGGTCAACTATCTCGTCATCGGCAAGCTGAAGACCTTCAAGAAGGGCGAGTTGCTGGTCGCCACGCCGGAAAATGACGTCAAGGCCAAACTGGCCGACAAGCCCGAAATCACGGTCGACGTCGCCGACCTGAGCCTCGTGAGTGAAGGCGACAAGATCGAGATCAAGGGAAAGCTCGGGCGACGTTTCGGAGTGGGGGCCGCCGCCGCCGCCGTCAACGCGGTGACGCCCGGCTTCGTGTTGGCCGATGAAATCAAGGTCACGCTCGCCAAGCCGCTTGAGGGAAAGAAATCCGCCGGGGGCAAGAAGGGGAGCAAGAAGTCGGCCGGCAAGAAGCCCGTCGGCAAGAAGCCGAGAAAGAAGGGCAAAAAACCAAGTGCCGACGACGGCTTCGGTAACGGCGGCGGCGATTCTTGACAACGCCCCGCTCAAATGTCATGGCCACACCCCTCACGGAATTCGGCGGCGAGGAATCGTTTTCAGCGGCGCCCGAACGGCTTTTCGCGCTGCTGACGGACCTCGGCACGCTGGCCGCCACGATTCCCGACCTCGTTTCGTCCGAGCGGCCCGACGAGCGAACGCTCAAGTGTGTCGTCAAGCCGGGCTTTTCCTTCCTCCGCGGCACGCTCAAGCTGTCGATCACGCTGGCCGATTCACAGCCGAGCGAGTGGGCTGCGATGCGCCTCGACGCCCAGGGAATCGGCGTCGCGATGCAGATCGTTTCACAACTGCGGATCTCCACCGAGGGGGGCGGTTCGCGGCTGACCTGGAGCGCGCGAATCGAGCGGATGTCGGGCCTGGTCGCCACGATCAGCCCGGCTCTCGTGCGCGCCGCCGCCGACCAGACGATCCGGCACGCCTGGAAACAGGTCCGGACAAAGTTGGGAGAATGAGCGCGCGCGCGATGCGATCGCTGTTGGGAGTCGAAGTGTGCCTAGCCCGGATTATTCATGGTCCCGTAGCTGGCTTCGCAAGAAGTCAGGCCGTGGACGCGAGTTACGCCAGAATTCTTGCGAATTCTGCTACAGCACAGTGCGCGAGTTCCTCCCCGGACCATGAATAATCCGGGCTA
>DATKSN010000104.1:0-32297 GCA_035531595.1 Pirellulales bacterium | reverse complement strand
CTTTAATTCCTTCTCGGAGCCTATCAAGCGCGTCAACTCCCTCAACGATGTCTGGACGTGGGTTTACGACGTCCACGGCAATCTGCTCTCGACCACGGACCCGCTTTCCAACACGGTCAGCTACACGGTCGATGCCTACGGCAACCCGCTCACCATGACGCAGCCCGCCCCCAACAACGCGGTCGGCACCATCACTACGAGCTATGCCTACGACAGCTTCGAGCGCCTGATCAAGATCACTTTCCCGGATAATTCCACAGAGACGTTCACTTACACGACCGACGATCAACTCGCCTCGGTCACTGACCAAAATGGCCACACGACGTCGTATAGTTACGATGCCGATGGTCGCACGACCAGTATGACCAACGCCGCAAATGGTGTCATGTCATATACTTATAACAAAGACTCCGAGTTGCTCACGACCACCGATGAAATGGGCAACGTCACGACCGACGCCTGGAACAGCCGCGGCGAGTTGACCAGCGTGACCTTGCCCGTACCGGCCACCGGCGGCTCGGCGCCTGTTTGGACGTATACGTACAATGCCGACGGCCAGAAGTTGACCCAAGTTGATCCCATGGGCAATACCACTTCGTGGGCGTATGATGCCTTGCAGCGCGTCACGTCGATCACGTTGCCCAACCCCGGCGGTTCCGGCGGCACCTCGCCCGTGATCACGATCGGTTATGACAATCTTTCCCGCCAGGTTTCCGAAACGAATCCGCTTGGCGGCGTCACGACGACCGCGTATAACAGCCACAATTGGGTCATCTCGGTGACGGCCCCCAACCCCGGCGGCGGCGCGCCCGTCACGCAATACGGTTACGACGCCATTGGAGAACGCACGTCCACTACTGACCCGATGGGCCATGTGAACACGACGGCCTACACGGCAGACGGCCAGGTGGCGAGCGTCACCGACAACCTCGGCAACACGGTGGCCTATGCCTACGGGCATGATGGAGAGTTGCTCACGACCACCGACGCCCTCTCACATGTGACTTCAAACACCTATAACAACCGGCTCTGGCTCGTGAGCACGACCGACGCCAATGGCGGCACCACCCAATATGGTTACGACCTGGCGGGCAACCGCACGAGCCTCACCGACAGCGCTGGCAACACCGATACGTGGGCGTATTCGCCCACCAATTTGGTATTGACCGACACCAACCAACTGGGCTACACCATTACCTACGTCCGCGACGCCATGGGAGACGTCATCCAGAAAACCGACAGGAATGGCTTGGTTCGCAATTTCACCTACGACAACCTGATGCGCGAGACGTCCGAGTTGTGGATGAGCGGCAATACCGTTGTCCGCACGATCGCGTTTGCCTATAACGCCGACAACGCCGTGACGTCGGCCAGCGATCCAAGCAGTTCCTACGCCTTTACCTACGACAACCTGATGCGCGTGACGAGCGTTGACAACAGCGGCACGCCGAACATTCCGCACGTCGTGCTGGCCGGCCAGTACGACTCGATGAACAACCGCACGCAGCTCACAGCCACCGTGGCGGGCGTCGCCGATTTCCTCAATGCCTACACGTACGACGCGCTGCGGCAGTTGACTCAGGAGACCCAGATGGGCCAGACTGGCGGGAACGGCGTGGCGCCCAAGGGAATCGGCTACAGCTTCAACTTGGACGGACAATTCACCCAAGTGCTTCGTTTCGACCCCACCACCGCCAGCCCGCACCCGGACATCGCCCTGGGCAGCTATTCCTACGATGCGGGCAACAGGCTCACGTCGCTCGATTATACGCACTTGGGCAACGCAATCGACGGTTACACGCTGGCCTACGACGCCGCCAACCGCGTCACCAGTATGACATCAAGTGTCGATGGCACGGCGACTTACAGCTACGACACGACCAACCAGGTGACCGGCGCCAGCTATACCGGCACAAACCAGCCCGCCAACGAAGCCTATTCGTTCGACAAAAACGGCAACCGCACCAACACCGGCTACACGACCGGCGCCAACAACCAGCTTACCAGCGACGGCACGTTCAACTACACGTATGACCATCAGGGGAACCGCCTGACGCGCACGCGGATCTCGTCGGCCCAGGCCAACGACTACGAGACCACGTACGCTTGGGATTATCGCAATCGGCTGACCGACGTCGAGTACTTCAACAACAGCGGCGTGCTCACCAAGCACGTCCATTACGTCTACGACGTCTACGATCACCTGATCGGCACGGAACTCGACGCCACGGGCAGCGGCAGCAGCGAATGGTACGCCCTCGACCTGGCCGCGAACCCGAACGCGCCGGCGTTGCCCGTCTTGCAATTCGACCAGAACGGCAACGAAACCTTCCGCTACCTCAACGGCCCAGGCGCCGCCGGCGTTGACGCTGTGATGGCCGAGGAAAACGTCACGTTGCAGGGCAGTGCGGGGACCGTGACGTACGCACTGGCCGACAACCTGGGCAGCGTGCGCGACGTCGTCAACACGAGTAGTGTCGTCGGCGACCACATCGTCTACGCTTCGGGAGGGCTTGTCACCAGCGAGAGCAACACCGCCATCCACCGCTGGGCTGGCTATGCCGGCTACCACGCCGACGTAAATACGGGGCTCGACTACGCGGACCATCGTTGGTACGATCCGGCCGTGGGCCGTTGGATCAGCGAAGATCCCCTCGGCTTCGGCGGCGGCGACAGCAACGTCAGTCGGTACGTAGGGAACGACGTGACGAATCGCGTTGATCCCACGGGCCTGACGCCGTTCAAGCCGTTCATCGCGTACTCGGGCCCGGAAGTGCCAGAGGGAACCCTTGCACCAAGCAGCCCCGTGCTTAAGGCGGGATACCAATGGGTTTGGATGCGGACGGGTGAAAAGTCTGTCGCAACGGGGACGACGACGACTGTAACGGTGCTGGTGCCCGGTCAAGTCGGAACGGAGACAGTGACGACGACCTATACTGGCCCGTTTGGCAATCAGTGGCAGACGACACATGAAGAGCCCATCATGGGGATGGTTCCGACGACGGTAACCTTTGAGAATTTCAAGTTCGTGTGGTACGGTCGCTGGGTGCAGCAGCGGATCAAGAACGACCCAAACGTCATCGTCAAACCTTGGATCGGCAAGAAGACGCAGATGCCGCAGGGAGTGCAGTTTGGAGTTCCGTTGAAGAAGTGGAAGAAGCCGTGGAAATAGAGGCGGCGAAACGGACTGGTGCAGGGGCCGTGCTGCGAGCGGAGATTTGTGGCAAATAATGAACCTGCCACCGCGCCACCGGGGGCGGCGATCCGTGTGGGCTGGAGGAATGTTCATGCAGCCAGCAACGGCGTCGGAGAGGTGGTATCTGGCGATGCGTGCATATTTATATTTAGGGACTTGCATGCCGCGCGGGACATACGTTGCGCGATTCTGTGTGTACAGGGGCGCGCCGAGGCGTTTGGCAGATGCTGCGCTGGCGCTCTGCTGGGCGGGGGTGCTGGTTACCTCGGCTCGACGCGAGGCGGAGGGCTTTGAGGGGACGCGCGCCAGGGCGAGCGTACTCGCGCAGTTTTCGATAGATAGACACGGTGGCACCGTGTTTCTTCCGGTGGCAGTGGATTGGAAATCCGACGCGCGACGCTCCGGAGGACGGCAAACAACCTACAGGATGCTGCTAGACACGGGCACCAACTACACGATTTTTGACGCGCGGCACCGGGCGGCGCTTGGTAACCCTTCCGGGACGATCGATGCTCGTGGGCCCATGCTGGGCGGGTCGATCGAGCTTTTCAACGCCCCCGCATTTCGGATCGGTCGACTCACGGTGAGGCCGGAGGGCAAGGTTGGCTGTGCCGACTTGCACCCAATAGCGGACCCCTTGGGCGAGACGATCGACGGCATCATCGGGATGGATGTTCTACGAAGTCTTGTGTTTTCCATCGATTTCGATGAGGGCAGGCTTCGGTTCTACAACGCCGCCGACCCTACGTCCGGCCGGCGTGTTCAACTGATTTGGAACGACGAAGTTCCCCTTGTCTGCGTCCAGGTGGATACGGCGCCTCCAGAGGGGCGGCGCGCGACCAGCAGGTCGCGAGTTCCGGTAGCAGGAGCAAACGAGGCGGCGTTTTTATTTTACCTTGACACAGGTTGTGCGCTTACCACCTGTGGAAGCCTTGACTCGAAGACCCGTCAGAGAGTGGTCGGGGATGCGTTTCTTCGTTCGGCAGTCGACGGCAACGAGGGGACGGATGAGCGATTGTTTCGAGTCGGGCGTATATCGCTGGGAGGCTACTCGCATCGAGGGCTAATCTTCGGCGAGCTTCCAATGAATTTAAATCAAAACCTGCTCGGGCTGGCTTATCTCTCACGCTATTTGGTTACGTTCGATTTTCCCAACAGCGTCCTGTACCTGCGGCCGGGCAAGGTGTACAGCAGTCCGCCCCTTTTTTATGATTTGAGCGGTCTCGAGCTGGAACGACAGGGCGCGGCGACGATCGTCGCCCAAGCGAATAGGAATGGACCCGGGGATGCCGCCGGGCTGCGAGAAGGTGACTCAATCTTGGCGATTGACGGGCGCGACACGCGCGGCATGAGTTTATTCGCGGTTGAGCGGGGCCTGCGTCTCGAGGGACGTCATGATCTGGACACTCGTCGCGACGGCCAGGAGCGCCGCGTCGTCTTGGCGCTCGACAAAGTACGGCGCAGCGACCCGGCCGCCGAGGAGCCCATCCATCGATGGGCGCTGCTGGTCGGAGTTGATCGCGACCGGCGCGAAAAATCCGCCGGCGATGACCAACGTGCCCTGGCGGCGCAGTTGATTGACAACGGCTTTGAGCGCGACCATGTGTTCCTGCTGCGCGAGCGGGCCAAGGACGGCAACCACCAGCCCCGTAAGGCCAACATCGAGCGACAACTCGATCAGTTGCTCAAGCGGGTTAAGCCTCGCGACGCGCTGATCGTGGCCTTCAGCGGCCAGGGCGTGGTGGCGAAGAACACGGCGTTCCTGTGCCCAAGCGACGGGAACCTCGACGACGCCGACACGCTGATCTCGCTCGACGGAGTCTGCAAGAAGCTTGAGCGGTCGCCGGCGGCGCTGAGGGTAGTGCTGGTCGACGCTTGCCGCGGCGATGCGCGCCCGGACGATGACGGCGGGCGGGCGGACGACCCGCGCCAGCTCTCAACTGCACTGGCGCGTATGGAGCCGCCCCCGGGCGTGTTGCTGTTGAATAGTTGCTCGGAAGGCGAAGCCGCCAACGACGACTGCGGCCTGCGGCACGGCGTGTTCATGCACTTTGTGCTCGAGGGGCTGCAAGGCGGCGCCGACGCCGACAACAACCGTCACGTCAGCCTGCGGGAGTTGTCGAGTTACGTGGTCCATATGACCCAGTTGCACGTTGCGGGAAAATTCAACGCCTCGCAGCGGCCGTTTCTGCACGGTAACGGCAAGGCCGGCGGACTCGATTCCGGTTTGTTCGCTCTGACGAAGCCGGGCGAGACGATCGCCAACACGATTGGGATGAAGCTGGTGCTCATCCCTGACGGCGAGTTCAAATTCGGCGGCGGTGAGTCGTTGACCGAACTGGAGCAGGCGTTTGGCGAGCTCCCCGATTCGTTCAAGCCGGAGTGGTTTGCCGCCGAGCACCCACAACACACGGTGCGGATCACGCAACGCTTTTACATGGGTGTCAACGAGGTGACCAAGGCGCAGTTCGCCAAGTTCGTGGACGCCGAGGATTACGAGACGGACGCGGAGAGGAGCGGCAACGGCCCCGGGAGTTGGAGGCGGAGCGAGGAGGACAGAGAGCTTGCGCAACAGTTGGCGTACACCTGGCGGAGTTGTGGCTTCGAGCAAGCGGACGACCACCCTGTTGTGAGCGTGAGCTTCAATGACGCGACGGCCTTTTGCGCCTGGCTCAGCAAGCTGGAGGGGAATACGTACCGGGTACCGACCGAGGCCGAGTGGGAATACGCCTGCCGCGCCGGCACGAGCACGCGGTTTTATAACGGCGAAGATCCCGAGGGGCTGGTGACGATCGGCAACGTGGCCGACGGGACGGCTGTGGAGAAATTGGAGAAACCCTCGTTCCTTGCGCCCGTGCAGCGCAAAGACGGCTACGTCTTCACGGCCCCTGTAGGCAGGTTTCGGCCGAACGGTTTCGGCCTCTACGATATGGTGGGGAACGTCGACGAATGGTGCGCCGACTGGTACGACGCCGAATACTACGCCAACGCGCCGCGGGATGATCCCGCGGGGCCAGCCAGCGGTTCCATGCGCGTGACTCGCGGCGGGGGCTGGAGATCCGCTCCGGTCGGCTGCCGCTCCGCGGCTCGCGGCTTCGGCTCGCGCGCGTTCCGTCAGCCCTACCTCGGTTTTCGGGTGGTTCGTGTTCGGTAGTCGTAGCTCGGGATAAGCGGCAGGACTAGAGTCGTAGAACGGAAAAGGGGCCAGAACGGTGCCCAGAACGTATAGGTTTTAAGGCGGCATAAAGGGGACAGGTCCAGTTGATTTTGCGGTTGGTGGTGTCCGACGTGGGTCGGAACTATTTGATTGGGCCGGAGACGGCCGGACACGGCCGAGTTGTGGATGAGCGGCAATACCGTTGTCCGCACGATCGCCTATGCCTATAACCGTCACGTCGGTCAAACTGGAGGCAATGGCGTGGCGCCCAAGGGCATCGGCTACAGCTACAACCTCGACTCGCAATTCACCCAAGTGCTTCGTTTCGACCCCACCACCGCCAGCCCGCACCCCGACATCGCCCTGGGCAGCTACAGCTACGACGCGGGCAATCGGCTCACGTCTCTGGATTACACCCACCTGGGCAACGCCATCGACGGCTACACATTGGCCTACGACGCCGCCAACCGCGTCACGAGCATGACCTCAAGTGTCGATGGCACGGCCACGTACAGTTACGACACGACCAACCATGTGACCGGCGCCAGCTATACCGGCACGAACCAGCCCGCCAACGAAGCCTACTCGTTCGACAAGAACGGCAACCGCACCAACACCGGCTACACGACCGGCGCGAACAACCAGCTTACCAGCGACGGCACGTTCAACTACACGTATGACCATCAGGGGAACCGCCTCACGCGCAGCCGCATCTCGTCGGCCCAGGCCAGCGACTACGAAACCACCTACGCGTGGGATTATCGCAACCGGCTGACCGACGTCGAGTACTTCAACAACAGCGGCGTGCTCACCAAGCACGTCCACTACGTTTACGACGTCTACGACCACCTGATCGGCATGCAGTTCGACCCGAGTGGCGGAGGCACCTACACGAGCTCCGAGTGGTACGCGCTCGACCTGGCCGCGAACCCGAACGCGCCGGCGTTGCCTGTCTTGCAGTTCAACGGCAGCGGCAATGAGACGTACCGTTTCTTGAATGGCCCCACGGCCGGCGGCGTCGACGCGGTGATGGGCGTACTGGGCCAGGAAGCGATCGCGATCCAAGGGAGCGCCGGCACGACGACGTACGCCCTGGCCGACAACCTGGGTAGCGTTCGCGTGATCGTCAGCGCCGGCAGCGTCATCGTTGACGACATCGTGTACAATTCGTTCGGCCAGGTGGCCTTCGAGAGCGGCACGGTCGCCCACTGGGCCGGCTTCGCCGGCTACCACACCGATGCCGATACTGGCTTGGGCTACGCCGACCATCGTTGGTACGATCCGGCCGTCGGCCGCTGGATCAGCGAAGATCCGCTCGGCTTCCTGGCCGGCGACCCGAACGTGAGTCGGTACGTCGGGAACAACGCCGCCGACGCAGCGGACGTTACTGGTCTCCAGTCGTCGTTGCTGCCGCCCTCCATATTCGATCCCACCGCCTGGCTTCAGTGGTACACGGCCGCGGCCGCTCAGACCCCTGGTGGCGCCGCCGGGGTAGGTTGGACATGGACGGGTTCCAATGGCTGGACGTGGACGTGCGGCTATGGTGGCCAGTACGGGCCCCAGCCGGGCCAGGGTGGTCAGTCCAACAATGGCTTTGGCAACGGGGGGCCGGGGATAGGGGTTCAATGGTGAAAACCCGACCCAGTTTTCGCGTACGCGTCGCACTATTCCTCGCGACGACAGCCAGGACTTTTTAGAGGCCACGCCAGCCGACGCGGGGGAGGTGTTTCGAATAAAATGGCTTACCAATCAGCTCCCCTACGTCGTCGCGGAACTTTCTCACGGGAATATCGAACGGTTCATCCTCGACACCGGGTATTTAGGAGGGGACGTACTACTGCGACGCAGTATCTTCGACGACCTTTGTAAGAAGGGCCAAATTGAACGTGTCGTCGAGATTCCGGTAGCCAACGCCGCTGGAGAAGGAACATCAAGAACCGGTGTGCTCGAATCGTTTTCCCTTGGCGAGTTCGTGCATCACGACCTCGCGGTCAGCGGCGGCGGTGAAATTAGTTATCTCACACTCGGATTCCTGTCGCGATACACAGTCACGATAGATTTTCGCAACGATCGCCTTTATCTGAAGCCGGCGCGACGTTTCAAGGCGCGCGGGCACTATGGTGCCGCGGCGTTGAGCGGCCTTGGCTTTAGTCGCATTGAGGGGGTGGCCACTGTAGAGTGGGTCGATCCCGACGGCCCAAAGAGGAAGAAGACATCCATCCTTTTGTGTCGACGGCAGGGCAGACGACAACGTCGGTAAGATAGTCAAATCAAGTGGCGCCATGCTCAAGACGCGGCCAACCCCCCGATGAAACATGCGGCCGAAGCGTTCGACGGTATCGACCCAAGCATCGGCATTGATGCGCAAACGCTCGAGGATCGGCCTACAGACCCTTGACCGGATAGACCTCGGCGTAGCCCATCAGATTGCTGAGCGGCGGTTCGAACACGCCCGCTTCGACAAGATCCGCGAACAACCGATGTTGGACGAACAAAGGGAAGCCGTAATTGCCGGGCCGCCGATAGCGGCTGATTTCTCCCCAATGGACGTAAACGTGCGAGATATGCCGTCGGGCGAGCTGCTCATGTATTTCGGCCGGGGCGCGGTCCTTACCGTGGTTCTTGCAGATTTCCTCGAACACCGAGTCGTCGAACACGGTATTGTAGAGCACGGGCACTTCCAGGTCGAAAACCTGGGCGTCGCCGACAGCCAGGACACCGTAGCCCTTGGGAACCTTGTCATTCAAATAGAGGTGCCAGAATTCGGCCCGGTTCGCAGCGTAGCGCAACAACTCCAACCGCGCAAAATAGGCATTGTAGCCGGCGGATCCCCCGGAAACCACGAACAGCCAGTTGCTGGCCAAGCCGCAAACCAGCGTGGTCAAGAGCACGCGCCGCCAGACGCGGCTCGAGCTCCAGGTGGCGCCGAACCCGGCCAGCAGCGCGACGACGGGTAAGGCGGGAATCCAAAACCGGTCGATGCGGTGCGTACACAGCCACCAGGCGGCCACGATGTAGGCGAAAAAGGCGAACAGCGCCACGACCATGCGGCGGCGGCCTGGCACGAGGCAGGCCAAGGCCGCCAGCGGCAATAGGATCGGGCTGATCCATTCGCTGCGCCAGGCGACGTTGGCAAGATTCTGTCCCAAGTTGCCAAGCGAATGGTCGTTCGGCAGGTGGGCGCTCAACCATTGGAGGTTCTTGGCGTCGGTACGGGTCTTGCCGCTAAAAAACTCGTAGAGCAAAGGATACGTGGGGTTGTCCGTCAATACCCAGTTCTTGACGAACCAAGGCGCGCAACCGGCGATGCATGCCAGAACGAACAGCGCCATGGCCTTCCCGTTGAACCGGCCCCCGGCGAGGCAAACCCAGGCCGTCAGCGGCAGCGCGACGAACAGCGCGGCGGGGTATTTGCACGAGACCGCGGCGCCTGCCAAGAAACCGGCCAGAACCACCCGTCCAGCGCCACCCGCACCAGCGCCACCCGCACTCGCGCCACCCGCACCAGCGCCACCGTCGGCTGCCACGCGGGCGAGCTCGCCCTGGCGCCGGCCGCCGGCCGCTTGACTTCGGGCGCCGGCCGCTTGCCGCCATAGGAGCACGGCATAGACTGCGGTCCACAGGTAAAAAGCCGAAACTCCCTCGACCAGTCCGGCGGTTGAAACCTGCGAGATCCAGGGGATGGAAATGTAGACCAGGGCCGCGACCACGCCCGCCGTCCGCGAGCCGAAGCGGACGCCGGCCGACAACAACGCCAAGCCCGTCAACGGCGCGAAAAAGGCGATCACCGTCTTGCCCACCAGCGCGCCTTGCCACCAATCGCTCAACAGCACCATCCCCAGCAGGCTGAACATCTCGCTGCCCAGCGGCATGTTGCCGTAGATATTGTGTGGCAAGAAATGGATCTTGCCATCCTGGTAGAACTCCTTGGGAGCTTGCAAATGGTACTCGCGGACGTCGAAATCGGTCGGCGGCAACATGCCCCCCAAGACGATCGCCAGCACGAACGGCGCTCCCAACCACAACCAATCATTGCCGAGTTCCTGGTGGTTCAGTGGCCCATTGCCCTGCTTACCGTCGAGTACCGCGATTTGAGGCGCGGAGGCACAGTCCCCAAGCTTCCCGCGCCGCCACCGGCGCGCCCAAAACGCGGCGGCCACCACCACGACGATGCCGGCCGGGGTCGAAAAGAGGTAGGCATTGCCCGCGCCGACCTTGCCCAGCAGCCCCAGGCAAAGCACATAGAGCGAAACGGCGTTGGCGCCCACGGCCACGGAAAAGACCAACGACTCCAATCGGCTCAAACCGCGGTCCAAGCGGCCCAGCCGCAGCAGCAGCCAGCCAAGCAAACCCGCGACGGACAGAATCGCCCCCGCCACCGCAAGCACCGGCAACCGATCGAGCAGCACCAGATCCGGCGGATTGCCAAACCAATTCGGCACATACCACTCGGGGCAGAGCAACCGATATCCCAGCAGTTCGTAGCGCGGCGGGGAACCCGTGAAGTCGCCGAGCGGCGTGCGGAAATAGAGCGTCGCGTAGCCGGCCAGCAACGCGAGGAAAAGAGCCAAGATCAGCCATTCAGCCCTTGGTGTTCTCGCCGCCGGCGTGGAAACCACCGGCATCCCGAACCGCTCGTGATACGACATGATCGGCCCTCCAGGTTTTCCCGTCGTTTGCGACCGCCTGGGCAAAAGCCCACGAGACGGCCACTGTGAGGAAGTAGGCCTCTTCAGGCGTTAACATTACACCTCAGCGCCGTCGATGGCAAGTGCCTGGGCTTCCCAAGGAGAATTCATGAACTAAGCTATACTCCAGGCGGCCGACCATGAGACATTCGGAAGTCCGCACACCAACCCGCGGCGCAAGCAAGGCAACTAGTTACGCGCCTTGCTTGCGCCGCGGGTTAGTGTCGAAGCAGGCCGCGTGAAGTATATATATAATGGCCCCCTGACGGTCGCTCCATGCCCGACACCCGCCGACTCCACGGCATTTTTGCGCCCAACCTCGTGCCGCTGGACGGCCGTGGCGAAATCAACGAGCCGGAATTGCGCCGCTACACCGATTGGCTGATCGAGCGGGGAGTTCACGGCCTCTACCCTAATGGCTCGACCGGCGAATTCACCCGTTTCACGGTCGAAGAACGCCGGCGGATCATCGCCATCATGGCCGACCAAACCCGCGGCAGGGTGCCGATCCTCGCCGGCGCCGCCGAAGCCAATGTCCGCGAGACGCTTCGGGCGTGCGAGTATTACCACGGCCTGGGGGTACGCGCGGTGGCCATCGTGGCCCCGTTCTACTATAAGCTCAGCCCTTCGGCGGTTTATGCGTATTTCAGCGAGATCGGCCGCCACACGCCCGTCGACGTCACGCTCTATAACATACCGATGTTCGCCTCCCCCATTGACGTGCCCACCGTGCAGCGGCTGAGCGAGGAGTGCCAGAAGATCGTGGCGATCAAGGACTCGTCGGGCGATTTGCCCAACATGATCCGCATGATCCGCGCCGTGCGGCCGAACCGGCCCGATTTCAGCTTTCTCACCGGTTGGGACGCGGCGCTGATGCCGATGCTCCTGATCGGCTGCGACGGCGGCACGAACGCCACCGCCGGGATCGTGCCCGAAGTGACCCGCAAGCTCTACGACCTGACGCTCGCCGGCCGGATCGACGAGGCGCGCGAGTTGCAATACAAGCTGTTGGGACTGTTCGACGCGATGATTTACTCGGCCGATTTTCCCGAAGGAGTCCGCGCGGCGCTCGCCCTGCGGGGGATCCATCCGGGTGTCGGCCGCCAACCGCTGTCCGAAGTGCAGCAAACGCAGCTTGCGGCCCTGCGCGATACGCTGCAATGCCTGTTGGCTGAGGAAGGGTTCACCGACGAGCCGGTCGGCGGTTGTCCACCCAAGGCCGCCGGGCCCGACCCGCGGGCCGTCGACCAGATCGTGCAAGGCGTGCTCGCCGAGTTGAAACGAAGAGGATTGGCGTGAGGGAATTTCGGATTGCGGATTGCGGACGACGAACGATGGACGATGAACGATGAACGAAGACATGACAAAAGCGAAAGACGAGTAGTACCGTGTCCGATCCAATCCGCAATCCGCGATCCGCAATCCGCAATCGGAACAGCCTGGCGCTGCTCGAAATCGGCAACCTGGCGCCGGCTTTGATCGTGGCCGACCGTTGCGCGAAGGCGGCGGGCGTGCGCATCGTGGGAATCGAGGGCACCGACGGCGCCGCGCAGTGCATCAAGTTGGCCGGCTCGCCCGACGACGTGCGCGAGGCGGCGGAGCACGGAGCCGAAGTGGGGCGGCGGATGGGCACGACCGCCTTTTGGACTTGGATGGCCGGACCTCGACCGGAGACGGTCGAGTTGGCGAATCAACCACCTCTATTCAGTCCCCTGCTGGGGGTTTACGACGCACGCGCGCCGAAGGAGAATTCGATGAATCCGTCTGATGCGATTGGCCTTTTGGAAACCCAGGGACTCGTCGCCGCGCTGCATGCGACCGACGAGATGTTGAAGTCGGCCTCGGTGAGTCTGGTCGGCAAGGAGAAGATCGGCGCGGCCTACGTGACGATCATCGTCAAGGGTGACGTGGCCGCCGTGCAGGCGGCGATCGCCGCCGGCAAGCAGGCCGTCGAGCGGCTCGGCGGCAAACTGATCATGGCCGACGTCATCGCGCGCCCGCACCCTGAACTGGCCGCCCTGCTGCCGAAATAACCGCCGGCCCTTACTTCTTCTTTCCTTGGACCTTCAACTTGACGGTCATGGTTCCCTGGTTGTCGGCCAGTTGGCCCCACGCATCGCGGCAGCGGAGATACAGCTTTCCGGCGGCGGGGGCCTTGAACGTGCCTTCGGCCCCCAGTTTGAATTCCTTGCTTAGCAAGTATTCCTGGCCTTCTTCGTCGCTGGTGGCCAGCACGGCGGCCGTCAATCGGCCCGCGCCATCGTCGGGGGCGCCGTCGGCCGCCAGATCCGGCTCCTCCTTGCCGAGCCGCCAGGCGCCGGTCGCCTTGTACTGGTATCGGGCGCCGCCGGCCATCAAGGCGCCGGAGGCCTGCCAACCTCGGTCGGCCCTGAGCTTGGCGGTCACGGTCACACTGCCCTTCAAAGTCCGCCACTTCTTGTTCCAGTCCCAACTGCACAGATCGGCCCGGTATCCCTGCTCCAAGTGCTTGAGAAAAAAGCGGTACTCGAACATGATCTCCGGCGCCATGGCGCCGTAAACCTGCTCGAAGCTCGTCAGCTCTTTTTTCAACAGTGCCAGCCCCAGGGGGCGGAATTGCGCCGCGTAGTTCGTATTGTTGGCCAACAGGTGACACAGCGCCCAACGCCAGGCATAGTTCTGCCACGAGTCGCCCGTGAACTCCTTGCCGTTGACGATCTCATTCAGGCTCTTGGGCTCGCTCGATTTCAAGTAGTCGATGACGTAGTCGTCGCACTGGACGCTCTTATCGTCCTTGCGCCAGTACTTGCCCATTTCGGCCATCCCTTCGCTGTACCAAACGGGCCCGGTTGTGCCGAACATCTGGCCGCAATAGGCGTGGACCGCCTCGTGCTGCGGCGTTCCCCGCTTGGCCACCGAGTAAACCACCGAGCGTGCGACGAAAGCGAAGCCCTGGGAGAGCTTGTTGGTAATTGTCACGCCGGCCCCGGCCAGGATCTGGGGCATCCCTTCCGCGGGAATCGAGCCGGGCGGCCAATTCGCCAGATCCTTGACCACGTAGCATTCGATGATGCCCGCGGGCACACGCGCCCAATAGGCCGAAATCAACTCGAGCATCGTCTCCAGCCGTTCGAGTAGTTGCTTTGCTTCGTCGGCCGTCAGGTCGGTATGCATCAGGAAGTTCCGCGAACGAAAATCAGCCGGCGCCGTCGCGGCCGATGGCGGTGGCTTGTCGCCGCGTTCCGTCTGCGCGACGGCCGACAGCACCGTGTGGCACAAAAGGCATCCGACACCCAGCCACGCCACGTTGCGCCGACGACAAATTCGCATGGATCGCATTCTCCCGTTGAGTTGCCCGTATTATACCGCATGCGGGGAAGAATGAAATGAGACCATTTGCCACGAGAAAGCGGTGGGTGGTGGCAGAGCGTAAGCCCCAGGCAACTCCGCCTGCGTTGCGGGCGGTTGGCACTCGCCTGATCCAAAAAAAGAAGGCCTCGCCGCAAACGCGGGGCGGCACGGCCGTTTCGGCGCAGCCGAAAATGCCCAAGAAAAAACTGGCAAAACCGTACCTGTACCGACAAGGAAATCCGTCTCGGCGGATTGCCCGGCTTTGGATGCGTTAAGACTTCTTCACCCGCAACGCCCATCTGTGCCACTCGCGCCGTGGCTTTCGTCGGGTAAAGGTACAGTTTTGCCAGTTTTTTCGGAGCCCGGGAGGGCGCCCCCGCGCGCCTTGCCATCGGCTGCCGGCGCCGCTATGCTGGCACGACTGGCTCACGATGTCCCCCAGGGGCCCAAAAGCAAGGAGGCAACACGATGTTGGTCGTGTCTCGAAAGGTGAACGAGCGGATTCAGATCGGCGACGAGATCACGATTACGGTCGTACGCGTATCGCCCAATAGCGTTCGGATCGGCATCAATGCCCCGCCGCACATGGTCATCGCGCGCGACGAGTTGAACGACTCGTCCATCTCGGCCGTGCCCGCTGGAAATGTCATGCCGATTCGAGCGGCGCCGTGATTTAGGCGACGCACTTGAAATAATATGCCGGCTTATCCGTTTCCAGTATTTGATGGTATACCATTTTCAGTGAGTTGCCTTACCCCACGCTCTTTTGGATCTCTTTGGGAGGGGTTTCGGAATCGTTTTTTTTCGCGCAGCGCCGATGCTCGGAGGGCGATTAGTCTTCGTACCCCGGACGGTGGCCCGCCGCGGCCCGTTCGCGCTCCAGCGCGCGATTCAACTCGTGCGGCGCTGTACCACCCAGCCGCCGCCGCTTCCATGCCGGGAGGCGTGAAGCGGAGCGGTTTGGAGGCCAGGTGGAGGAGAGATCTCATGCGTGCGAAGTCTAGGAAAAAAAAAACCCGTCAAGGCCAGTTTTGAAAAAACAATTCCGCGTATCGCGGCGCGGCGCGGGCGGCGCGCCGTCGGGACGCGGCGACAGCGCCACGTCCCCGGCTTCGGCGAGGATAAACGCGACTTCGAATCCCCCTAAAAACTGAGATCCAAAAAAACGTCCGACGGGGCGAAGTGTGGCGCGGCAACGCGCCGCCGCTGACACGGCTGGCTCAGACGTCGAGGGGATATCGAAGATCGCGTTTCTCCGCGCCTTCGCCGTCTCCTGCGCTGGGCGTTGCTTGCGCTGCGGGTTAGTGCGGGCGTACGTAAGCCGGCTGGCGCCAGGCTGTACGCCCGCATTCTGTGGGCGGTGCCGACCCTACGAGGTGGGCGGTGCCCACCCTACGAGTTCGTCTCGAAATCGGCCCAGAACTCGTCCCTGCCCGCATGATTCGCGCCGCTCCCGGACGGCACACCGTTCATGGCCGCGACGAGATCGTCGGCCATGTCGTCGAACGGGTTCGAGGAGTCGATCCCGGCTGAGGCTTCGGTCGCCTGTTGGCCGCGGCCGATGCCGCCGACCAGAAGGCTCTGTCCGGCGCCGCCAATCATCAGATCGGTCCCTTCGCCGCCGATCAAGATGTCGTCGTCAGCCGCGGGCAAACTGCCCGAAATGGCCGTCACGCCTTGGAGGGACGTCCCGGTCGAAGCACCCGCAAGGGGATTGCCGAGTTCCCGCACCGGCGCCGCGGCGCCCGGCGCGCCAAACAGCAGGTATCCCGGCTGGTCGCCGCCCAGCAGGTTGGCCGCCAAAGAGCCGCCGGCCGGAGAGCCAGCCACGGGTGCCGGCGCGGCGAGCGGGGCGAGCGGGGGGCGTAAGCCCCCTGTTGGCGGTTCTGGCGGTTCGGCCAACGTGGTGTGCGCCGCCAGCAGATCGGCGGCGCTGGGCACGATGCGCACGCCCGGCGCCAAGCTCTGAGCCATCAAGGGCGCTCCGTCGCCGTCTTGCAATCCGATCAGGTGGCCCAACTCGTGGCTGACCACGGTCAGCAGGTCGATCTCGCCGGCCGGTGGGGTCGCGGACGATCCGCCGGTGAACCAGCCGTAACCCTCGGCCGTCGAATCGAGCCAGATCGAGCCGGGCGCGGCCTGGCCCAGGTAGGGGGCGGGCAGCGTCGTCACATGGATCGTCACCTGGGCCATCGCCGCCAGCGTGGCCGCGTCGATCCCCGCCGCCTGCCAGTCGGCCAGAGCTTGCTGGAGCACCGGCGCCACTTCGGCCAAGGTCAGCGGCGGCATGCCCGACGGGTGCGCCGCCGGACCACCGGCCACCAACATGGCGTTGGGGTCGTAGCTGCGGTTGCCGGCGTCGGCGGTGAGCGTGAAGCTGGCATGGCCCGACACGAACATGTCTTGGGCGATGAACTCCGCGCCGCTGCCGCCCACCAGGATGGCATTGTCGGTGGTCTCGTGGCCCGAGACGTGCATCGCGGCCGTGGGGACGTAGACAGTGCCGGCGATGTTCCATGTGGCGTCGCCCGCCAGCCGCACGGGTATCGACAACGTGCGGGCCTGAAAGATCGCCACGCCCTCGTACGTGCCGCTGGTGGGCGGCGTGAGCGTCACGCTCGCATTGCCGCGGACGTGGATGCCTCCGGCGCCGTCGTTCTGGCCGTTGGTCTCGTCGAGGCCGTTGTCGCCGCCGTTGCCGGTGGCGTTGTAGAGCATCACGCCGTTGCCCGTCACCGTGGCGCCGCCGCTGACCACGAATCCGCCGCCTTCCAGGTAATAGATGCCCGAGATCAACGTGACGTTCGATGTGCCGGAAACGTGAATGCCGCCCACGTAGGTACCCGGCTGCAAGGTCACGGTGCCGGAATAGTTGACGGCGGTTCCGACAGTGGCGGGCTGGGCCGGGGCCGGCAGCGACGCCAGCGGATCGGCGGTGGCCGCCACGCCCGCGTTGACCACGCCCTGCACGGTGCCCGTGCCGTCGTTCGCAACGCCCGGCGCGCCGGTAATATCGAGCTCGCTGGCGCTGATCGCCCCATGGCCCGCGACGTTGACCGCCCCCGCGCTGCTGGAATCGACCACGATTGCCCCTAAGCCCGACAAGCTGAAGCTGCCGCTTCCGTTGACGTTCAGGGCGCCTTGGCCGGTGGGATCGAGCAGCAGCAGGCCCGTGTTCGGCGTGATCGCAAACGGCGCCGACGTGGCGCCGGTCAACGACCCATCGCCGGCCGAAAGCGTATACGTGCCCGACAGGTTGAGCGCCAGGCTGCTGTACGTGGCGACGCCGGACGATGCGGCCGCGCTGGTGACGCTGCTGGGCGTAAAGGCGCCGCCCGCCGGCCCGCTCGCCACGGCCATCGCCACCGTCGAACTGTCGGTCGTCACCACGTTGCCGAACTGGTCCTCGACCGCGACCACCACGCCGGTCCCTGGATTGAGGAAGTGGTTGGCGAACCGGGTCGTCGGCTGGACCGTGAACACCAACTGGCTGGCCGCCGCCGGCGTGATGAGGAAGCTGGTCGACGTCGCGGCGGCCAACGCCACGCTGTTGTCGGTGTCGCCGGCCGAGAGCGTGTAGGCGCCCGCCTGGTCCAGCACCAGATTGCTGAACGTGGCCACGCCGCTTGCGGCCGCCACGCTGAGCGTGCCGCCGACGAAGCCAGCGGGGGCGCTGCCGGGAGCGGGCGCCACGCTGCCGATCGCGATCGAAACCGACGAACTGTCGGTCGTCACGACGTTGCCGAACTTGTCTTCGACGGAGACCTTGACGCCCGTTGGGCTGTCGATCGCGCCGCCGGCCGTAGTGGCGGTGGGCTGGCTCGTGAAGGCCAACTGGCCCGCGGCGGCCGGGCTGACCGTGAAGCTTGCCGAGGCGCCGGCGGCCAACGCCACGCTGTTGTCGGTGTCGCCGGCCGAGAGCGTGTAGGCGCCCGCCTGGTCCAGCACCAGATTGCTGAACGTGGCCACGCCGCTCGCGGCCGCCACGCTGAGCGTGCCGCCGACGAAGCCGGCGGGGGCGCTGCCGGGAGCGGGCGCCACGCTGCCGATCGCGATCGAAACCGACGAACTGTCGGTCGTCACGACGTTGCCGAACTGGTCTTCGACGGAGACCTGCACGCCGGCCGGAGCGTTGATCGCCTGGCCCGCCGTGGTATTGGCGGGTGGGGAGGTGAATACGAGTTGGGAAGCGGCGCCGAACGCGAGCACCGTCAGCGTGCCATTCGTAAACATGAACGTGTAATCGGCGGCGCTCAGCGTGCCCAGGCCGGCCGTGATCGTATACGTGCCCGCCGCGCTGCTGGTGACGGCCGTGGTCGCCAGACTGGCCGCGCCGGCGACCACGCTGGCCGTGTCGCCGTTGACGAAGCCCGTGATCGTATCGGTGAACACCGGGTTGGCTTGGCCGTGGATCTTGCTCTGGTTGTTGGCCGTGATGGTCAACGCCGCCGGGGTGATGGTGAACGTCGCGCTGGCGCTGGCGCTGGTGTAATCGGTGCTGCCGGCGAACGATGCCAACACGGTATACGTGCCCGCCTGCGACGGGGCGCCCGGCAAGGCCGTGCCGCTGACGGTGGCGCCGACGTAGTAGGTCAAGCTCGGCGCCACGCTCTGCAGACTGGCGGCGGGCGTGTTGTCGACCCCCGCCACCACGCCGGCCACGGTGTCGCCGGCCGTGAACGCCAGGCCGTTGTAGGTTCCCCCGGCATCGGTGACAGTGACCGTCGGCGTGGCCTGGTTGACCAACTGATCGACCGCCCCCGTGCTGGTGACGAAGTTGCCGGTGGGGATGTAGACGGCGGTGATCGAATGATGATTGAGCACAAGGAATGAGGTGCTGAACTGGGCCTGTCCATTCGCGCCGAGCGCGGCGCTGCCGAGCAGGGCGCCGCCGTCCTCGAACTCGACGCTGCCGGTGGGCGTGCCGCCGGTGGGCGTGACGGTGGCGTCGAACGTGACCGTCTGGTCGTAAACCGAGGGGTTGGGCGACGCGTTGAGCACCGTCAACGTCGTGATCGTCGTGATCGCTGCGAACGTCACGTTGCCGCTGGCCGTCACATGTTCATTGGGCGCCGGATTCAGGTTCACCAGATCCTGTCCGCTGCCGCCCAGGAGGGTGGCGTTGCCGGCGGAGTTTTGCAGGAACGTGAACAAATCGTTGCCGGAGCTGCCGACCAACGTGTCGGCGCCGCCGCCGCCCACGAGCGTGTCGCCGCCGCCGCTCGAAGCGACGCTGGCGGGGCCGGTGGCGAAGCTGTACATGAACAGTTGATAGTTGCCCGTGAGGCGGAAAAACGCGTCGACACCCACGTAATAGGTGCCGGTCGCCGGCAACACCACGTCGAGCAACGTCGGGTCGGGCGACTCGAAATCGTGCAGGGCGTAGGCCCCATAGGGGCTACCGTTGTAGGCCAGCCGCGTGCCGGTGGAGTCGGTGACCTCCAGCTCGGCCTGGAACGGGTTCGGGTTGCTCGTGTTGGTCGCCGAGATGACCTCGAACTGAAACACCTGGCCGGCGGTGCCGCTGAAGGCGTAGAAGTCGGCCTGCGTGGGCGTGGTGATCGCCGCGTTGACGTCGATGGCCTGCACGTTGAACGTCTTGCCGTAGCCGACGTCGCTGGGGTTTTCCAACGTGTTGGGCACGGCCAGGCTGGGCAGGGTGCCCAGCGTGTAGGCCGTGCCGGTGCTGGCGCCGAGCAGGTTTTGGGCCAGCGACGACGACAGCGTTTGGGTCGGCAGGTCGGCCTGCTGGACGACCGTGCCGGTGTCGTTGAAAGCCAGCTTGACCGCCTCGCGCTCGCCGAAATAGGTGGGCTGCGTGGGATTGCCCGACGAGTCGAGCCCCGCGGCCTGCAGCAAGGTGGTGCCCATCGAGCCCGGCGAAGCCATGATGTGCTCGGGCGTTTCCGTGGCGTTGGCCGGGCCGCTGTAGGCGGGGTAGTAGTTGCCGGCGTTGACGCCGGCGTAAATACCGGCCGGATTGCCGTTGGCGTCCACGATCGGTCCCATCGCGTCGGAATGCCGCAGCCCGGAGAGATGCCCCAACTCGTGGGCCGCGATCTCGGCGGTCAGGTTGATGATGTTCGCGCTGCTGCCCGGCACCAGGCCCGCCGTCAGGTCGGCGGCCACGCTGTTCGGATCGCCCAGGAACGGGTTGATGTTGATCGTCGTGCGGCCGCTCAGGTTGAGGTTGCGGAAGTCGAGTTGGTTCGAGGCCCCGCCGGCCGGGCCCTGGTTGAAGATCAAGGTCGCGTAGCTCCCGCCGCCGGCCGCGGCGAGTTGCGCGGCCTGCGCGGGGTCTTGCGTGAAGGCGTAGTTGAAGGCCGCGTAGTCGTGCTCGAGCCGAGCTTGAATGGCGGCCTGCTCGGCCGGCGTATAGACGTGGCTGCCCGGCAAAGGCGTTTCATTGAAATCGAGATAGACCACCTGCGTGACGTTGCCCTGGATGTAATCGGCGCCGCCGCCGCCCACCAGGCTGTCGCCGCCGCCGCCGCCGATGAGCGTCTCCTGGGCGTTGCTGTTGCCCACGATCGTGTCGCTGTAGGGCGTGCCGACCACCGTACTGAAGGCCGCCGGGTTGGCCAGCGTCAGTGCCAGGTTGGCGCCCGTGGCGGCGTCGTGGCTGAGCGTTTGCGAGCCGGCCTGGGTCAGGTTCAGGTTGATTCCGGCGCCGAAGCCGGAGAAGTTGAGGGCGTTGTTGGTCGTGCTCTCGTTGATCGTGTCGGCGCCGAGTTTCGCGCCGGCGAAGAAATAGCTGTCGTTTCCGCCGCCGCCGCTGAAGGTGTCGTTGCCCGAACCGACGTGGAAGCGGTCGTTGAGCGTGTTGCCGGTGATCGAGTCGTTGAAGGCGCCGTCGATCAGGCCATTGACGGCCGTGGCGTTGGCCAAGGTCAAGGTCAGCGTTGAACTCAGCGTCTGCGGGCTGGTACTGGCCATGTTGAGCGTGACGGGCCCGCCGAACTGGGAGAAATCGAGCGTGTTGGCGGCCGGCGTGGGCGGGTCGATGGTGACGTTTCCGCCGCTGCCGGAGGGGAACTGGAACGTCGTGCCGCCCGTGCCGGCGACCAACGAATCGTTGCCGCTGCCGGCCACGAGCGTGGCCGGGCCGCTGCCGCCCACCAGGGTGTCGTTGCCCGTGGCGCCGCCGCTGAGCACGTTGCTCACGCCGTCGCCGCGGATGAAATCGTTGCCTGGCGTGCCGACGACGTTGTTGAACTGGCCGGTTATGGAAAGCGTGATGCCGGGGGCCACCTGCTGCGTCTCGGCCGGCGTGATCGCGGCGCCGTTGGAGGCGTTGCTCAGGTCGAGCGTGATGCCGGCGCTGACGCCTGGGAAGACGATGGTGTTGACGCCGGGCGTGGGTCCGTCGGCGACGGCCTGCGATTGGCCGAAGGCGTTCAGGTCGTTCAGCGACACGCTGACGGGGTCGGCGGCGCTGCCGGTGACCTGGTAGGTGTTGTCGCCTTCGAGGCCGTACAGGGCGATGTTCGTGCCGCCGGCCGCCAGGAGCGTGTCGTTGCCGGCACCGCCGTACACCGTGGTGCCGTTGTCGTTGGAGGTGAACAGCGAGTCGTTCCCCGTGCCACCGGTCATGGTGGTGCTGGTGCTGGAAGTGCTGGTGAGCGTGTCGTTTCCGCCACCGCCGACCATGGTGGTGCTGCTGCCGCCGGAGGTGAACAGCGAGTCGTTGCCGGTGCCGCCGACCATCGAGGTGCTGGTGCTGGAGGTGCTGGTGAGCGTGTCGTTTCCGCTGCCGCCGACCATCGTGGTGCTGGTGCCGCCGGAGGTGAACAGTGAGTCGTTGCCGGTGCCGCCCACCATCGAGGTGCTGGTGCTGCCGCTGCTGGTGAGGGTGTCGTTTCCGCTGCCGCCGACCATGGTGGTGCTGCTGCCGCTGGAGGTGAAGAGCGAGTCGTTGCCGGTGCCGCCCACCATGGTGGTGCTCGTACTGCCGCTGCTGGCGAGGGTGTCGTTTCCGCTGCCGCCGACCATGGTGGTGCTGGTGCCGCTGGAGGTGAAGAGCGAGTCGTTGCCGGTGCCGCCGATCATCGAGGTGCTGGTGCTGGAACTGCTGGTGAGGGTATCGTTTCCGCCACCGCCGACCATGGTGGTGCTACTGCCGCTGGAGGTGAACAGCGAGTCGTTGCCGGTGCCGCCGACCATCGTGGTGCTGGTACTGGAGGTACTGCTGAGGGTGTCGTTTCCGCTGCCGCCGACCATGGTGGTGCTGGTGCCGCTGGAGGTGAACAGCGAGTCGTTGCCGGTGCCGCCGATCATCAAGGCACTGGTGCCACTGCTGCTGGTGAGGGTGTCGTTTCCGCTGCCCCCGTACATGGTAGTGCTGGTGCCGCCGGACGTGAACAGCGAGTCGTTGCCCGTGCCGCCGACCATCGTGGTGCTGGTGCTGGAGGTGCTGCTGAGCGTGTCGTTTCCGCTGCCGCCGATCATCGTGGTGCTGCCGCCGCCGGAGGTGAACAGCGAGTCGTTGCCGGTGCCGCCGATCATCGAGGTGCTGGTGCTGGAGTTGCTGGTGAGGGTGTCGTTTCCGCTGCCGCCGGTCATGGTGGTGCTGGTGCCGCTGGAGGTGAACAGCGAGTCATTGCCGGTACCGCCGACCATCGTGCCGCCGCTGCCGCCGCTACTGGTGAGGGTGTCGTTTCCGCCGCCGCCGACCATGGTGGTGCTGGTGCCGCCGGAGCTGAACAGCGAGTCGTTGCCGGTGCCGCCGGTCATCGAGGTGCTGGTGCCGCCGCTACTGCCGAGCGTGTCGTTTCCGCCGCCGCCGACCATGGTGGTGCTGGTGCCGCCGGAGGTGAACAGCGAGTCGTTGCCGGTGCCGCCGGTCATCGTGGTGCTCGTGCCGCCGCTGCTGGCGAGGGTGTCGTTTCCGCCGCCGCCGGTCATGGTGGTGCTGGTGCCGCCGGAGCTGAACAGCGAGTCGTTGCCGGTGCCGCCGGTCATCGAGGCGCCGGTGCCGCCGCTGCTGGTGAGCGTGTCGTTTCCGCTGCCGCCGGTCATGGTGGTGCTGGTGCCGCCGGAGCTGAACAGCGAGTCGCTGCCGCTGCCGCCGATCAATGCGACGTTGTTGGCGTTGTTGGCCTGCAAGAGCACGTTGCCGGCGCCGGCCACCAGGCCGATGTTCGAGCCGCCGTTGGCCATGAGCGTGTCGTTGCCGCCGCCGCCGTAAACCGTGCTGTTGGGGGCGGCGAAGAGCTGGTCGGCCCCCGCGCTGCCGAGCAGCGTCTGAACGGCCCCGCTGAGGGCCAGCGTGCCGCCGCCGGCGCCGAGCATCTGCGCGGCGCCCGTGTTGTCGGCCAGGTTGAACGTGACTCCGCTGGTCGATTGCGAGAAGCTGAGCGTGTTGGCCGTGGCCCCCGCGACGGCGACCTCGCCGGGCGCGGGGGCGATCTGGAACAGGTTCGAGTTCGAGCCGCTGCCGCCCATCAGCGTGTCGTTGGCCGAGGCGTACATCGTGTTGGGACCGCTGCCGCCCATCAGCAGATTGAAGCTCGAGTCGCCTTGCAAGACGTTCGCGCCGGGACCGCCGATGAGCGTGTCGTTGCCGCCCATGAGCGTGTCGTTGCCGCCGCCGCCCGAGAGTGTGCCGCTGCTGCCGCTACTGCCCAACGTGCTGTTGCCGCCCCCCACGGCGGCCTCGTCGACGGCCACGGTGGCCGGCAGGGCGCTGGCGTCGATTTTGGCGTTGGCCAACGCCAAGGCGACCACCTGCGTGGCGCCCGCCGGCACGTTGGGCGTGGTTCCGGCGCTGGTCAAGTCCAAGATCGTATTCGGTTGGGCGATCAGCACGACGGCCGTCGTGGCGCCGCTGCCGCCGTCGTCGTCGGTGACGGTCAGTTTAACCGTGTAGGTTCCGCCGGCGGAGTTCTCCGTGAGCGAGAAGTTCGCGCTGGCCGAAGTCTGCGAGGCGATGGTCGTTCCGCTGGGATTGAGTGCGGTCCAGGCGTACGTGAAGGTGTTGTTCGCGATCTCGTCGCCGCCCGGGTCGGTCGCGACGGCCGACAGGCTGATGGTGGAATTGCCGGACGCATCGACGACGATCGGCGCCGCGTTCTGAATGACCGGCGTCGGCGTGACGTGGGCGATCGTGAAGGAGGTGCTCGCGCTGGTGGTCGCGCGGCTGGAATCGGTGACGGCCACCGAGGCCGAGTAGCCGCCCCACTCGACGGGGGTGAAGCTGATCGTCGGGCTGCCGCCCGTCAGGGTGAAGCCGTCGGGTCCGCTCACGGTCCAGGCGTAAAGCAGGTGATCGGCGGCGCCGCCGGGGTCGCTGGCCAGCGCGGTCAGATTCAGCGGCGTTCCCTCGGGCGTGCCGGCCGCCGGCGTACCCGTGATCGTCACCGCCGGCGGCACATTGACCACGTTGACCACCTGGCTGGCGCTGGGCTTGGTGCCGTCGCTTCCCGTGGCGGTCACGCTCACCTGGTACGTCCCCGGCGCGGGCGGTACGAACGTGAAATTCGAGCCGACGGTGCCGGCGGGCGTGCCGGCGCCGGAATTCGCGTAGGGCGTGGTTTCGCCCGTCACGCTCCAGGCGAAAGTAAACGTCACGCCGCTGGGCGGGCTGGCGATGCCGGCCGAAAACGACGCCGTGCCCCCCTCGGAGGCCGTTCCCTGCTGCGTCAACACCAGCGGGTTCAACGCCTGGGTGATCTCAACCATGGCGCTCGTCGTCCCGACGTGTCCGCCGTCGGAAGTGGCGGTCAGGGTGACGACGTCGAGGCCGGCCACGCCCGGCGTGAAGAGGATACTGGCCCCCGTGCCCTGCGCCTCGACGACGCCGTTGCTGTTCATGACGCTCCAGGCGAGCGTGACGTTGCCGTCGCTGAATTGATCCAACGTGCCGGGCGTACCCCCGGAACCGCTGAGCGTGACCTGCGCGCCCGCCGGCGCGCTGGCCGGCGCGTTGGCGATGCTGGCCGTGGGCGTCGCGTCGCCCACGAGAACCGTCATCGGCGTGGCGATGCCGGTGTGTCCCAGCGAGCTGACGGCGAGCGTCACCTGGTAACTTCCCTCGTCGTTCGGCGTGAACGTGAAGGCCGCCTGGTTGCCGCTGGCGTAGGCCGTCGTGCTCGCATCTTTGTATACGTTCCAGGCATAGCTGAGCGCGCCGGACAGGTTCGCGTCGGGCGGCGCGGCGCTGAGCGTGATCGGCGCGCCCTCGGCGCTCTGGGCCGGGGCGGCGAGGATCGCCGCGGTGGGAGCGGCGCCGCTCACCGACAGGAACGTGCCGGACCTTCCCAGTCCGCCGTCGGCGTCGGTCACGGCCAGTGCGATGGTGTAGAAGCCGCCGCCGACGGGCGTAAACGTGAAGCTGGCGGCCGCGCCGGTCGCCCGCACGATGCCGCTGGAGTCGGTGGCGGTCCAGGCGTAGCTCGCCACGGCGCCGCCGGGGAGCGTGGTCACCGTGCTGTTGAACGTCACCGGCGCGTTCGCGCCGCCGGTCAGCGGCCCGCTGATCACCACGGCCGGCGCCAGTGCGTCGACGGTGAGCGTGGACGTCGCCGTGCCCGCGCCCCCCTGGCTATCGGTGACGGTCAGGCTCACCTGGTAGGTGCCCGTTTGGCTGGGCGTGAACTGGAACGTCGGCTGGCTGGTGACAATCCCGGCGGGCAACGCGAACGAGGGATTGCCCGTTTCGGTCACGCTCCAGGCGTAGGTGTAACTACTCGCCGACGGGCTGGCGTCCGTAACGGTGCTGCTGAAGGCCGCCGGCAGGCTGGCCGGGCCCGTGGTCGTGCCCGTGATGCTCACCACGGGAGGAATATCGGTGCTGGGCGTGAAGCCCGTCAACTGCGGCGAAAACTCGCTGGTGTTGTAGCCGGCCACCGTCACGGTCGAGTCGAACACGTCGCTGGCCACGCTGCCACCGGGCAAGGTCGCGCTGAAGCTCGCCACGCCGGTCGAATCCGTGGCCACCGTGACCGTGCCCAGGAACGACTGCCCTTGCGGCGCCCCGGTCCCGCCGG
Organism: Pirellulales bacterium; assembly: GCA_035531595.1. Classification (GTDB taxonomy): domain Bacteria; phylum Planctomycetota; class Planctomycetia; order Pirellulales; family JAICIG01; genus DATKSN01. The sequence goes on along the minus strand of DATKSN010000104.1, from coordinate 5,939 downwards.
AAGGATTGGCGAAAAAGTCGAGTGCGTAGGTCGTATTGGGGGTGCTGGTGAACGACCCCGCGATCGTGGTGCCGCTGCTACGCGTGACGATCGACTGGATGACCGGATAAACGATCGGCGTGAACGTCGTCGCCCCGCTGGTCAGATCAATGCCCAGCGCGCCGTTGCTGTAGATGTTGTTGCCGCGGACGGCGTTGTTGGTGGTGGATGCGCCGCTCATGGAAACGCCATCGGCTAGGTTGTAGGCGATCACGTTGCCGGCGCCGGCCGCCGTGCCGCCGATCGTGTTGTTTGGCCCGTCGATCTCGACGCCGTTGGCGCCGTTGGCGTCCGCGCCGGCGCCGGCGGCGTTGGTTCCGATGAAGTTGCCGGCGAACGTGTTGGCGCTACTTGCGGCATCAACGAACACGCCGTCGCTGGTGTTGCCGGAGATGACGTTGCCCGCGCCCGCGGCCGTGCCGCCGACGGTGTTGCCGGCCGCACCCTCGACGTAAATGCCGTCGTAGTTAGGCACGGCAAGTGTGCCGCTGGCGTCGGTGCCGATGTCGTTGCCCTCGACCAGGTTGCCGGTCGCGCCCGCCGCGACGAGGATCAGGCCGTAGTTGACGTTCCCCGAGATGAGGTTGCCCGATCCGGCGCTCGTACCGCCGATCGTGTCGCCGCTGGAACCGTTGATCTGGACGCCGTCGCTTTGCGTGCCCAGCGTGCTGGTGCCTGCGGCGTTGGTGCCGATGTAATCGCCTTCGACCGTGTTGCCGGTGGCGCTGGAACCGGTGATGTATACGCCGAATTGCGCGTTGCCGCTGATCAGGTTGCCCGACCCGTGCGCCGTGCCGCCGATGGTGTTGCTCGACGCGTTGGCGATTTGAACACCGGACAACCCATTGGCCAGCGCGCCGACGCCCGTGACGTCGGTGCCGATGAAGTTGCCTTCCACGACGTTCAGGCTCGTCGGCGGCACAATAACGCCGGGGTCGATATTCACCCCATTGCCAAGATTGCCGGCGATCAGGTTGCCGGCATACGCGGTGGACAATCCCGGCACGCTGCCCACACCGGGGGCGATGACGCCGGGGGCGGTCGAGGTCGCGCCGCCGATGATGTTGCTCTGGGCGCCGTTGTTGACGAAAACGCCATCGCCCGTATTGCCCAGCGCGTGGCCATTGGCGTCGGTCGAGGCCGTGCCGGCGGCGTCGGTGCCGATGAAGTTGCCGTCGACGACGTTGCCGTTGCTACCGGCGCCGGTGATCTCGACGCCGCTTCCCCCGTTGGCTGCGATGACGTTGCCGGCGCCGACGGCGGCGCCGCCGATGGTGTTGCTGGCCGCGCCTGCGGCGATCAGCACGCCATCGTCGGCGTTGCCCAGCGCGAGCGTGCCGGTGACGTCGGTGCCGATGAGGTTGGCGACAATCGTGTCGCCGGAGGCTTCAACGTCGATGCCGTTGGCGGTATTGCCGGAAATCACGTTGCCGGCCCCCACGGCGCCGATCGTCGTTTTCCCGCCGCCGTCGGCGATGCCGCCGCTGCCGCCGTTGGCGACCGCGGCGGTGCCGGCGGCGTTGGTGCCGATGAAGTTGGCCACGATCGTGTCGCCGGCGGCGGTAATCTGGATGCCGGTGGCCGCGTTACCGGAGATCACGTTGCCGGCCCCCAGGGCGCCGATCGTGGTCCGTCCGCCCGCGTCGACGATGCCGGCGCCGCCGTTGGCGACCGCGGCGGTGCCGGCGGCGTTGGTGCCGATGAGGTTGGCCACGATCGTGTCGCCGGTGGCGCCGCTCGCGATGGCGATGCCGCTTTGGGTATTACCGGAAATCACGTTGCCGGCGCCCACGGCGCCGATCGTGGTCGCTCCGGCGGTGTCGGTGATGCCGCCGTAGCCGTTGGCGATCGCGGCGGTCCCGGTGGCGTTGGTGCCGATGTAGTTGGCGACGATCGTGTCGCCGGAGGCGAAAACGCTGATGCCGCCTCCCGTATTGCCCGAAATCACGTTGCCCGCGCCCACGGCGCCGATCGTGGTCGCTCCGCCCGCGTCGGAGATGCCGCCGCCGGTTCCGTTCGCCAGGGCGACGCTACCCGTGGCGTCGGTGCCGATGTAATTGCCCTCGACCGCGTTTCCGGTGGAGGCGGATCCGTTGATGTTCACGCCGTCGGCGCTGTTGCCGGAGATGACGTTTCGCGCGCCGGCCGTGGCCCCGCCGACGGTGTTGCTCGGCGAATTGACGATCTCCACGCCGCTGGCGTTGTTGAACAGCGCGGCCGTGCCTGCGGCGTCGATACCGATGTAGTCGCCTTCGACGACGTTGCCGGTGGCGCCGAGGCCGGTGATCTGGACTCCATCGCCGACATTGCCGGAGATGACGTTGCGGGCGGCGGCCGTCGTGCCGCCGATGGTGTTGTTGGCGCTGGTGATGAGGATTCCATTCGCGTTCTGCACGAACTGGCCGGCGGCGCCGAGCGTGACCCCGCTGGCACTGATCGCGCCGTTGTTTCCGTAACCCGACGAATCGACGGCCACCGTGCCGCTGGTCTCGTTCATCGGGTAGTAGGCGACGGGGCCTTGCCCGATGACGGTCGCGTTGTACGTGCCGTTGGCGCGCGCGGCGTACTGGGCCTGGATCTGCGTGGCCGTCAGCGCCTGGTTGAAGAAAGCGAACTGGTTCAACTCGCCGCTGAAGTAATAACCGGCAGTGCCGCCGACGTCGGCCAGGTTCGTCACGCTGTTCGCCGAGGGTGTGCCCAGTACCTGCGACAGGGTCTGCTGCACGCCGTCGATCCACAACTGGTTCTGCGATACGTTGCCGTTGGTGAAAATGGCGGTGATCAGGTGCCATTGGTTGGCCAGAGCGGCCGAGCTGACGCCGTAGAGGTCGTTATTTCCGGTGTTGAACGCGAGATAGCCGTTGTCAAGTTCCAGGTCGTACGTATTGCCATTGAAGCCGAAGGCGATCGGCATTTGGGTGTTCGTGCCGTCCCACTTCATCCAGAACGAGACGGTGTTCTGGGCGCCGGTCGTCGTGTTAAGTTGCGGGATGTTCGCCGCGACGTTGCCGCCGTTGAACTGGTAGGCATTGCGGGCCAGCGGCGCCGTGCCTGTGGCGTTGGTGCCGATGAAGTTGCCCGCCACCGTGTTGCCGCCCGCGTCGAGTTCGATTCCGTTGCCGCTGAAGGCGTTGATCACCAAGCCCCGTATGGTGCTGCCGCCGCCGCCGGCGCCGACGGTCAGGCCGTTGGCATTGCCGCCCGCGTTGATCCCGCTCAACTGGACGATCGGCGTGCCGGCGTAGCCGCCCTGCGTCGTGGCGTCGATCACCACCGGCTTGGTGATTGCCGGCAAGGCGCTCAGCGGCTGGATCGACTGTACGCCGGAACCCGGGATGTCGAAATAGATCGGCGTGATCGACGCGCTACCGGCGTCGGCCTCAAGGATCGCCTGACGCAAGGTGACGCCGTGCGTCGCGGCGAACTCGCTCACCGTGTTGGCGCCGCTATTGGCGACGTAGAGATTGCCGCCGGCGTCGAAGGCCAGCCCGGCGGGCTGGCTCAGCCCGGTCAGGGTGGCGCCGGCCGTGGTGGCGCCGGGAGCGAACTCGCTCACCGTGCCGTTGCTGATGACGTCGTTGGCGACGTACAGATTGCCGCTAGGGTCGAAGGCCAGCGCCTGGGGTTGATTCAGCCCGGTCAGGGTAGCGCTGGCGGTGGCGGCGCCGGGGGTGAACTCGCTCACCGTGTTGCCGCCGGCGTTGGCGACGAAGAGGTCGCCGCTGGAGTCGAAGGCCAGCGCCTGGGGGCCGCTCAGCCCGCTAAGCGTAGCGCTTGCCGTGGTGGCTCCGGGAGCGAACTCGCTCACCGTGCCGGCCGCCTCGTTGGCGACGAAGAGGTTGCCGCTGGAGTCGAAGGCCAGCGCACTGGGCCGATCGAGCCCGGTAAGGGTGGCGCTGGCCGTGGTGGCGCCTGGGGCGAACTTGCTCACCGTGCTGCCGATGTTGTTGGCGACGTAGAGATTGCCGCTGGAATCGAAGGCCAGCGCCTCGGGGTAGCTCAGCCCGGTGAGGGTGGCGCTGGGCGTGGTGGCGCCGGGAGCGAACTCGCTCACCGTGCCGTTGCTGACGTAGTTGGCGACGTAGAGGTCGCCGCTGGAGTCGAAGGCCAGCGCCCGGGGGTCGCTCAGCCCGGTCAGCGTAGCGCTGGCCGTGGTGGCGCCGGGAGCGAACTCGCTCACCGTGTTGGCCCCGGTATTGGCGACGAAGAGGTTTCCATGTGCGTCGAAGGCCAGCGTATAGGGGACGCTCAGCCCGGTGAGCGTGGCGCTGGGCGTGGTGGCCAACGGGCCGTCGGCCGTGGTGGTGACGACGATGGCGGGCGTGGTTGCGAGCACGACTTCGCGCGACAGGTACGCCGGAACCGCCGGTGCGTCTGTCCCGGCGCTGACCGCGCTGAACGTGCCGCCGTCGGCGGCGGAGGTGACGATGCGGAAGCTCTGGCCGCCCGCGGCGGTGAAGCCGTTGATGGCGTTGACGGCCAGCGTGCCGGCCAGCGTGGCCGTGCCGCTGACATTCAACTGGCTGTACTGGGTTCCGGCGGTGGTGCCGCCGACGTCGATCGCCAGGGTGCCCGTCGACGTCTGGGTGTAGTTGCCGTTGATCGTCACTGTCCCGGCGGTGCCGGCCCCGCCCGGTTCGAGGGTGCCCGACATCGTGACGTTGGCGTCGATCGTGCCCGAGCCGGAGAGGGTGGTGCCTGCTTGGATCACGACCCCCTGCGGTGGAATGTCGATCGTGCCGCCGTTGAGGACCGTGGCGGCGCCGGTGCCGTATTGATTGTAGGAGCCGCCGGCGGGAAACGTGAACGTGCCGCCGGCGCCGATGGCGACGGCGCCGTGGTTGGTGAAGACAATGCCTGGGGCGGCGAAGTTGTAGCCGTTCTGGATCGCAAGGCTGCCCGCGGCGGCGTTGGTCGCCAGGCCTGCCAGGGCGTCCGTCGTGCCGGTCGTGGCGTCGTAGAAGTGCGAGCTTGCGCCGTCGAGCACGATCGTCGCGGCGTTGGTGGTGATGTCGTCGCCATTGAATCGCATGATGCCGCCACCGCTGGCCCGCCAGGTGCCGCCGCTCAGCGTGCCACCGCTGAAGTTGGTGAGCGTGGTCGGATTGACTGAAAGGGTGCCGCCGCTGGTGCCCTCGACGGTGCCGTTGTTCGTAAAGGTCGGCCCGCCGATCGTGATTGTGCCACCGGAACCGTTGGCGTTGATCGTCCCGTCGTTGACGAAGGCGCCATTGCCGCCGATAGTGCCGGTGGGGCCGTCGACCAGCACGCCGGCGCCCAACTTGACCGTCTCGCCGTTGTTGGTGAAAATCGCACCGTAGATATTGCCGAATACGATCGAGCCCGTACCCGCGATGTTTTGTGTTCCGTTGCCGCCGAAGTCAAGCTGTCCGCCCGCTACGTCGAGCGTGATGTTGTTCAGCGTCAGGTCGCCGTAGACGAACAACTGGGGATTGTCGGTGGTCATGTCGATCGGGCTGTCGAGCGTGACGCCGCTCAGACTGCTGAAAAACATAGCGACGAGCGTGGCGCCGCCGCTGGCGCTGAACGTGCCGCCCGAGAGCGTGCTAGAGCCGGCCAAGTTCCAACTGCCGGTGCTGGCGTCGAGCGTCAAGCCGCCGCTGAGCGTGCCGTCGATGTTGACGGTGCTGCCCGCGTGGCTGAACGTGCCCGAACCGGCGGTCAGGTTCGCCTGCGTGAACGTGCCGCCCAAATCGACCGTCGAATTGGTGACGGTGATGCTGCCGGTGTTTTCCCACGAATTGCTGGTGCCGGTGTTGATTCCGAGCGTGCCGCCGCCGCTCAGGCTGAAGTTGCCGAAACCGGCGAACGTGCCGCTTGAGCCGCCGCCCGTCACGGTCAGGTTGCCGCCGCCGGTGACCTGCAGCGTGCCGTTGTTG
>DATKSN010000103.1:0-22463 GCA_035531595.1 Pirellulales bacterium | reverse complement strand
GGCCAGCTTGCCGTCGCGTCGGATCGTACCGGCCGAAACGCCATATTCCGCCGCCAGCCACTCGTCGGTCTTCAAGTGCGCAACTTGCGCACTCGCTTTGCAGTTTCGCCCGCCGTGCGCCTGCTTTTCGCTGTTGTAGCGATCGCCGCGCCCGCAAGCGGCGCCTTCGTCGGAAAGGTTGCGCCGGCCGATCTGCTCGTCGCGGATATATTGCAGCGCCGCCTCCCTGCCAGGCAAGTCGAGAAACTCCACCCGGAAGGAAAGCTGGTGCTTGAGGCAGTAAAAAAGCCGGTGATGTCCCTCGATCAGGATGTAAAGGCCGTTGAATCGCCAAAGGACGAGCGCGACTTTGCAACGCTTGCTCTTGACGAGGTTGCGTTCCAACGCCAGCGACTCTTCCTTGGCGACTTTGGGGCAGGCCAGCGCGAATTCGTCGTCGATTGTGATCCGATCGTATTCACCGGGCAAGTCGAGGCAAAGCCCGTTGGGGTCGATGGCCCTGCCGTTGGGCCCGCCACCCAGCGCGAGGAGTTGGGACAAAATGGTGCGGCGGCGCGGATTGGCCACCCGCGGCAGCGGAGGTTCGGCGGCCTTCTCGGACCCTGGCGCCCCGGTTGGCGGAGTGTCGTCCAACGGCGCAGCGTAGGGCGGCCGCCTTTCGGCCGCGTCCAAGGCGCGCGATTCTCGCAGGATCAGCGTCATATTTCATTCTCCCAAAATGCCGGCCGCCCCCTCGGGCAACCTCGTTGCCGAATCGGCGGGATGTGGCGAAAAGCCGGCGCAATACGGAGAGCGCGCCGAAGACCAGGGCCATGATCGCGGAAACGATGCGCGACCGGCGCCGGGTGAACGAGGTGCTGGCGGAGACAGGCGAACCGGTCTACAATTAGACGCGAGGACGCGAGGACGCGAGGACGCGAGGACGCGCTGCGCGGATACCGAGGCGGAGATTGGGGTTTGTTCGACCTCGCCAACCACGACGCGTTGAATTCAGCATCGCAACGCCCTCAACCGATTTGAACAACCCGACGCATACAGAAAGCTTGAAAGGATGTCCGCATTGTATCGGAGATTTTGGCGGTTGCAATGGGCTGCGGAAGATAAATTTGGAAATAAATCGGCGCGAGCGAGGAACGCGATTCGCTCGGAATTCCAAAAGACGGTTCCAAGACGTCCATCGGCGCATCGACCCCCCTCCGGGCTCGTCGACCGACCCTTCAGGGCTTTACGACATGGAAACGCATCGCCGCGCCTCGCCGACCGCCTCTTGCCCGCACGAACGTACAGAGGTAGAATACAGTTGGGTTCGTGGTCATTTGTCATTTGTCGGTGGTATCGATGGCACTCTTTACCGCTTCACGTCACGGGTGCGCCGCAGGTCGGCATGGCCACCAGCGGCGCCGACAAAACCATCACGACCCTCCGATCTCCGCAACCGTGATCGGCCCGCAGTCGGGCCCATCGGCGGCCAATGCAGCGATTTCGCCGAAAAATGCGAACCGAATGGGCCGTTCTGGCTGGCGGCGGTCGTCAGTCCGCGCGCGCCAGGCATCGCAGGTGGGGCCACCCACCTGTCGAAATAATGCCGGATTGGCACGCGGAGGTCGTGCCTATTTTTTGGGCAGAGCCGCGCAAACCGTAGGCAGCCCGCTGCCAAAGCGATGAACCAAGACGCAGTAGACCAGTAATCGCCCAGCGAAAAAGGCCCATGAAAATCCATAGAAAACAGTTTTTCGGGTCAAGGATTTCGGTCGATTTGCCAGCCACTTCAGCCGCGGCCGAGGGCGGTTGGTTGTGCCCAGTTTTTAGGCAGTGTCGCGTAGGGGACACGGGCTGAAGCCCCCGTTCGGTTCGTCATGTCTGGGCATGTGGACTTGGCCAGGCGTTTGATCGAATCGTCTGGCTGAAGCCCCCGTTCGGTTCGTCATGTCTGGGCACGCCCGGCGGCGCGATCGCAGTCAAAGCACCTTGAGCGTGCAGCGGTGCGTTACCCCCCACAGGTGTGCGGACGCTGCCGCCGTGCGAAGTGATGTCGCCGCGATCCGGAGCTCGTGCCATAAGGCTAACAGCAGCCGCTACTTGCGACGCGCAACCGAGTACCCCCCATTGGTGTGCGGACGCTGCCCTTGGGCCCAGGTCATTGGCGCATGCGTGCATGCACTGCGCAAGTCGAATAACTGAAACAGTTTGCGAAAGACTAATAGCCACCCCCCACTGGTGTGCGGACGCTCCGGACGCTGAATTACCCTCCTTCTATCAGCACCCGGCAAATCACTGCGGCGACTTCAGCGCGATCCAGCCTCAGCAAGGCGGATCCCTGGGGCTTACGCCCTCGTTGTTCTACACATCTTTTGATTGCGGGTGGTGAAATGGGGGCGTTGGGAAATCCCGGTCTCTTCGTAAGAGGCCAGGGGGCAAGCCCCTGGCCTCTTTACAAGATGTGTAGAACAACGAGGGCTTACGCCCCAGGCTATACTCTGTCGCCGCTGCGCGGCTGGTCTAGCGGGGAGCGACACGTCAAATCGTCGCGACTTTTTCGGAAGCGCCAGAGGCTCAACACCTCCACGTAGTCGGGAGCCAGCAACGGCGTGGTGAGGCGGGCCGACGGCTCGCTTTACACAGGTTGAGCGGGGGCAAAGCGACGATCGACAACAGCGCGATCAACGGTAATCGAATTGAATGATTTCGCAGTTGGGCAGGGCCTTTTCGAGTTCGGCCACGCCGGCGTCGGTGACCTTGGTGCCTTCCAGGTCCAACATTCGCAGCGAGGTTAGCCCGTGGAGATGAGTTATGATAACGAACATTGACCTCCGCCTTTTTCAGTTCCGCGACCGCCGCGCGCTCGATGCGCTTCTGGTGCAGCTTCATGCCGAACCACGCCAACGGCACGCTGACGATCGCCACCCAAATCAAGAGCCACTTGAGGCTGAATTGGAAAGGGCGGCGGCGAGGCGCGTTGGCGGCATGCATGGCGTTACTCCAGATCGTCGGGAACGGTGCCTCCGGCCTCGATCAGCCAAAGCTCGGCTTCGGCCAGGTAGAATTCGGCGGCGCCGAACGTCTCCGCCTCACCCCCCTTGATACCGCCGAGATACAACGCCTTGATCTTGAGGTACGATGGCCTCATCCGCTTCCAGTGGTCTTTCAGGGCGGCAAGCTCGCCGTTCTTATCCTTCGCGAGAGCGCGCTCGGCTTCCAGCCAACGGCGCGACCAGGCGTAAGTCTCCGAGAACGGCGCCTTGCCGGCCTGGTACGAAACTTGCGTGGCTGCGTAGGTCTTTTTGGCGGCCTTGAGCATCGCTTGCCGCGCCTTGGTCGCCGCGGCGCCGGCGTCCACGCCTGGCGCATCGTCGTCCGTGCCACCGGCGGCGACCAGCCAAAGCTCGGCTTCGGCCACCTGGAACTGCGCGGCATGGAACCTCTCTGCTTCGCCCCCCCGGACGCCGTGGACGTGCAATGCCTTGACCTTGCGGTATAACTGCGTCATCCGCGCCGAGTGGTCTTTCAGGGCGGCCAATTCGCCGTCGTTGTCCTCCGCCCCGGCGCGCTCGGCCTCCAGCCAACGGCGCGACCATGCGTAAAGGTCGGAAAACGGACGGTTCCCGGCATCATACGCCGCCTCGGTGGTGTTGTTGGTCCTGCGCGCGGCCCTGAGCATCGTTTCCCGCGCCTCGACCGCCTCGGCGCCGACGGCCTCGCCTGGGGCGTCGTCAGGCGCTGCGCGGGCGACGGGCCGCTCCTTGGGCCCAGCGCCCAGCAGCAGGACAAGCCCAATCCCGGTCGCCCATGTTTTCGTCTTCATCGTCAACTCCTTGGAAGATTTCACCGCGTGTATCAGCCCTATCAGCCAACGCCAGGACCATTCCATCAATGGCACTGAGAACCCATCCGTGCCAATCGTGGCCGCGCGCCGACGATGAGACCACTTGTTTGGCGGCCACGACGATCATGGTGGCGGCGGCCGTCCAGATCAGCATGTGGCCGATGGAAAACTGCAGTGGAGTTCGGCAGGTATCGACCAGCGAAATGACCCATCAAGGCTACCTGCGCCAGGAACAGCCCAAAGACGACGAGCGTGGCCTCGGTGGACCAGGATTGCGATTGGGCATGGGACAACGCCAAGGAGTCGGCCGCGACGATCGTCGCGGGCAACACCACGCTGACAAGCAACAAGCGAGTCCAAGGAGATTGGCGGAGCATGCGATAGAGTATAGCCCAAGTCGACGCGAGCCGGCACCTCCCGTTGGACGCCCGGCACGCTAGCCGATAGAATCCACGTTTTCCGGCCATCCGGTGGCCGTGTCTCAGCGGAAAGCGAGCTTGCCTTGTCGACGACGGAAAAGATTCACATCATCGGAATCGGCGATGACGGGCTGGAAGGCACGACCAGCGCCGCGCGGCAACTGATCGAACAGGCGGACCTGCTTGTCGGCGCCGATTACACGTTGGCCCGCGTGCCCGTATCGAAGGCCGAGCGACTGGTCGTGGGGGGCAACCTCGACCAAGCCGTCGAGCGGCTGGCGGCCTGCCAGGGGCGCCGCGCGGCGGTGCTGGTCTCGGGCGACCCGCTGTTCTATGGCATGGCACGCTACCTTTGCGACAAGCTGGGCAAGGAGCGGTTCGAGGTCGTGCCGCATGTGAGCAGCATGCAGCTTGCCTTCGCGCGCGTGAAAGAAAGCTGGGAAGAAGCCTACCTGACGAACCTGGCGAGCCACTCGCTCGACCATGTGATCGAGAAAATCCGCACCGCGGAAAAAGTGGGGCTGTTCACGAGCGAATCATGCCCGCCCGCGGCGGTGGCCCAGGCGCTGTTGCAGCGGCGGATCGACTACTTCTCGGCCTATGTCTGCGAGAACCTCGGCGCGCCCGACGAGCGCGTGACGCAGGGCGAACTGGCGGAACTGGCCGAGCAGGAATTCTCACCCCTCAACGTCATGATCCTGGTGCGCAAGCCGGGCTTGCCCGACCGGCCGAGCGAACGGATCGGACACCGCGCCTTCGGCAACCCGGACGACGCCTTCTTGCAGTCGAAACCCAAAAAGGGGCTGCTCACGCCGGCCGAGGTCCGCTCGCTGGCGCTGGCCGAAATGGACCTGGGACCAACCAGCACCGTCTGGGACATCGGCGCCGGAAGCGGCTCGCTGGCCATCGAGGCGGCGCAGCTCGCCGCGGCCGGCACGACCTACGCGATCGAGATGGACGCCGAAGACCACAACTTGATCAAGGCCAACGCGGCGAAATTCGCCGTGGCGAACCTGGTGCCCGTGCTCGGTCGCGCGCCCGAGGCCTGGAGCGGCTTGCCCAACCCCGACAGCATCTTCCTCGGCGGCAGTGGACGCGAGGTCAGTCGGCTGGCGGAACTGGCCTACGACCGCTTGAGGCCGCACGGCCGGCTCGTGGCGAATGTCGGCAGCATCGAGAACCTGGCCGAACTGCACGCCACCCTCCACCGCCATGTGCCCGACGTCAAGGTCTGGTTGATCAACGTCGCGCGGGGAACGTATCAACTCGAACGAGTCCGCTTCGACGCGCTCAATCCGACGTTCTTGTTGGCGATTCTCAAACCCGGATCATTTTAACTTTCTCCTTTCTCCTTTCTCCTTTCTCCTTTCTCCATCCATTCCCATGGATCCCATGACTCAACTCGATGTGATCGCGGTGGGCGCGCATCCCGACGACGTCGAGATCGCCTGCGGCGGGACACTGGCGAAGCTGGCGAGGCAAGGCTACCGCGTGGGGATCGTCGACTTGACCGACGGCGAGCCGACGCCCCGTTCGCCGGGACCGGAGGTACGCCTGGCCGAGGCGAGGCAGGCGGCGGAGGCGCTGGGCGTGACGACGCGCGTGCAGCTTGACCTGCCCAACCGGCGGCTGTTCGATACGTTCGAGGCGCGCGTGGCGCTGGCCAAGGAGTTCCGCCGCTACCGGCCGCGGTTGGTTCTGGGGTTCGGCGAGAAGACTCCCCTCGCCTCGCCGGACCATTGGCAGGCGATGCAGATCACCGACGCGGCCGTGTTCTATTCGCGGCTCACGAAATGGGACGAGCATTTCGACGGCCTGCCGACCCACGCGATCGCGGCCCACCTTTACTACACCTTGGCCTTCCGCTCGCTGGGGCTGCCCGAAGGCGGCGGGCACCTGGTGGTTGACATCGCCGATACGCTCGACGCCAAGCTCGCCGCGGTCGGTTGCTACCAGACCCAGTTCGCCCACCGACAATCGCCCCTGTTTGAGCGGATTCGCGCGTTTGCGACGCAGCAAGGACAAGCCGCCGGTTATGATGCCGGCGAACTGCTCGTCAGCCCGCAAACGCTCGGCACGCGCGACCTGATGGGATTCCTTTTCAACAACAATCCTCTTCCGAGCTAACCCGCTGCGCAACGCGCATCAACGGCGGAAGATCTTGAACCACGGTTTCCTGGTTTCGGAGCGCGTGGCGGACGCGTCGGTGACCGTGGGCTTGTCGTCGGCAGATCCGCCCAGGTCAGGTTCACCCAGGTCGGGTTCACCCAGGTCAGGTTCGCTCAGGTCGGCTTCGTCGGGCGCGATGGACTCGGGACGACGCGGAGGCAACATGCGGTTGAATCGGTTCCTAATTCCCTTCGACATCCGTGAGAACAGGTTTTGCCGCTCCTCCGGCGCGTCCGGCTCCGTCGATTCGTCGTCATCCCCGAGGGTCGGCTCGACAAGCGTGCTCGCGTCCGGCTCGGTCTTCGGCGCCCAGCGCGGCGCCGGTGCGGAATTGACTTCGGCGGCGCCGCGTACCCGCCAGCGCGCCGCGGACGGCCGCGCCGGGCGAACCGTGGCAGCCTCGGAAGCCTTGGCCAGATCCGCCGTCGCATCGGTCGGCGCGGCGTCGTCAGCCGCCGGCTGTGTCACCGGCGGGCTTACGCCCCCCGTTCGCGTTGTCGCGTCGGTCGGCGCGGCGTCGTCAGCCGCCGGCAGGCGGATGTCAAGCGTCGCCGACTTGTCTTGGGTTTCCGCTGGAGGATCAGGGGTGGTTGGCCCGCTTGGCTGGTCGGGCTCGTTCGGCGGGGCGGCCGGTGGAGTGGCAGGCCCGGCGGTTTTCGGTGATTCAGGCTCGCCGGTCGCCGTAATGTCCGGCTGGAAGACCACAGGCGTGGATAAATCGCAAATCGTCGGCACCGCGCCTTCGGTGCGGGTTTCCTGGACCAGGTCGATGGATCCGTGTGCGGTCGGCTGGGGTTTGCGTGCTGGAGCCGGCGCCACGTCGTCGATGGGAGGCAACGTCATGACCGTTTCGTCGACGAGGTTCCCGTCGGTCGAGGGATAGGGATAACGCGTCAAGGGCGCGTCGTTCACGTCGGAGACACGGCAGAGCCCATCGTCGCCGGGGCACCGCGCATCGTCGCCGGCTTCCTGCGCATCGTTGGCGTCGGCCATTTTCGACTCCGTGGGCGCCGATGGGGTTTCGGCCCGCGCCAATTGCTCTTCGATCGCTTTCACGAGTTGGTGTTCGCCCGCCGCGCGAAGCTGGTGTTTGAACTGCTCGACGACCCGCCGGCGATCGGCCGTCACGGTAGGCGAATCCCAGCTTCCAGACAGCAGCACTTCGGTCCTGAGCGCGCCGAGCCGCCGCAGGCCGTCGTCCCAGACGGCGGCCGAGAGGCCGGCCAGCGTCTGCTGCCCAGTCACACGCGCGTCGAGCGAGTCGATTTCGACGTGCACCGACAGTTCGAGCTGGCTGCCGTCGATCCACCCTTCGCCGGCCAGTCGGACGTCGCCACCGGCGACGTCGAGCAGACTTTCGGTCTGGTGCGGGTCGACCAGGTCGTCCAACGCCAGGCCGTGGCTGCGCAGCTTGATCGCGATCCGTCCCGACTCATCGCGCGGGTCCATTTCGGCGGAGATTTCGGTGCCGCATTCGGGCGCCACGAGCTCGATCCGTGTCGGCCCTTCAAGACCGCTCGGCCGGCTCGACAGACGAGTCACTTCGAGTGTCGCCCGCGCGCCCAGGCCCCAACTGCTCGCCAGACCCGCGGCATGGAGCTTGGCGACGAACACGCGTGGCCGCCGTCGCCCCAGGTCACTGCGTTCGCGACGCGCCGTCATGGTGTCTTCGTCGCAGGCCGGCAGGCCGCCCAGCGCCTTGACCCAGGGCCCGCAGGCGGCGAGCCGATCGCGCAGCGCGGGCCAGTTGCGCAGATAGCCGTCCAGTTCGATGGTCTCTCGCGTGGGCGCGGCGGCCGTTTCATCGAACGAAGGGAGTTCGATGACGGGCGGAGCGAACTCGTTCGACTCGGCCGGCTGCCGTCTTGCGACGTCGCCGCGGAGATGCTCCAAGGTGAGCGTGTCGACGTTCAACCGGCCGCGCACCAGGTCGCCCGCGCGCAGTTGGGCCGTCACGCGGCCGATTCGCAACCGGTCGCGATCGAGGCGCCGCGGGTCGGCCAATTGCAGGTCGCTCATGCGCAGACTTCCCGTCAAGAGCGAGAAATGGAATTCGCCGGCCGCCGCCGGCGCTCCGTTGGTTTCCGTAAGTTGGCTCAAGAGCTCGCGCTCGACCCGCGCTGAAACGAGGTGCGACGTCGCCACGCCGGTGGCGATCAGCACGCCCGCGGCGCCGAACGCGCCGAGCGGCCGAAGCCGACCCGAATGGGCCGCCTCGTGTCCGCCGCGCGAACGCGCCAGGTTAGCGGCCAGGCGAGACGCGGGCAGCGCGATCAGTGCCGCCAGGCAGGCGCCGCCGACCAGCGTGTAACGGTCCCAGTCCAAGAGCGCGACCCAAGGGCCGTCACCCAACACCGCGACGCATTCGCCCAAGGGAGTCGAATCGAGCAGGAATTGTCCCAGACGATAGGTGAGTCTGGCCAGCAGCCATGCCCCGCCCAGGCCGCTCGCCCAGGCCAAGAGGAACGTGCGAGTGCGCACGTTGATCAGCACAACGGCCAGCAGCACGGCCGCCAGTGTAAGGTTCCAGCCCGTCACGAACCCGGCCAGCAGTCCCAAAGCGACCGCCAGCGCGACGTCGAGGGGTTGGCGACCGCCGTGTAAGCAGGCCGCGAGATTTCGAACATTGAACATAGCAACGTCCCCCCAGAGATTTCCCGGAATTCCGATGGTATCGAACGTATCGGCTGTGCCGAATGTCCGGCTTGAACCTTAGCGGTCGCGGCGAACCTGGAAAATTGGAGAAACCAGCCGCTCGGCCTGAACTTCCCTCCCCCAAAGGACGTCGAAACGCTATAATGTGCTCATACTGAACCGCTAACTCTGTAGGGAACGCCCTCCGTGGCGTTCCGTGTCCTGCCTGCAGACGTCGCAACCGCTTCACGGAACGCCACGGAGGGCGTTGCCTACAGAAACCCAAGGAGTGCTTTTCCATGGATCGAGAATTGAGCGACCGGGCCGCGGCCATTCAGGAGCGAATCACGCAACTGAGGGACTCTCTTTGACTTCGATACGAAGGGCGCGCGCGCCACGGCCATCGAACACGCGATGGGCCAGCCTGGGTTTTGGGACAACCAGGAACGAGCCCAGTCGACCGTGGCCGAACTCAAGGCCCTGACCGCCCTGATCAAACCGATGACGGCCCTGCTGAGTTCGTGCGACGACGTGGCGGTGATGCTGGAAATGGGCGACGAAGACGCCGAGATCGCGGGCGAGTTGCCGGGCGAGCTCGAGTCGCTTGAAACACGGCTGGCCGACCTGGAGTTGAAGGCGCTGCTGGACGGTTCGCACGACGCCAACCCGGCGATCCTCTCGATCAACGCCCGCGACGGCGGCGTCGACGCCAACGACTGGGCCGAAATGCTACTGCGGATGTACATCCTCTGGGCGCAGAAGAACGGCTATGAGACCGAAGTTCTGGACCGGCAGGACAACGACGAGGCGGGCATCTCGACGGCCACCATCGCCGTGCGGGGGCCCATGGCGTACGGCTATCTCAAGGGCGAGACGGGCATGCACCGCCTGGTGCGGATCAGCCCGTTCAACGCCGAAGGCAAGCGCCAGACCAGCTTCGCCGCCGTCGACGTCGCGCCCGAGGTCGGCGAAAGCGCCGAAATCGAACTTCGCGACGACGACATCCGCGAGGACGTTTTCCGGGCCAGCGGCGCCGGCGGCCAGCACGTGAACAAGACCTCCAGCGCGATCCGGCTGACGCACTTGCCCAGCGGCATCGTCGTGCAGTGCCAAAACGAGCGCAGCCAGCACAAGAACCGCGCCACGGCGATCAAGATGCTGCGCGCCCGCCTTGCCCGTGCCGAGGAAGAGAAGCGCGAGGCGGAACAGGCCGCCAAGTACCAGTCGCAAGCCAAAACCGGCTTCGGCTCGCAAATCCGCAACTACTTTCTGCACCCCGACCAGCGCGTCAAGGACTCCCGAACCGGCTTCCTGGTCGGCAACTTCCAAAGCGTGCTCGACGGCAACACGCTGCAGGGCTTCTTGGATGCGTTTCTCCGCTGGCGCGTGGGAAAGGAGGTCTCGTCGCCATGATCTCGCCCGCGTCGCTCGAAGGAGGCGGTTTGCGGGTCGTCTTCACGCGCCACGCCGACCGCTACGCGCACGCCGTGTTCCGCGCCGTCACAGCAAGACGAAGCGCAAGCAAGGCGGCTCCAGCCGATCCGTCGCTGGCTTGGGCTGAGGGAGCGCTGCTTGAATCCATCGAAGGCACGCCCGACGACGAATGGCCGGCGAGTCCGGCGCTGAAAGAACTGCACTTTGAAGACCGCGCGGACGGCCGGCGGTTGGCGCTCTTGGTCGGCATGGCCGGCAAGAGTCATTGGTCGCTTTCGGTCGAACTCGACGCGGCGGCCAGCCGCTTGACGTTCGACGTCGCCTGCCGATTGCGCGGCGCGCCCGAGCGGCTCGGCAGCCGCTACCGCTTCTCGGCCGCGGCGGCCGAATGCTTCCTGCCGCCCCTGACGATCGAACCAATCGACGGCGAATTGGGCCGCTTGGTCACGTCGGTCGACGGCCAACTCGATATCGAGCCGCCGGCAGTCGCCGGGCTGTGGCCGCGCACGGTGCGCTGGCGTTACGCCGTGCGCGCGTAGGTCTGGCCGACAAACATCCGCGAACGTCCGAGATTGCTCGACCCCATGTCATCATGGACACTGGAAAGGCTAACCGACGCTCGGCCTGGTGAGCCAATTCGCCGTTTGCAACCCCGCGACGCGGGAGAAATGCGCGAGATTGTTTGACACGATCGTGGCGCTCAGAGCGAGAGCATGAGCGGCGATGAGCAAGTCCATCGAGCCGATTGCCACCCCTTGCGTCTCCAGTTCGTTACGAATTCTCCCGTAGTGCCGCGGGCACGACACGGAGTCGTAATCGTAAATCGTGAATGGTGACAACACCTTGTGGACCGCGGTGATTTCGACTTCGTATCGATCGCTGTTTCGAGCGCCAAATTCCAACTCGGAAACGGTTATCGCCGACAGTCCCACGGAATCATTCTCGGCCTGGGCGCGGCGGCAACGCTCGACCAATTCGTCGGCTCGTTGTCTTTGCGCCGCTCGCCGGCCGGGCTTCAGACCGCGGATCATGAAGATCAACATGTCCGTGTCGAGCAGGTGGATCATGACTTCCACGTCCGCTTCTGCGGCTTCGGCTGTCGCCGGCCGCCGGCCATGAAATCATCCGACAATTCCCGCACACCTTCAAAGAAAACCTCCCACGGATCGCAAGGGATCACCAAGAAGCCCTCGGACGTCTTCTTGAGATAGACTTCCTCGCTCTCCACCCTGAAATCCTTGGGCAGGCGAATGGCCTGACTGCGCCCGTTTTGAAAGACTTTGGCCTTTTGCACGTTCATGTCTCCAATAGGTGGCACTCAATGATATATATCAAATGATACATCTCACGGCGATCCTGGTCAAGTTCATAAGAACATGGCCTATCACCTCGACGAGCTACTCCGGCTGCCGTCCGCCCCGAAGGGGCGGTGTCGCGAAGTGGATGCTACGATTTTTCCTTCGGCGGTGGCGGGGGAGGAATGGGGCGGATCACTTGGTGTTGGCCCGCAGGGGGCGGCGCCGGGGGCCGTGCGCGGCCGGGATGTGGCGCCGGCGGCGGGGTGACGGTCGGCTGTGACGGCGCGGGCAGGCCACCGCCAGCGGCAGGAGTCGTCGGCAACGCCGGTGGGCGAGACGGAACGGGTGGTGGGGCGGTTCGCGGTGCAGGCGCCGATAGCACCCGGCCCGGCGCCGCGGCAGCGGGAGCGATGGCGCCGGGCGGGGCCGGAATCGCCGCGGGCCGTGACGTGCGCGGCGGCGGTGGAGGCGCCGGCTTCCCAGTGGCCGGCGCCGACTCGCCGTGGGCCGGCCTTGCAAGGCCGTCTTCCGCACAGGACGGCCTGGAAAGGCCCGCCCACGAAGGCATTCCGCCGGCCGCCTGGCGCGAGGCGCGCACCGTGACGGTCACGGCGCCGATCGTCTTTTCATCGCCCGGCTCGACCACCGCCGAAGTCTCGGTGGCGTAATCGACGCAGACCACTTTGCCCTCTTCGAGCCTGAATTGAAAGGCCAACGGCGCGGCGCCGCGAGCGTAGACCTGGCAGGCGCGGCTGTCGCTTCCGATCCGCACGGGCTTGTCGCCCAGGCTGACGGTGATCACTTCCTTGAGTCCGTAGCGGACTTCGAGCCAGGCCTGGCGGAAGGCGGCCTCGACGAAGGCCAGCATGGCCCCGATCGCCGCACCCAAAAGTGCGGCACCCAGCAATCGCCCGGCCGTCTCGTCCATGAAAGAGAACGCGAGGAACGCGATGGCCCCCACCGCGCCGCCCGCCGCGCCGCCGGCCAAGGCCCGCCGCGAGTCGAGGTTGGGTACGAACCAGGCCAGTCCACGGCCGACCAGAGCGCCGAGAATCACCCAGCCGGCAACGCGCCCCAGCGGCGAAACGAACCAACCCAAGGCCGGCCCGGCCAGGGACGTCACGACGTAGAAGGGAACCTGAGCGACGACGCCGCCGGCCAGGCCGGCCGCCAGGCCGCCGGCCGTGACCAGCGCCGCCTCGGCAGCGGTCAAGGCCGAGCGGTGTACGTAGAGGTTTTGTCCCGCGACCAGGGCCAGCGACAAGCCCAACGCCACCAGCGCGGTCCAGCCCGCCGTGGCCACGAGCGAACGAACGAAGCCCTGGTGCGCGCCGGACGATTCGACCAGCGAGCCGCCGCCGATCACTTTCTCAGCATCCTTGAACGCCTCGTCGAAACCGCCCGATTCGCAGTGGAACACCAAGTGGGGATCGCCGGTGAGCTGGCCCAGATATTCGGTGTCGGCGTCGCCCGTGCCGATCGCCACGAGTTGGATCTTCCGCTCGCGGCAGCTTTGCGCGGCGGCCAGCGTGGCGTTCGGGTCGTCGGGCATGCCGTCGGTGAACAATAAGACCGTACGGGGGACGTCGTCGCCGAGCCCGCCGGGTAGCTCCTTCAATTCGGAAGCGCCCGCGGTAATCGCCTTGTCCATGCGAGTGCCTCTGCCGTCGAACACCTCCGCAATGGCACTTTGGAGTTGTTGCCGATCATGGGTCAACCCCGATGTGCGGTGGATCTCGTCGCCGAAACCAATCACCGCGATCAGGTCGTTGGAATCCTTGCGGCGCTCGACGAAAGCGGTCGCGGCGCGCTTGACCTCGTGCAGCTTCGCGCCGGCGGCCTCGCGGGCGTTGCCGCTGATGAGCATGCTGCCCGAACAGTCGATCAAAAGGCAAATCGCGCGCGAAGCGACGGGCTTGCCGCGCGTGGCGGCCAGAAGCAACTGGCCAACGAGCGCGCCGATGAAGCACCCGGCCGCCCCGACCAGGGCGAATCGGCGCAGCTTAGGGTCGGAAAGGAGGTTGGTCATTGGTCACCATCATAACCCCTTTAACCCCCTTGACGAAGAGGCTACTATGAATGAGTATCCCGCATTTCGGTCCCAACCATGCAACTCGAACAACTCGGCCCCTATCGCGTCGGTCGCAAACTGGGACGCGGTGGAATGGGTACGGTGTATGCCGCCGTCTCCAACGAGACGGGCGAAACGGCGGCGGTCAAGGTTCTGTCGGCGGCGCTGGCCCGCGAGGAGGGCTTCCGCGACCGCTTCGAGGCCGAAATCGAGAGCCTGCGCATGCTCAGCCACCCCAACATCGTGCGGCTGTTCGGTTTCGGCGAGCAGGACGAGTACCTGTTTTACGCGATGGAACTGGTCGAGGGGCGCAGCCTCGAAGAGGAACTGCAAGCCAGCCGCACGTTCGACTGGCGCGAGGTCACTGACATCGGCGTGCAGGTTTGCCGGGCGCTGAAGCACGCGCACGACCGCGGCGTGATCCACCGCGACATCAAGCCGGCCAATTTGCTGTTGGCCGACGACGGCGTGGTCAAGCTTTCCGATTTCGGCATCGCCAAGCTGTTCGGCAACACGGCCATGACGGCCGACGGCGGTGTGCTGGGAACGGCCGAATACATGGCCCCCGAGCAGGCCGACGGCCGCCCGGTGACCCACCGCTGCGACCTGTACAGTCTGGGCGGGGTGCTCTACGCGCTTCTGGCGCGGCGTCCGCCGTTCCGGGCAAAGACGCTGATCGAGATGCTGCAATTGCAGCGCTTCGCCGACGCCGAGCCGGTGCGGCGTTTCGCGCCGGATACGCCGGCCGAGTTGGAGGCCATCATCGCCTCCCTGCTGGAAAAGGATCCCGAACGGCGCATTCCGACGGCGACGGTGCTCTCGCGCCGGCTGGAGTCGATGCGGCACGGACTTTCGCTGCACGGAGAGGGTCAACAAGAGGGGCGCGAATCCACTTCGTCCGACGACGGCGCCCCGAACCCCGCCTCGCCCACGATGGCCGCCGCCGACCTGGTGCCGCCCGGCGTGCGCATTCCAGGCAGCGACGAATACAAGCTGGCCGACATGTACAAGCTGGCCGACATGGGGCCGCGGGCCTCGTCGCCCAACGCGCAAAAGGAGATGCGCTCGGAACTGAGCATGACCACCGACATGTCGGGCCCGGCGCCCGCCGCCGCATCGGTCGTGAAACCGATCGAAATCAAACCGGCCGGTCCACGCTTCACCACGGTCGATCTGCACGAACAGCGTGGTCAAGAACCGGCCCCGGAACACTCGGCCGCCTGGTCGCTGGGCACCTTGGTGATCTTAACGGCCCTCGTTTCGGTGGGGCTGGGATTTTGGTACTTCCGTCAGCCGCCCTCGCCCGACCGGGTGGTCGAGCAAGTCGAGAAAGCCGCCGCCGATGAAAGTGACCAACGCATCGACCGCCTTGCCGCATTCGAGGACAAGATCAAGAGCGTCTTGAAGCGCGACGACGTCTCGGACGATCAGCGGAGTGAACTCGAGGAGCGCCTGGATGAAATCAAGGCGAACAAGTTGGAACGCCGGGTCGAGATACAACTGAAACGGCGCCTGCGGCTCAATTCGTTGACCGCTTTCGAAGCCGACTTCGTCGAAGCCGACAACCAATCGCGGTCTTATCCCGAGGCTGGCCTGCGCAAGATGCAAGCCCTTGTCGCGGTGTACGGTTCTGAGACCGAGGCGAACCATGACATCCTGGAATTGGCACGTCACCGGATCGAAAAGTTGCGTAAGCAAGTCAAGCAGCACGCCGAGGAGCATCGGCAACTGCTCGAGCGGCAGTTGGACCGCGCCGAGCGGCTCAAGGCCGGCGACCCGGCCGCGGCGCGGGCCATTTGGCAAGCGGTGATCGAACTTTACGACGGCCGATCGTGGGCCGCCGCCGCGGTCGAGCGGGCTCGATCCGCCCTGGCCGACACACCCGAAGCGCCCGTGGAGTGAAGCGAGCATGGAGCAAGAACCCCAGCGAGATCTCCGCGCTCTTGGCCCGGCGTCCGCCGGCTTTCCCACGACGCGGCTGCGCCGCTTGCGTCATCATCCCGGCGTTCGCGAGTTGGTGCGCGAAACGCGGCTTTCGCCGGCCGGTTTCGTGTTGCCGATGTTCGTACGTCGCGGCCAGGACGCGCGCCACGAGATCGCGTCGAT
Organism: Pirellulales bacterium; assembly: GCA_035531595.1. GTDB lineage: Bacteria > Planctomycetota > Planctomycetia > Pirellulales > JAICIG01 > DATKSN01. The sequence goes on along the minus strand of DATKSN010000103.1, from coordinate 6,509 downwards.
GCCGGGGCATTGCCAGTGGTCGCTCGACTTGTTCGAAAACGAGGCGCGGCGGATCGCCGCGCTGGGGCTGGGGGGCATCATCCTGTTCGGCATTCCCGATCGCAAGGACGAGCAGGGGAGCGAGGCCTGCGACGACGATGGGATCGTGCAGAACGCGGTGCGGGCGGCCAAGCGGGCCGCGCCCGAACTGCTGGTCATCACGGACGTCTGCTTGTGCGAGTATACCGGCCACGGCCATTGCGGCGTGGTCAACGACCGCAGCGGACGCGTCGACGTCGACAACGACGCCACGCTACGACTCCTGGGCCGGCAGGCCGTGAGCCACGCGCGGGCCGGGGCGGAGATGGTGGCGCCCAGCGGCATGATCGACGGCATGGTGGGCGCGATCAGAGCGGCGCTCGACGCGGCCGGCTTCGAGCATCTGCCGATCATGAGTTACGCCGCCAAGTTCGCCAGCGCCTTTTACGGACCTTTCCGCGAAGCGGCCGAAAGCGCGCCGGCGTTCGGCGACCGCCGCGGCTACCAGATGGAGCCTGGCGCCGGGGCGGGCCAGGCCCTGCGCGAGATCGAGCTCGATCTGGCCGAGGGCGCCGACATCATCATGGTCAAGCCCGCCTTGGCCTATCTCGACGTCATTGCCGCCGCCCGCCAACGTTTTCCCGGCGTGCCGCTGGCGGCCTACAACGTGTCGGGCGAGTACAGTATGATCAAGGCCGCCGCCCAGCGCGGCTGGCTCGACGAGCGCGCCGCCGCGCTGGAATCGCTGCTCGCGATACGCCGTGCCGGCGCCGGCATCATCCTCACCTACTGGGCCGAGCAAGCCGCCGAGTGGCTCGCCGGTAATCGTCGCACAATGACGTTATGAGCATCGACACCCTCGTCCCAGCGGAACTTATGGCGGAACTGCGTTTCCTACTCATCTGGTTGCTCACGCTGGTTCTCGCCGCCCCGCCGGCCGCGGCGGCTGAGATCGAAGCCGAACAGGTCCGCCTGGCGATCGAGCGTGCGAGCGGCTATCTGAAGCGACAACAGCACGACAACGGCGCGTGGGACGATCTGGCCGGCTTTCCCGGCGGTGTGACGGCGCTGGCGACGTTGGCGCTCTTGAACGCCGGAACGCCTCCCAGCGATCCCGCCGTTCAAAAGGCCATCAACTTCCTCCGCAAGCAAAAGCCCAACAAGACCTACTCGACCGCGTTGCAAACGATGGTTTTCTGCGCCGCCGAGCCGAAGAACAATTTGGCGAAGATTCAGGAAAACGCGCGCTGGCTCCAGCAAAAGCAAAAAAGCGATGGACCCATGCGGGGCGCCTGGGCCTACCCGGAATCGGACGGCGACAACTCGAACAGCCAGTTCGCCCTGTTGGCCCTGCACGAAGCCGAGCGCGTCGGCGCCGAGGTCAACGCGCGCACCTGGCAACTGGCCCGCGATTATTGGAAAGGGAGCCAGAACCCCGACGGCTCGTGGGGCTACAAGCCGGGCTTTCCGGGCACCGGCAGCATGACCAGCGCGGGCATCGCCGCCATGATCATCACCAACGACCGGCTCAACAAGAGCGACGCCACCGTCAACGGCGACCGCGTCCAGTGCTGCGGCCAGCAGGACTCGAACAGCGAGGTCGCCCGCGCGCTGGCCTGGATGGGCCGCAACTTTTCCGTTCACAACAACCCCGGCTCGCATGGGCAGGGATGGCTGCTCTATTATCTGTATGGCGTCGAGCGAGTCGGCCGGCTCACCAACCAGCGTTTCATCGGCGAGCACGACTGGTATCGCGAGGGAGCCGCCTTGCTGGTGGGCTCTCAAGACAAACTATCGGGCTTCTTCACCGGCACCGGCCACGTCGAAGACCATCCCCACGTCGGCACGAGCCTGGCCCTCTTGTTCCTGGCCAAGGGACGTCGGCCCGTGCTGGCGGCCAAGCTCAAACACGAACCGCTCGACGACTGGAACCACCACCGCGGCGACCTGGCCAACCTGACCAGTTTCGTCGAAACACGCTGGCGGCGCGACCTCACCTGGCAGGTGATCGACTCGCAGGAGGCTCGCAGCGAGGATCTGCTCGAGGCCCCGGTGCTGTTCCTTTCCGGACAACTGCGGCCCGAGTTCAGCGACGAGCAAGTGCGGCGGATGCGCGAGTACGTCAACGGCGGCGGCTTCATCTTCGCCGAATCGTGCTGCGACGACGACGGTTTCGACGCCGGCTTCCGGGCCCTGATGGAGCGCCTGTTTCCCGAGCCGGAATACAAGCTGCATCTGCTGGACGAAAGCCACCCGGCCTACAGCGCCGAGGAACGCGTCGATCCGGCGTTCCTGAAGGATCCTCGCTTCAAGGGGCTGTACGGCATCGACATCGGCTGCCGCACCAGCGTGATCTATTCGCCCGGCAACCTGAGCTGTCTCTGGGAACTGGCGCGGCCGGGGCGCGATCGGAAGTTCTCGGCCGCGGTGCAGGCGCGCATCGACGGCGCCCTGGCCTTGGGCATCAACGTGATGGCCTACGCCACGAACCGCGAAGTGAAGTACAAGCTCGACATCGAGCGCGTGCCGGAGACCGACCAGCCGACCGATCCGTTCGAGCGGGTGAAGCTTTACGTGGCCAAGATCAAGCACGACGGCGCCTGGAACGCGGCGCCGGGGGCGTTGAACAACCTGCTGCGGGTCGTCTCGCGTGAGACCGGCGTTCGCGTCAGCACCGACGAGCGCGAGCTGGTGCTGGACGACGCGCGGGTCTTCGGCTACCAACTGCTGTTCCTGCACGGGCGGAACGCCTTCCGGCTCGGCGAACCCCAGCGCAAGCAATTGCGGACCTACGTCGAGCGCGGCGGGGTGGTGTTCGGCGACGCCGTTTGCGGCAGCGAGGAATTCGCCAAGTCGTTTCGCCGCGAGATGCGGGCCGCGTTCAGCGCCGACGCCTGGGGCGAGATCCCCGCCACGCACCCGATGTTCACCAGTGCGATGGGCGGATTTGACGTGCGCACGGTCGGCCGCCGCGATCCACGCCGCGGTGTTTCAGGCGGCGGGCTGCGCGGTGTTTCAGGCGGCGGGCTGCGCGGTGTCTCAGGCGGCGGGCTGCGCGGTGTTTCAGGCGGCGGGCTGCGCGGTGTCTCAGGCGGCGGCGGCGGTGGGCCGTTGAAGTCGGACGTGCGGCAAGGCGCGCCCGAACTGGAAGGAATCAAACTCGGCGAGCGCTACGGCGTGATCTTTTCGCGTTACGACCTGAGCTGCGCCTTGGAAAAGCACGAGTCGCTCGAATGCCACGGTTACACGCGCGAAGACGCGGCGAGGCTGGGGCTCAACATCGTGCTCTACGCGCTGCACCAGGCGCGCTAGGTCGCGGTGACGCGCCGGCCGCGGCGGATCGCGGAAATTGACTCGCCCTGATGCCCGACGGTAGCCGAATTATCAGTAGGACCGCCAGAATCGGCCCAGATTGGCTCGTTTTTCCGGGGGGAGTTGATGTCAATCGCAAACCGCAGTGTAGCGCTGGCCAGCGCGGGACTTGGGGCGACCCCCATGATCCTGGCGATCTGGGCAAGTTTGGCGATGCCGGCGCCCCGCGCCGGCGCCGCCCAGCCTGTCAAAGCCATGTCGACACGCGAAGCACGCGAAGACGCCGTGCGCGCCGTCCCCTATGCGAAGCTCAACCGTGGCGCGCGGGCGAGGGTCTCGAACGTGCTTTCGGCGACGACGTTGTATCGCCGCCTGCCGAGCCAACGGATCGACTGCGATCCCGTTCTGTTTCAGTTCCTGATCGAGCACCCGGACGTGGTCGTGAACATCTGGGAAGTGCTGGGCATCAGCGATGTCTCGTTGGCTCGGATCAACGCGCGACATTTCGAGGCGGACGATCGGGCGGGCACGTTGGGCAGCATCGAATTCCTGCACAACAGTCCCACGCTGCACCTGCTCTACGCCGAAGGTTCATACGAAGGCCCCTTGTTCGGCCGGCCCGTGAGGGGGAAGGTTTTGCTCTTGATGCGAACCAGCGAAGCCAGCAAAGCCGACGGCCGAAAGTTCGTGCTGTGCCGGGTGGATGCGTTCTTGCAGATGGAGCACCTCGGCGCGGGCATGCTCGCCAAGACGTTTCAGCCGCTGGTCGGCGCCTCGGCCGATCACAATTTCCAGGAGACGGCCAAGTTCCTGGCCGCTTTGAACCGCGCCGCCGAGGCGAACCTGGCGGGCATGCGCGCCTTGACCGAGAAGCTCGATCGCGTCGAGGAAGCCGATCGGGTGGAGTTCGCCGAGTTGACCGGCCAATTGGCCGCCAGGGCCGAAATGCCGGCCTTGGCGACGGCCAATCCACGCTACTCGCAGACTGCGCCAACGGCGCGCAAACCCGTGGGCAAACAACCGACCCGACCCACCGCCAAACGCCCCAGCAAGCAGTTCCGCAACCCCACCGTCCGGCGCCCGACCAACCGTCGCATGCCGGGCTGAGGGGGGTAACGAGCGCAGACTGCCGTCACACTAACCCGCAGCGCAAGCTCGGGGGGTCCGCCACGCGGCCCACGAAACGGTAGGGATCATTTTCAGAAAAAAGCACGCTCGTTGCGCAGCAACGAACGTGCGAAAAACGAGACGACCGCGAAGCGAAAAAAAACGATCTCCGATAACCCAGGACGTCTTGAGCCAGCCGCGAAAGCGGCACCCAATTCCCGTGCCACCCTTCGCCCTACTCCACGCTCTTTTGGATCACGTTGGGAGGGGTTTCGGAATCGTTTTTTTTGCGCAGCGCCGATGCTCGGAGCGCGATTAGTCCTCGTATTGCGGCCGGCCCCCCTCGCCCAACCTTCCGGGTAGGGGGCGGAAGGAGGGGACGGTGGCGCCACGGGGATTGGAATGACCGGGTCGGCTGAGTACTCTAGGACAAGCGTCACGAAAAAACTGGCAAAACCGTACCTTACCCGACGAAAGCCTCGGCGCGTGTGGCACCGATGCGCGCCGCGGGGGAAGAAGTCTTAACGCGTCTAAAGCCGGGCAATCCGCCGAGACGGATTTCCTGGTCGGTACAGGTACGGTTTTGCCAGTTTTTTCTCGCGCAGTTTCGGCTGCGCCGAAGCCGCGTTTTGCGCGTTCGCGTTTCCCTTCGCGGCGCAACGTCCTGCGCGCGGTTATCGTATTCTTGCGAGGCGATGAATGGTGGCCGCGCGCGGTAAAAACTAGTCCGGGTAGAGCGACCTGGCGACCGTGCCGATGGCCGGCGCGGGCGGCGTGTTGGCGTACTCGGGCAAGTTGATGATCGCAAGCTGCACGTCGCGCTGCGAGGCGCCGGCCTCGAATTGGCCCACGTACTGGTTGAGTTCGGCGGCGCTCGGCTGGCGAAGCAGGTACTCCTGGAAAAAGGCGCTGGTCAAGTTGCGGAAGTTTTCGGGGCTGCGCACGAAGCCCAGCACCACCTGCTGGCGCGTCATCGCGCCGCTCGCGAGTTGGCCGCTCCAGTATTGCAGGCCGGCGGCGTCGGGCGCGCGGCTCAAAAGCCGCTCGTAAAGAGCCGTCACCCAGGCGTCGTTGGCCGATAGGGTCGGATGCCGCTGGCCGGCCGAGGCGTAGAACTCGGGCGAGCCGATCATGCCGGAAATCACGTTGTCGGGCCCGCCGTTCTGCTTCCAGACGCCCTTCCAGTAGGCCAGCCCCGCCGCGTCGGCCGGCCGCAACAGGTACTGCGGGTAGTAGCCCTGGTAGGCGGGCAAATCGCCGAGTTGCCCGCCCGCGATGATCGCGTTGAGGCGCTCGTCGCTCTCGAAAATGCCCTGGGCCACCACGCTGTACGAGGCGCCCCCCATGATCTGCGAAGTCCAATACTGCAGCCCGGCGTCGTCGGCCGAACGGCCCAGCACCTGGTTGTAAAGCTTGTTCACGATGCTCGCCTGGTACGAAAGCAACGTCACCGTGGTCGGCGAACTGGCCGAAGTCCCCTCGCTGGCCTCGTAGGTGAAGCGGTCGAGTCCCTGGAAGCCGGCGCCGGGCGTGTAGCTGAACGAACCGTCGGCGTTGAACACCAGCGTGCCGTGGGTGGTCGAGCTGATCAGGACGGCGCGCAACGACGACGGCTGGCCGTCGTTCGAGGTGTCGTTGGCCAACACACTGGTGGCGCCCGATCCGCTACTGGCGCCCGATGCGTTGCCGGCGCCGCTGCCGCCGAGCACGAAGGTGTCGGGCAGGGCCGTGGGGGCCGGCGGCGTGGCCGTGACGGTCACCGTGAACGTCCGCGGCGGCGATGTATCGTTGCCGCCGTTGGCCGTGCCGCCCGAGTTTTGCAAATCGAGCGCAAGGGTGGCCGTGCCGGTCTGGCCGGCGGCCGGCGTGTAGCTGAGCGTGCCGCCGGCGCTGACCGAGGGCGCCGCGCTGAACAGGCCGGGGTTGGTGTCGGAGAGGATGTTGAACGTGACCGTCTCGCTCGATTGGTTCGGCGGGCCGGCCGAGATCCCCGTGGCCCAGGGGCTGACGGCCTGCGCGCCGGCGCCGAGCGGCACGGTCTGGTTCGGGCCGACGGTGAACGAGGGGGGCTG
>DATKSN010000102.1:0-28985 GCA_035531595.1 Pirellulales bacterium | reverse complement strand
GAAAAAAAACGACTTCCGAATACCCCATGACGTCTGAGCGAGCCGCGTAAGCGGCATCCAATTGCCCCCCATCCTTCGCCCTTCCCCACGCTCTTTTGGATCTCTTTGGGAGGGGTTTCGGAATCGTTTTTTTTCGCGAAGTGGCGCGGCTCTGAGAGCCATCGAGGCGTTGTATTAGGCGTTTCCATCAGTCCTCATAATTCGGCCGAGCGTCACCGGCGGCTCTCGGGCGTGCCAGCGCTGCGTTGAACGTGGAAATCGTCGCGTATCCCGCTACCGCGTCGGCGCGCCCAAGTTCGTCAATCGCGCTATCGGCGCCCAGGACGCTTGCGATCCACTCGCGCGCGCGCGGGTCGCCGGAGCGGGCCTGGCAGGTCGCCGCGTCGACAAGGCGCGCCCACGCGGGCGGCGTGACGACATCGAAGACCACGGACCAGTAACTCGGCTCGTCGCTTGTCGTCGTCGGGGCATCGGCGCACGGAGGGTCGGGGGCGGAGATTTCGTCGCCGCGCGCCAGTTGAGCGCGCGCCGCCTCAACCGCGTCGAGCATGTCGGTGTAAACGACGTGCGATTCGACGGCGCGCACTGCACGCTCGACCCGCGCCGCGTCCGCAAGCCCAATCGTGCGTTGAATCCAGACGCGCGCCCTATCGTCGCCGAGTAGTGCCTCCTCGTACGCGACCTCGACAATCTCGCGCCACGAGTCAAGCGTGATCGTCCGAAACGACAGTTCGCGGTAGATCGCGCCGCGCTTCGCGGTATGTTTGGCAATCAATTTCGCGTCGTGGCTTTCCACCGGCGGCGCCCCCTATATACACCAAATCGCCAAGGTACCCGAGACTTACACAAAATAAAATCATCGGGTTTTCCGCCGTTTCACTGTCCGCACTGTCCGGGTAAAATGGGAAAGCAAATTCGGTCCCGCGACGGGAAAAAAAAGGCCCCCAGGGCGCGCAACCTTCCGGGGCGGGAAGGCGGAAGGCTGGGCGGATGGCGCCCTGGGGGTTGGAGCGTTCGGGGCGTTCGCGTACTCTAGGACAATGGGTTAAAAAGGCCAAACTGTATCTCGCCAAGCGGCGACGCGCCGGAAACCCCTTGCGCGGCGGCAAGGACTGCGTCGGAAACCGAAAGCGTGATCCGACGACGACGACTGCGCGTCTCACGGTCGAAAACGACCGAGACGCCGATTGATCGCAGGTTCGGCGCGAGACGCCTAACGTAGCCGCCGAAACGCGCGATGTCGCGCGGCCAACCTCCATGCCGCGCGCCGCTCCGTCCAATTAACGTCTCGACGGCATAGAGAAGATCGGATGCGCTGCCCGTCCAAGGGCCCCCAATCGCCAAACGCAGCAGCGGGCGCGTCAGGGCGCTCGCCTCGATAAAGCGCAAAGAAGCTCGCGGCGCAGCTTCCGAAAAAACTGGCAAAACCGTACCTTTACCCGACGAAAGCATCGGCGCGGGGTGGCACGGCTTCGCGTTGCGTAGGAAGAAGTCCAGCGCAGCTTTACCGACGTCGCGGGCAACACCACCGTCGAAAGCCTGCTCTACACCTACGACACGAGTTTCTCCGACGGCATCAACCGCCTTGCGTCGGTGCTCTTGCGGCGGCAAGTGGCCACCGGCGCCGAGGTCCAGGCGATTCGCGACGTGAACACGGCGCTGACGACGGACCAGCCCGCCGGCTGGACCACCCCGCCCGTGGCGGCCTGCACCTGATCACCGATACCACCATCGACCCGCTGGGGCGCAGCTTGTTCATCATGGCCCCCCGGATCGAGATCGACGTCAACGGCGTGGCCACGATGGTCCGCCCCACGCAGATGTTCATGTATTTCCACAGCTTGCTGGAAAACTGAAACGGAAAACGGGTCAGAACGGGGTCAGAACGCTTTGATTTATGTGGGTCGCCAGTACGCGCAAGTATTTCTTGATACCGCCGACGGGCACCGTCGTCTGGCCTTGCGGCGCCGACCTCGATCCCGATGTGCTCTATGCCTTGGTCACGGGGCAACCAATTCCTGGCTTTGAATCGCCGGCACGGCTAGGGTAGTTCCCGGCCGTCTGAGAGGCTGGAGCCCAAGCGGACTCGACGACGTTTGCCGCCGCTCTCGATGTCCACGGACTGGCGGGCGATGCGGCCGACTTTGGCCTCCAATTTGCCTACGTCGAAGGTGTCGCCTTCCTCAAGCTTCATGAGCCTGCCCGTGCTGCGCACCAGGATCCAGGCTTCAAAGTCGTCGTCATCGCCCGTGACGGCGGTCACGAAGGTGTCGCGAGCGGGGTCGCCTTCCTCGACCGGCCGATATGCGGCAAAAAGGTTGCGCGCCAGGATCGGCTGGCGATACTGGGCAAAGTCGGTCCAGGCGAGCTTGTCGGCCTTCGCCTCATTGAGGCTGCTCTTGTGCTCGGCCCCCGGCAGTGCCAGAGCTTCGACCATGAGCGTGAGGTCGAACCTGGGCCCACCGCCGAATCCGCCGCCCGCCAATCCGCCACGGCCGTGCGGCGCTCCGCCACCCGCGGCGCCGCCCTCGGCCAGTGGGGTGAGCGAGATTTGCTTGACCAGTTGCAACTGGTCCGATTGATAGATCTCGTGCAGCAAACGCAGGATTTGCTCCAGCCGGCCCTTGCCGCGGATCGTCACGGGAATCAGCGTGTAGATGCCTGGCTTGGGAGCATCGGCGCCAAGGGTCACGTCGGCCTGCGCCAGTTCGTTGCGTTCGACGATCGCCGCCAACCAGTTCTTATAGAGCGAGCGGGCCAACTCCAGATCCGACGGTAAGCTCCGTATGCGCCAGGCTTGCAGCTTCTTGGCGGCCTTGTGGCCGCGCAAGACGGTGATGTCCTTGTTCTTGATCTCCTGGTTCAGGACGCCGATCCTGGTCTGTCGCTCGTCGAATGCCGACTGGATCGCGTGGTAGCCGAACTGGACCAGGGCCACGGTCAGCAAGGCGCCGGTGCCCAACGCCAGGCGGCGCTCGCGTTGATTGAGCGCCATTAGCGGGGCTCTCCCGTTTCGCCGAAGCCGCCTTCGTTGGAAAAACCTTCGCTGGGAAAACCTTCGCTGGGAAAACCTTCGCTGGGAAAACCACCTGGCCCGCCGCTTGGAGATGAAACCGCGACGCGCTTGCCTCGCTTCTGGTAGGCCTCGGGCGACTGAGGCGCGACGAGCACGGTCGACGCGAACTTCCAACCATAGCCTGGTTGGGTCGCGTCCTGCGTCAAGTTGCGTCCCTGGACATTGTGGTACTCGTCGCGCAGTCCGGCTTCGAGCAAGCCGGCCGTCGACGTGTCTCGCATGACTCCTTCCAGTTCGATTCTGCCGCCGCCCGGTCCCGTCCCAGAATTCTGTCCCGTCCCAGAATTCGGTCCCGTCCCCATATTCTGTCCCGCCGCGGTAGTCCGGCCCGCCGCCATGTTCAGCCGGGTCAGGAGCACGTCTTGCTGCTTGGGCAAGTCGCTCGCCAGCTCGCGAAGCTCGTCGAGCCAGTTGATGTCGCCCGTGGTCCAGGCTTCGATCGCCTGGGCGGTGAGTTCCAACTCCTTGGCCTTCTCGACGGTCTTGTCGGCCGCCTTCGACCGGGCGACGAGGTCGTCGATTTCGGTGTCGAGCCGAGCCATTGCGGCCCAAACCCAGCAGGCGCCGAGCGCGACGAGTGCGGCGGCCGCGGCGGCGGCCACGATCAGCTTGCGTCGCGGGCTGGGAGGGGCCGCGGCGCGGCGCGGGTTGAGGAAGTCGATCGCGTGCCGCATGTGGTCCGCTTCGTCGAGCAGCATACCCAACAGCGGCGCGAAGCGCCCCGTCGCCTCGGGCATCGAGCCGGCCAACTCCGGCGCGAGCGTGAGCCCCTCGAACGGATCGAACAAGCGGGCGGGCAGTCCGGTCGCCTCGGCGATCCGGGCGGCCAGCTCCGCGTGCGCGGGCCCGCTGCCGTAAAGGTGGATCGCCTCGACCTTTTGACCGCCGAGCTGGTTGTGGGCCGCGGCGACGGTGCGGCGAATTTCGCCCAACAGCGGACGGTACACGTCGGGACCGGTCAGCGCGCCGCCCGGCAGCCGGGCGGTTCGCAAGAACACCACCTGGTCGGCGTCGAGCACCGTCAGATCGGCCTCGTCGCTGAGCACGTCGACGAGCAGCCTGACACGTTCCGTCGTCGAGTCCTCGCGGCGGCAAAGCAAACTGGCCGCGGCGCAAGGCCGCAACACGAGCCGTTCGGGCTTGATCCGCGCGCGCTGGCAGGTCTGGCGGATTTGCTCGACCAGTTCGGGCGACATGGCCGCCGCCAGCACCTGCCGTGGAGCGTCGTCCGAACCGGCGAAGGGAATAAAATCGAGCGGCCAATCGTCGTCGAGCGAGTTGAACTCCCGCAGGGCCTGAAACCGCACCAGGTCGGCGAGCTCGTCGTCGGGGGCCGGCGGCAGCGAGAGCTGTTTGAGTTCGATACTGGCGCGGCCCACCGCCACCAGCCCTTGCACGCGCCCCAATCGCCGCTCGGCGATCGCCGCGGCGATCAGTTCGCCGGTGTCGTTTTCCGCCTTGCTGGTTGCTTCGCCGCGCGCGGGCAGCGGAACCGCGAAGGCATGTTCGATCACGACCGCGTCGCCCCGCGTCGCCGCCACCGCCACCCGGGCTTCACGGCTGTCCCATTCGAGTGCGAGGTAGCGAGGCATGGGGGGAAAAGGAGAAAGGAGAAAGTTAAAAGGAGAAAGTTACCTCGTTCGGGGCACCCGCGCAGTGGGTCGGCTCCGCGTGGGAACGGCTAGCCCGGATTATTCATGGTCCCGTAGCTGGCTTCGCAAGAAGTCAGGCCGTGGACGCGAGTTACGCCAGAATTCTTGCGAATTCTGCTACGGATTTTCGTTTCGCAGGACACGGAACGCCACGGAGGGCGTTCCCTACGGATTTTCGTCCCGTCATCTCAACAGCCTTTCTGGATACCCGCGCCCGAGGTGCCCCAGATCTCTCCACAATAATACGCGGGGCGTCGGATGGGTAGCGTCAATGATCACTTCGGCCCGCGCGATGGGTCCGCCCCGATCGAAATGGCCCACGATTTGCGAGCGATAAACCCGACCCCCACCTGTGAGATAAGGCGCTATTTTCTGGTAGGTGTTCAAGGGAACGATGCCCTCGATGACGAGCCAGGTCGAGTAACGGCGGTCGGAGCCGGCCACGTTCGACATCGTCTGCTGCGCGGCCTGGATGAGCGAGGCCGTTTGCGTGTCCATCCCAGGAATGCCCATCAAGACCGGCAACGTCGCATAGGCCGGGTTGATCCGGCCGGGTACGCTGGCGGTCGGAACGATCGAGAGGTAGTCGAACAGCTTTGAGGAGTAGCCGGCCATCGACGAGGGATCGCCGGGGTAAGGACTGACCAACGTGCTGGACGACGAACCCTGGGAAGGCGAAGAACCTGAAGAACCTGAAGCACCTGAAGAATTGGGCGGCGTGGTCTGGACCTGGACTCCGATCAGGTCGGCGGGCGAGGCGAACTGGGTATTGCCGGGCTGGGTCAGGTCGAGGCTAACGCCGGAAGCCGACGACGGCGGTGAGTTCTGACTCAGGGCTTGGGGACTTCCCTGGCGGAAAGCGACAACGAAGTTCGCCACGTCCGGCCCTAGCACGGCGGAAACTTGCTGCTGCAGCAACGACAAGTCGCTGCCGTTGAGGTTGATCTTGAGCTGGCCGTCGGGACGCAAGTTCGATTCCTGGCTATACACGGTCAGGTAGGCGGACCAACCTTGGTTCATGGCGCCCTGCGGCAGCGCGATGGGCGACGACGAGGCGCCGCCGCTCGACGAACCCGACGTGCCTGAACCCGACCCCGACCCGCCCGACGGGCCACCGCCCGACGGGCTTCCGCCGGCTTGTCCACCATTCGATGGGCTGCCGCCGCTGGCCGGGGTAAAGCCGGTCTGGAGATTGCCGCTGAACGTCATACCGTCGGCCGCCTCCTGGGCGTCGATGAAGCCGTTACGGTCGGCATCGGCCCCGAACAGCAGTTGCGGCGTTACCCCGCGGACCAGAAGCAATTCCTCAACCGAAGCGAAAGGACCGTTCTTGGGCGCGTAGGCGGGCGATTGGCCGACGTAGTAGCTGCGCTCGGCGCCGTAGGGCCTTTGGTCGTCGTCGGCGTCGAGCCAGTCGAGGATCGCGTCGGCGATTTCATAGGTCATGCCCGGCAGGTTCATCAGCGCCGCCTGCGCATTCGGGTTCGAGTTGGTGTTCGATCCGCTCGATCCGCCGCCGGCACTCGATCCACTGCCGCCGCCGCCACTGCCACTCGAGCTGCCGCCGCTTCCGCTCGATCCGCTTCCGCTCGATCCACTGCCGCTCGATCCACTGCCGCTCGTACCACTTCCGCCGCTTCCGCTCGTGCCACCGGCGCTTGGGTCGAGTAGCAAAAGCGTATTCAGGTTCAACCGCGCCGATTCGTCTTCCAGACCGTAACGCACCCCCGACACGACGCCGTATTGCAAGCGTGGCGCCAGCACGGTGAAGCGGGCGCGGTTGCGGTCGTCCACGCTGTCGGCCACCAGCACGCCGCGAAACAAGCTTGGGTTGTCGTACCAGCCGGCCGTCGGATCGCCCGCCTGGCCAGCCGCCCGGCCACCCGCCTGGCTGACCGCGGAGAGCTGGGCCAGTTGCTGTTCGATCCAGACCGCGCCCGAATCGACCGACGCCCGCGCTTGGACCGCGCGCGCGTGGGCCGTGGCCGCCTCTCGCTCGGCGAACATGAGTTGGGCGAATGTGTAGCCTGCCAGACTCAACAGCGCGATCGCCACCAGCACCACCACCAGCACGAGGCCGCGCCGCGACGATCGTCGAGTAGGCGTCATTCAACGACCTCATTCAAGGCGAGGATGCGATGATTTCGCCTCATGATCACCTCGAGGTGGCCGACGCCGAATCGGTATAAAACGTGCTGGGGATCTGACCGTTGACCTGCTGGTAATAGGTCGAATACGCATTGGGCGGGCGCCAACCGGCGGGCGAGACGACCAGCTTGTGCGTGACCTTCTCGCGCAGATCGACCAACGCGGACGCCGCGCCTCCGGTTTCGTCGAGCGAGCCCGCCAGGAACGCGACCTCGATCTCGACCGCCTTCGGCAATCCCACGCGTTGCCGCGAGTCCCACGACGGCTGCCACGATTGGCCGTCGAAATAACGGAACGAGATTCCCGCGACCTCGGGGGCCAGTGCTTCGGGAACTGGTCCGACGGAGGCGCCGCTTCCGCCGCTGGACCGCGACCAGACACCCAAGGCGCGATCCGATTCCCGGCGCAAAAGTCCGCTCGACTTGGGGCCGTTCGGCGATCCGGCCAGCCCTGCTGGCAAGGCCGCCGCGCTCGCCATGTAGTAGGTCACGGTCTTGACGTCGCTGACCCGGTCTCCGCTCGTCGGCATGGCCGGCGCCGACGACGCGGCCATCATGCCGGCCGCCGAGGCGTATTGGTCCGCTCGGGGCAATTTGCTGACATCGACTTGCAGCCAGTTCGGTCCACCGAACATGCCCGGCAACGGCGGCGGCATCGGCGGTGGGTTTGGTGTCGCCGTGTTCGTCGACGCGCCGCCTGAGCCCGAACTGCTGGCGCCGGAACCACCGGACCCGCCGCCGCCGCTCGCCCCGCTGACCCCCGAAGCACCCGACACGCCGGACGCGCCCGATACGCCGGACGCGCCCGACACGCCGGACGCGCCCGATACGCCGGACGCGCCCGATACGCTGGACGCACCGGATACGCCCGACGCGCCCGACGCGCCCGACACACCGGACGAACTTGACCCACCCGACGATCCGCCACTTGAACCACGGGACGATCCACCGCCGCTCGATCCGCCATTCGATCCGCCCGCCGATGCCATCGACGAGCCGCCGCTTCCGCCCGATCCTGAACCGGACGACTGGGGTTGTCCCGTCACATTGGCCGATTGCGATTGCGGCGGAGCGACCATCGCCAGTGGGTCGAAAGGCTCGTACCAGACCGCCTGACGCACGTCGTCGCCGATGCGCTTGAGCAGCGCCCGAGCGAGCTGAGCCTGGCCGACGTCGACGCGGTTGGTCTGAGTGGCCCGCAATTGAACCTGAATCGCCATGGCCAGCACGCCAATGACCAGCACCGAAAGCGCGAGCGCCAGGATGACTTCGAGCAGGGTGAAGGCCCAACGGCGTTGGTTGCTGGATTTCATCGCGAGGGTAGTCCTTGAGTGGATTGAGTGGGTGCCGCGGTGACGACCGTGCCGGTCGAGTCATAGTACGCGCCGGAGGGCGTATAGTTGGCGTTGGCCGTCGTCGCCGGATCGCGGAACCATTCGCTGACGGTCAACCGCACGGGCCTGCGCTGCGCGTCGGCGCTTTGCTCGACCGTGACGCGCAGTTTGAGCAGGCCGGGCTGGTTCGCGGAACCGGTGGCCGGCGAGGCGGAACTGTCGCTTTGCACCGACAGAACCCAGCCCGGATATTCAGCGATCGGAGTCTGCTTCAGGCCTTGGGTCGGCAGCAGCCCCGCGGAAATCTCACCCAGCTTGCCCTCGCAGATGACCGCGGCCAAGCTCAGGTCGCGGGCCATTTGGGCGTTGCGCGTGCCGTTGCGCACCAGCTCGCCCAGCACGGCCAGGGCGCCGGTCAGGATGGCCAGTGCGAGAATCACCTCGAGCAAAGTATAACCCTTACGCCGACGGCGTGGAATTGCAAATTGCAAATTGCAATTTCTGACACCGTGCCAATGCCTCGCGGCGTGGCTTTCATTCATCGCTGTGGCTCCTCCACCATTCATCGCTGTGGCTCCTCCACCATTCATCGCGCCTCCTCGATCGAGAAAATCGGCCCCACGCGGACGTTGCCCGTCAGGCTGCGCACCTCGACGGCAATCGCGCGGCCGCGCTCGCCGACCAGCACCACGCGGGCCGCCGTCGCCGTGCCGTCGGGATAAAACAGCACGGCTTCCGACCAAGAACCGCCGGCCGGCGACCGGACGCGATCTTCGGCCGCCAGCCGTGTGGCGCGGGAGTCGACCGTCACTTCGCCGCCGGCGAACGAGACCGACTCGGGCAATTCATCCTCGACGGGCGGATCGGCCGGAGTTGAAGCGGCGGTTTGCCGGGCGTCGGTGGGAGGCGCGGCGCCGCCGGACGAGCCGCTGAAGGCCGCGAGCAAGAGCTGCTGTTGCGTGCGCGTTTCGATGCGGAACCGGCCCGTGTCGGGCTGGTAGCGAAACGAAATGGTTTCGCCCGAATTGATGGCCTTGGTGCGCGCCCGCAGCCAGCGCGTGCGAACCTGGTCGGCGGCGCCGCGCAGGTTTTGGCCGCCCATTGAGCCGCGCAAGGCGGGCCAGGAAAACGAGGCCATGATCGCCAGCAACGCCAGCACCAGCAGCAGTTCCAGCAGCGTGAAGGCCCGGCGGTTAGTTGTCATTGGTCATTGGTCATTGGTCATTGGTCATTGGTCATTGGTCATTGGTCATTGGTCATTGGTCATTGGTCATTGGTCATTGGTCATTGGTCATTGGTCATTGGTCATTGGTCATTGGATGCCCGTATCTTGCGTAACAAATGACAAGTGACAAAGGACCAATGACTGCCCCCTTACCAGTTTCCAATATCATCGTCGGTGCCGTCGGCGCCGTCGGAACCCAACGACCAGACGTCGTAGGAACCGGCGTTGTGACGGCCGGGGTTCGCGTACTGGTACTGGTTGCCCCAGGGATCGGCCGGCACGCCTTTTTCCAGGTACGGTCCGGCCCACTGCGCGCTCTTCGCGTCGCTTGGGGCGCTCACCAACGCTCCCAAACCGACGGATGCCGTCGGAAAATCACCCATGTCGAGCGCATACCGCTGCAGGGGCGAGTCGAACATCCCGACTTGCGACTTCGCGGCTTTCAACAGCGCGCTCTTCTGGGCGCTGCGGATTTGAATTCCCACCAGCGATCCCAGGATCACCAGGATGACCAGCACCAACAACACTTCGATCAGGGTAAAGCCTTGACGGCGGCGACGGGTCATGAAGTGGTCTCCTGGAGGGGCATTAGGCGTTAGGCGTTAGGCGTTAGGCGAAAGGGGGTCTACAGGGGTCTACACATCTTCCAAGAGGCCACGGGCTTGCCCCTGACCCACTACGTGGGTGCCCCGGTTTCACGCTCGTATCTACACACGCAGGCTTCCCGGATTACCTGCCTTTCCCCGTGTCGCCCCGCAGGCCGCCTTCGGCGGCCTGCGGGGCGACACGGACGGTGGGGATGCGGCCGCATTCGATCTAGAAACCAACGCTTGTCCCGACGAGACGCTCATGTGGACGACGGTCGGGGGCGCCCTCCCGGGCTCCGAAAAAACTGGCAAAACCGTACCTTTACCCGACGAAAGCTGCGGCGCGGAGGGCACAGATGGGCGTTGCGGGTGAAGAAGTCTTAACGCATCCAAAGCCGGGCAATCCGCCGAGACGGATTTCCTTGTCGGTACAGGTACGGTTTTGCCAGTTTTGGGCATTTTCGGCTGCGCCGCGGCCCGTGGGGCCGATTATCCCTCAGATGGTTGCACATGGCAAGCGCGATCACGCCGGTCGTTGAACCACTGGATCACGTAATAAAAGACCGGCGTCAAGAAGATCCCGAAGGCGGTGACGCCCAGCATGCCGCCGAACACGGCCGTGCCCAGCGTGCGGCGCATCTCGGCGCCCGCGCCCTCGGAAATCACCAACGGAACCACGCCCAGAATGAAGGCCAGCGAGGTCATCACGATCGGCCGCAGCCGGAGTTGGCAAGCTTCAAGCGTGGCCTCGCGCCGCGGCACGCCGCTCTCGCGCCTCGCCTTGGCGAACTCGACGATCAAAATCGCGTTCTTGCAGGCCAGGCCGATCAATACGACAAAGCCCACCTGCGTGAAGATATTCACGTCCAGGCGCGCCACCAACACCGCCGCCACGGAACACAGCAGGCACATCGGCACCACCAGAATCACGGCCAAGGGGAGCGACCAGCTTTCGTATTGCGCCGCCAGCACCAGGAACACCAGCACCACCGCCAGCAGGAACACCAGCATCGCCGTGTTGCCGGTTTCAAGCTGTAACAGGGCCAGTTCCGTCCACTCGGCCCGCATCGAGTGGGGCACCTCCTGCCCGACCACCTGCTCCATGCGCTCCAGCGCCTGCCCGGAACTCACGCCGGCCACCGGCGCCCCGTTCACCGGCGCCGAGCGGTACAGGTTGTAGCGGGTGATCGTCGTCGGCCCGGTCGTGTCGCGCAGCGCGGCCAGGCTGCCAAAGGGGACCATCTTCCCCTCGGCGTTGCGGATCTTGAGCTTCTTGAGATCCTCGACCTGGTCGCGGAAGCCGGCCGCCGCTTGCACGTTGACCTGCCAGGTGCGGCCGAAGCGGTTGAAGTCGTTGACGTACAGCGAACCGAAATAGACTTGCAGCGTGTTGAACACGTCGCTCATCGAGAGGCCCATCCTTCGCGCCGCCGAACGGTCGATGTCGAGGTACAGCCAAGGGGTGCCGGCGCCGGAACTGGTGAACAGATCGCGCAAGCCCGGCGTGCCGTTGGCCGTCGCGACAACCTTTTCCGCGATGTCCGCCAGCGCCTTGGGGTCGGAGTCGCCGCGGTCTTCGATCACGATCTTGAAGCCGCCGGCGGTGCCCAGGCCGTCGATCGGCGGCGCGCCGAACACATGGACCAGGCCGTCGTCGACCTTCTCTTGCAACTCGGCTTGCAATCGGGCGGCGATCCTGTCCGCCGGAAGCCGCTTGGCCACGCGATCGTGGAAGTCGTCGAGCATCACGTACATCGCGCCGAAATTGGGCGCGTTGGCGTTCAATAGAATCGACTGGCCGGCGATGGCCACGGTGTGTTTGATGCCCGGCGTTTCGGCGGCGATCCGCTCGATTCGCCGCATCGTGCGCGCGGTGCGTTCGAGTGAGGCCGAATCGGGCAGTTGCACGTTGACCAGCAGGTAGCCCTTGTCCTGGGCCGGAATGAAGCCCTTGGGCGTCCGGGCGAAACTCCACCAGGTCAAGGCCAAGAGGCCGCCGTAAACCACCAGCACCAGCAGACTCACGCGCAACAGGCCGCCGACCACACGGGCGTAAATTCCCGTGGCGAAGTCGAACCCGCGGTTGAAAACGCGAAACGCCACACCCAGAATCCAATTCAACGGCCTGCCGACCAGCGCGCCGGCCACGACGCCGGCGACGGCCGCCAGCACTCCGGCCGCCACGTCCTCGGTTATCCACCCTGCCGCGGATTGCAGTGCCGAGGATTGGAGCCGCCCGAGCCACTGGACGATCCAGGGCGTCAGGAACGTCCAACCCAGCCAGCCGCCGACCAGCGGAAACGTCAAGAACGGCAGCGGCGGCGCCGCGGCCTTGTCGCGCGGCCGCAGCAGCAGGGCCGTCAGCGCCGGACTGAGCGTCAGCGAATTGAAGGCCGAGATCACGGTCGACACGGCGATCGTCAGGGCGAACTGCCGGAAGAACTGGCCCGTGATGCCGCTGATGAAGGCGCAGGGGATGAACACGGCGCTGAGCACCAGGCCCACTGCGATGACCGGCCCGGAAACCTGTTGCATCGCCTTCAGCGACGCGTCGCGGGGCGAGAGGCCGTGTTCGATCTGGCGCTCGACCGCCTCGACCACAACGATCGCGTCGTCCACCACGATGCCGATCGCCAGCACCAGGCCGAAGAGCGTCAGGTTGTTGAGGCTGAAGCCCATCGCGGCCATGACGGCGAAGGTGCCGACCACGGCCACCGGCACGGCCACCAGCGGGATGATCGCCGAGCGCCAGTTCTGCAGGAACAAGAGCACCACCACCGCCACCAGTAGCACCGCGTCGCGGAGCGTCTTGTAGACCTCCTTGATCGACTCGTCGATGAAGGGGGTCGTGTCGTAGACGATCGAGTAGTCCAGCCCCTTGGGAAAGCGGTCCTTGAGATCCTCCATCTTCTCACGCACGCGGCGGGCGACTTCGAGCGCGTTGGAGCCGGGAAGCTGGTAAATCGACAAGGCGACCGACGGCTTGCCGTCGAGCGTGCAGTTCTGGTCGTAGACCAGCGCGCCCAGCTTGATCTCCGCCACGTCGCGCAGGCGGACGAAACGCCCGCCCGGGTCGGTCTTGAGAATCATTTCGGCGAATTGCTCGACCTCCGCCAACCGGCCCATGGTGCTCATGGTGAACTGGAACACCTGTCCGGAGGCCACCGGAGGCTGGCCGATTTGGCCTGCCGCGACCTGCGTGTTCTGCTGCTCGATCGCCCGCACCACGTCGGAACTGGTCAGGTTGCGGTAGGCCATCTTCTCTGGATCGAGCCAAACCCGCATGCTGTAGTCGCGCTGGCCGATGTAGGTGATGTCGCCGACACCCGACAGTCGCGAAAGCTCGTCCTTGAGCTGGATCGTGGCGTAGTTGCTGAGGTAAAGATCCTCTTCCTCCTCCGCCCGGCCTTCATCGATCGAGAACAGATTGATGATCATCATCACGCTGGGCGATTTCTTCTTGACCACCACGCCGCGGCGCTGCACCAGTTCGGGCAGCACCGGCTGCGCCAGGGCCACGCGGTTCTGCACGAGCACCTGGGCCATGTTCAGGTTGACGCCGTGCTTGAAGGTCACCGTGAGCCTGAACACGCCGTCGTTGGTGCATTGGCTCGACATGTAGAGCATGTTCTCGACGCCGTTGACTTGCTGCTCGATCGGCGCGGCCACCGTGTCGGCCACCACCTGGGCGTTGGCGCCGGGGTAGACGGCCGAAACTTCGACCGTGGGCGGGGTGATCTCCGGGTACTGCGCGACTGGCAGGCCGGTCAGCGCGATCGCGCCGGCCAGCGTGATGATGATCGACATCACCGAGGCGAAGATCGGGCGGTTGATGAAAAACTGGGAAAACATGCCAATAGGAGAAAGGAGAAAGTGAAAAGGAAAAAGGAAAAAGTTGTAAGGAGAAAGTCGTAGGGTGATCCCAAACTCTCACTGCTCTTGACCGCTCAGCTCCGGCTCCGCCACGATCACCGACGCCGGCGCACTGGGGGCGCGTAGCTCAGGGCGCGTCTCCGGCGCCGTGACGACCATCCGCACCGTCTCCGCGGCGGGCGGCTCGACGGCCAAAGGGCGATGGCGCGGGGACCGACGCGCGGCGGCGGCAAACTGGCGCCAGGCGAATACCGAAAGCCGGCGGATGGGCCTGAGCGATACCAGGCCCGCTGTGGCCGCGCCGGCGCGGCGCACCAACGGAAGCGAGAACGGCCGCGTTCCTCCCAGCCAGTCGATGACGAAAAAAAAGACGGGCGTCAGCGCCAGGCCGAAAAGGGTGACGCCGATCATGCCGCTGAATACGGCCGTGCCCAGGGCATGCCGCATTTCGGCCCCGGCCCCGTGACCCAGGAGCATCGGCAACACGCCGAGGATGAAGGCCACCGACGTCATCACGATCGGCCGCAGCCGCAGGCGGCAGGCCGCCAGCGTCGCCTCGCGCCGCGAAGCGCCACCCGCGCGCTTGTGCTTGGCGAACTCGACGATCAGGATCGCGTTCTTGCTGGCCAGGCCCACCAACACCACGAAGCCGATGCGCGTGAATATGTTCACGTCGAGCTGGGCGATGTTGACACCGACCAGCGCGCTGAGCAGGCACATCGGCACCACCAGGATCACGGCCAACGGGAGCGACCAGCTTTCGTACTGCGCGGCCAGCACCAGGAACACCATCACGACCGCGAACGCGAAAATCACCGTGGCGGTGTCGCCGGCCAGCAACTCCAGGTACGACATGTCGGTCCATTCAAACGTCATGGTCCGCGGCAACTCCTCCTCCGCCAGCCGCTGCATGATCGCGATCGCCTGGTCCGAACTGGTGCCGGGGGACGCCGTGCCGTTGATCGCGGCCGCCGGGTACATGTTGTAGCGCGTCAAGAGCAACGGGCCGTTCTCCTCGCGGACTTCGGCCAACGAGCCGATGGGCACCATCATCCCGTCGGCGTTGCGGACCTTCAATCGCGGGATGTATTGAGGATCCTGGCGGAAACCTTCGTCGGCCTGCGCGATCACCTGCCAGGTGCGGCCGAAGCGGTTGAAGTCGTTCACGTACAGCGAACCCTGGTAAATCCGCAGCGTGTCGGCGAAGTCGGCCAGCGATACTCCGCGCGAAAGGCTCTGGCGCGTGTCCTGCGCGATATGGAGCTGCGGCACATTGGCGCGGAACGACGAAAGCACCCGCGAAAAGCCGGGCGTCTGGTTCCCCTTGCTCACCAGGTTGTCGACCTCCTGCTGCAGAACCTGGGAGCCCACGTCGCCGCGGTCCTCGATCATGATCATGAACCCGCCGGCGCGGCCGGCCCCCCGCACCGGCGGTGGGGGCAGGACCATGACGGCGGCGCCGGTGACCTTTTCGTCGATCTCCCGCTGCAAGCGGCCGGCGATCGCCAGACTCTTCAGTTGCGGCTCGCGCCGGAGGCTGTAGTCCTCGAGATTCACGAACATCGTGCCGAAATTCGAGCCGGTGGCGTTGAGCACGAACGACTGCCCGGCGATACCCGAGACGTGCTTGATCCCCGCGGTCTCCCGGCCGATGCGCACCAGATCGTTCATGACGTGTTGGGTACGCTCGAGCGAGGCCGAATCGGGCAATTGCATACTGACCAGCAGAAAGCCCATGTCCTGCGTGGGAATGAATCCTTTGGGTGTCGCTGTGAAACGCCAGTACGTCAGCCCCAAAAGGCCGCCATAGACGACAAGCACCAGCGCGGCCACGCGCAACAGCCCACCCACGACGCGCGCGTAGATTCCCACCGCGGCGTGAAAGCCGCGGTCGAACAGGCGGAAGAACCATTTCAAGATCCGGTTCAGCGTCCCTCCGGCGAGCCACCCCAACAGTCCGCCCGCCAGCGCCGCCGCCGCTGGAACAAGCCATGTGCCGGCGACGTCGGTCTGCGGTGAGATCGTCATGGGGAGCCGCTGGGCCAGCCAATCGCCCCAGGTCGCCGGCCAGGGGCCAAGCCACAATTGCATCCAGGGCGCCAGGAAAACCCAACTCAGCCAGCCGCCGAGCAGCGGAAAGGCCAACGCCGGCAGTGGCGACGCCGTTTGCTTGTCGCGAGGGCGCAGCAGCACGGCCGTCAGCGCGGGGCTGAGCGTCAGCGAGTTGAAGGCCGAAATCACGGTCGATACCGAAATCGTCAAGGCGAACTGCCGGAAGAACTGCCCCGTGATGCCGCTGATGAACGCGCAAGGCACGAACACGGCGCTGAGCGCCAACCCCACCGCGATCACCGGCCCGGAGACCTGCTCCATCGCCAACAGCGTGGCCTCGCGGGGCGCGAGTCCCTGCTCGATGTGGTGCTCGACCGCTTCCACGACCACGATCGCATCGTCGACCACGATACCGATCGACAGCACCAGCCCGAACAGCGTCAGGTTGTTGAGGCTGAAGCCCAGCGCGGCCATGGCCGCGAACGTGCCGATGATCGCCACCGGCACGGCCACCAGCGGAATGATCGCGGAGCGCCAATTCTGCAAGAACAAGAGCACCACCAGGGCGACCAGCGCGATCGCGTCGCGGAGCGTCTTGAACACTTCCTTGATCGACTCGCGCGTGTACGGTGTGGTGTCGAAGCCCACGTCGTAGTCGACCCCTGAGGGGAAGTTCCGCTTCAGTTCGTCCATCTTGGCCAACACGCGGTCGTGCGTTTCCAAGGCGTTGGCGTCGGGCATCTGGAAGACGGCCAGAAAGACGGTCTCTTCGCCGTCCATGGCGACGTTGACGTCGCGGTTCTTGGCCCCCAGCTCGACGCGGGCCACGTCCTTCAGCCGCGTCAACCGACCCTCGGCGCCGGCCTTGACGATGATCTGCTCGAACTGCTCCGGCTCCGCCAGCCTGCCGAGGGTGGTGAGCGTGATCTGATGAATCTGCCCGGCGCGGGCCGGCTGTTGGCCGATCGAACCGATGGCCACCGCGGCGTTTTCCTGCCGGACGGCCCGCACCACGTCGGCCGCGCTCAGGTTCCGCGCCGCCAGTTTTTCCGGATCGACCCAGATCCGCATGCTGTAATCGCGCTGCCCAAACAGGAACACGTCGCTAACCCCTTGCAGCCGGGCCAACTCGTCCTTGACTTGCATCACGGCGAAGTTGCTCAAATAGAGCTGGTCGTACCGCTTGTCCGGCGAAAGCATGGCGATGCCCATCAGGATGTCGGGCGATTGCTTGCGGACGGTGACGCCGGTCTGCTTGATGACGTCCGGCAGCGACGGAACGGCCAGGCTCACCCGGTTCTGCGTCAGCACCAGCGCCATGTTCAGGTCGACGTCTTGCTCGAAGGTCACCGACAGCGCGTACGAACCGTCGTTGGCGCAGGACGACGACATGTACATCATCCCTTCGACGCCGTTGACCTGCTGTTCGATCGGAGCGGCCACGGCCGCCGCGACGTCCGTGGCGCTGGCGCCGGGATAATTGCACTGCACCGTGACCGTCGGCGGCGACACCGGCGGAAACTGGGCCAACGGCAGCGTGAACACCGCCACGCCGCCCGCCAGCGTGATCACGATCGACAGCACGGAGGCGAAGATCGGTCGATCGATGAAGAACCGCGAAATCACGTCAGCGCCTCAATGTAGCGGAATTCGTGAGAATTCCCGCCTCTAGCCGATCTTGTAAGAATCTGCGGTTCTCGTCATACCGCTTGGTTCGTAGCGGAATTTGCAAGAATTCCGATCGGCAGCCGCATTCGCAAGAACTTGGTTCGTCATGCGACGCCTCCCCGAACTTTCACCAATTCGGCTGCGCCGAGGCGGCTACCGATCTGGACTTGCTTCCGTCTTGTCGCGCTTCGCCATGCTTCCCTGTTCCCTGTTTCCGGTCGCCAGTTCCCCGTCACCTGTTCCCCGCGGCTTGGCGGCCGTTTCCGGCGGCGAAACCTTGATTCTGACCTCGGACTCGTCCCGGATGCGCTGCAACCCGCTCACCACCACCCTTTCGTCGGGCGAAAGCCCCTCGGCGATGACGCGCCATTGGGTTTTGTAGGCGGCGCCCTCCGTGGCGTTCCGCGCGGCGGTTGCGACGTCTTCCGGCAGGCCCTCTTGCAGCTTTCCGACCTTGACTTTGCGCCGCTCGACCTTGTTGTCGGCGCCGACGACGAACAGGAACTTTTGTCCCTGGTCGGCCCCCAGGGCCTTCTCGGGCACGAGCACCGCGGGTTTCGGGTCGCCGATCCGTATGCGAACCCGCGCGAACAAACCGGGGGATAGCAGCCGCTCGGCGTTGGCGAATACGGCGCGCACGCGCAGCGTGCCCGAACTCGAATCCATCCGGTTGTCATGGAAGTTGATCTTGCCGTCGTGCGGATACCCGTCTTCGTCGACCAGTCCCATTTGCACCGGCACCTCCGCCTCGTTCCCCTCCGCGGTGATGCCTCGGCGCATCAATCGCCGCAAGCGCAGCATCGTCCGCTCATCCACGTCGAAATAAACGTACATCGGCTCTTGCGTGACGATCCGGGTCAGCATCGTTTGATCGCCGATGACCAGGTTGCCTGGATCGATGAACTGCCGGCTGAGCCGCCCGCCGATGGGGGCCGTGACCTTGGTGTACCCCAGGTTGACCGTGGCCATCAAGAGCGACGCCTTGGTTCCCGCGACGGCCGCCTCGGCGTCGGCCAGGTCGGCGGTGACCAGGTCGTATTGCTCTTCGGTGATCAACTTTGAACCGTCGGCGTGCAGAGTTTCGGCGCGGCGGAAATCGCGGTTCAGGCGTTTCAAGCGGGCACGGGCCTTGGCCACGTCGGCCTCGGCCCGCGTGAACTCGGCTTCGTACAACTGCGGGTCGATCTCGAACAGCACGGCGCCGGCTTCGACTTCCGCCCCTTCCCTGAAGTTGATCTTGCTGAGGTAGCCGGTGACTCGCGCCCGGACGTCGATCGTCCGGTAGGCGTCGGTCTGGCCGGTGAAGTCTTCGTAGTCGGTGATGTCGCGGCAGACGGGTAACTCGACCTCCACCTCGGGCGCCACCGGCGGCGGCGGCGCCGCCGTCGGACGTTCACACCCAGCCAAGGCGGCGCAGGACCACAGCGCCAGGGCGACCCCATGATTTCGCGAACGTCGTTGCACGCGTTATTTCCTCCGCCGTTCGCCCAGTGTCTCGTTCGCCGCCGCCTGCGGCGGCCGGCAGCCGCGGCCGGTCTCGCTGAGGATGCCATGGAACACCACGTCCAGGATGTCCTGGGCCTGGGCTTCCACGGAGGCTTGGCGGGCCGAGAAATAGTTGGTGAACATCGTACCGTAAAGGAGGTCGCCCAGCACGTCGAGGATTCGATCGACGGGCATGTCGCGGATCTGACCTTGGGCGATGTACGAACGATAGAGCGACCGCAACCGCTCGCGGTTCGCTTCGCGGTACTCGAAATAGGTCGGCTTCTTGCGGTCCTTGAACTGGGCTCGTTCCTGGATCAACAGTTCGGCCAACTCCGGATGTTCGGCGAAGAAGCCCAGGTACAAGCGGACCACCTGGGCGATCCGCTCGGGTGGATCATCGATCTCGGCGATGCTGTTGTCGATGTGTTCGCAAAGCCGGCGCATGCCCCGATCGACCGCGGCCAGGAACAGATCGCGTTTGCTCTTGAAATAACGATAGAGGGTTCCCTTGCCGACTTGCAGCTTCTCTGCCAGGAGTTGCGTGTCGGTATCGGCGTAACCATGTTCAGCGAAAAGCTTTGTGGCCGCGTCGAGGATCTCCTCCGTGCGCGTGGCACAGCGCGCGAGGTTGATTGCGACCCGAGCGCTGTTTTTGACGACTTGTTCCATGCTAGCGGCCTCAGTGGATTACGGGACTGACCAGTCAGTACCGTCCGATTATAGGCCGCATTCCGGCATGGTGCAAGGGGGGGGATGGCGCGGAATCCTCGAATGTTAACCCGGAACCGACTCTGTAGGGAACGCCCTCCGTGGCGTTCCGTGCCCCGCCAGAAAGACGTCGCCTCAGCCTCACGGAACGCCACGGAGGGCGTTTCCTACAGAAAAACGGAACGCCACGGAGGGCGTTCCCTACAGACCACCCCTCGCCGGTGGGTTCTAGCCGAGGTGCTTGATCATAGTTCGGCAGGCGGTCTCGCACTCGCGGCACACCTCGGCGCATTTCGCCATGTGCTCGTCCTGGGCGATCTTATCGCATTCCTTGGCGCAACGCTCGCACGCCTCGGCGCAGGCGCCGCAGATCAAGTCGGCGAACACGCCCCCCCTGGCAGTGATCTGCGAAGCGGCCGCGCAGAAGTCGGCGCAGTCGAGGCAGGAGGCCAAGGTCGCCATGTGTTCCTTATTGCCGGCATGGACCTTGTGGGCACAGTGGCTGGCGCACGAATCGCAGGCCCGCTGGCAGTTGGAACACGCCTTGGCGCACTCCTCGAAGGCTTCGCTGTGTTCGTTGTGTTCGTTGTGTTCACTGGATTTCCGTTTCCCAGATCCCTTCTCCTTCGCCAGTCCAGCCGTGCTGAGGGCCACCCATGCGGCCGCCGATAGCCCGGCCGCCCCAAACTCTCGCCTTCCGATCATGACATGATCTCCTGAAAAAAAGTGTTATGGACGCCATGCCCCCCCACAAGCGAGCAATCCGTATGCCAACCGGGCGCAATGTCAACCAGAGGGGCCAGTCAGCGGAAACGCTCGTAGCGTGGGCTTTAGCCCGCGTTCGCTGTGCGCGGTGCGCACCCTACGGTGCGATACCGACAGGCGAGTGGGGCGCGACTTCCTGGATCGCTTCGAGATCGGAATTGGCCGGGCCGCAAATCACTTTGCCGCTGGCTGAAAATCGCGAACCGTGGTGCGGTGGGTTTGGCCGCCGCCGATCAACCCGTCGTCGATCACCACCACCGCCTTCCGCTGGCGAGCCAGAAGATAGGCGGTGGTGAGACCGGCGATGCCCGCCGCCACCACGCATACGTCCACGCGCGTATCGGCGTTCAACGTCGATTCGGGCGGTCGTTGAACATCGTCCCAGATCGGCCCATCAAGAGCATCATGGGCTTTCACGGTTTCTCTCCGTCTACTTCGCCTTTTCGCCCGCGGCGTTCGCCGGCGGATTATTGCCCGACGAATCCACCTTGTGCGTATCCGTGGTGGTCGTCGAACCTCCGGGTGTGGTGACGGTGTTTGTCTTTTGAACCTTGGCCGTGGAATCACAACCCACCGTCGCGGCAAACATCAGGCCCAGGAATGCGCAAGCCACAAAAAAGCGTTTCATAGAACACATCTCCAAAAAGTTGACTAACTGACTAGACGACCCGCCGTCCCTGCAGCACGCTGAGAACCAGCACCACCACCGCCACGACGAGCAGGATATGGATCAGGGGTCCAGCGACGCCGAAGCCCAATCCCAAAGCCCACATCACCAACAACACAACCAACAGAGTCCACAACATATGTCACCCAGTTGAAACAGAGGAGTAGAAGTTTAAGGCGTGCAAGTCAGCCGCCCGGTTGAAGCGAACCGGCTGAACCCGACCACCGGCTATTTACAGGGCAAATGCCGTGCCGCGGCGTGGTCGTGCAACGCATCGCCGCCTTGATTGTGGTGCGGGCGTCCCGCCTGCCTTCAGCATCCGAGCTTGTGGTGCGGGCGTCCCGCCTGCCTTCCGTAGCGCCCCGCCTGCGGCGGTTGATTGGCCGGCTCGTCGTCGCGAGGCTACCAAGCGGCTGAAGTCAACCGTTCCACCTTGACTGTTTTCCGGCCATCGTCTCGCGAGGAGCCGCCAACGCGCGCGGGAAAGGACAACCAAGATAAGGACAACCAAGATACCGCAGATTACCAGCCGCAAAGCTCACTCATTGCAAAAACCGGCGACAATAGGGACGGTTAGGCGCAAGAAATGCTACCTGCTTATCCCAGAACCGCCATAGTGGTGTAGGCGTACCGCTTGCCGGGCGGTTCTTGGATAGGCTTTTAGGAGTCTTCGGCCATGCGTACTTGGTTTCAGAGCTTTTCCCGGTCTGGTAGACGTAACGCTAACCGTAGGGCTCGCCCAGAACTGCGAACTTGCCGAACGAGATTTCACTCGCTGAGACTGGAACAGTTTGAACAGCGCGTGCTGCTGGCCGTGGATCTCTCGATTACCAATACGGCCGCGCCGACCACCGGCACGGTGAACCAGCCCGAGACCTACACGATTACGGTCAAGAACAACGACGCGACCAACGCCGCCGCGGGCGTGGTGATGACCGACGCGCTGCCGGCCAACGCCATGTTCGTCTCGGCCAGCGACGGCAACAGCCACGCCGCGCTGACACCGACGGGCGGCGTATTGACCGACGCCATCGGCGCCATGGTCGCCGGCGCCACGGACACGATCACGGTCGTGGCGACTCCGACCACCGCGGGTGCCATCACCAACACCGCCACCGTAGCGACGACGTCCGGCGATCCCAATCCGGCCAACAACACCGCCACGGTGACCACGCCGGTCAACGGGATCGTCACGCCCGCCATCGACCTCTCGATCACCAAGACGGCCGCGCCGACGATCGATGCCATTCTGGGTTCCGCGAACAGCTTCGCAGTTCTGGCTAGCTCGACGGTGACCAATACCGGCCCGTCCGTCATCACGGGGAATTTGGGTGTCAGTCCGGGCACCGCGCTCGCCGGCTTTTCCCCGGCTGTGGTCAATGGGACGATCCACGCGGGGGACGCGGTGGCGGCTCAGGCCCAAAGCGACCTTCACACGGCGTACAACATATTAGCGGGTAGAGCCGCCACCACGAACTTGACCGGCCAGAACCTGGGTGGGCTCACGCTCACGCCAGGCGTCTATCATTTTAACTCGTCGGCTCAACTGAGCGGAACGCTCACTCTCGACGCCCAGGGCAACCCCAACGCGGAGTTCGATTTTCAGATAGGGAGCACGCTCACGACCGCCACCGGCTCGGCCGTTCGCGTCATCAACTCCGGTAACGATGCCAACGTGTTCTGGCAGGTCGGCAGCTCCGCGACTCTCGGCACGGCCACGGCGTTTGAAGGAAGCATCCTCGCGTTTTCGAGCATCACCGTGAACACCGGCTCCAGCATCGCGGACGGTAGAGCCTTGGCGCTCAGTGGTGCTGTGACGCTGGCTGACAACGCGATCTCCATACCGGCGCCCGGCATGGTGGGCGCCAATGAGACGTACACGATCGTCGTCAAGAACAACGACGCGACCAACAACGCCACCGGCGTGACGATGACCGACACGCTGCCGGCCAACACCACATTCGTCTCGGCCAAGGATACGACCAGCGGCGCCACGCTGACGCCCACGGGCGGCCTGTTGACCGACGCCATCGGCAACCTGGCCGCCAACGGCACGGATACGATCACGGTCGTGGTCACGCCGACCGCGGCGGGCACGATCACCAACACGGCCAACGTCGAGGGCAACCAGGCCGACAACAACCAGGCCAACAACACGGCCACGGTGACTACCACCGTCAACGGCGCCGCCACGCCGGCGATCGACCTCTCGATCACCAAGACGGCCGCGCCGACCACCGGCACGGTGGGCGTCAACGAGACCTACACGATCGTCGTCAAGAACAACGACACGACCAACAATGCCACCGGCGTATCGATGACCGACACGCTGCCGGCCAATACCACGTTCGTCTCGGCCAAGGATACGACCAGCGGCGCCACGCTGACGCCCACGGGCGGCCTGTTGACCGACGCCATCGGCAACCTGGCCGCCAACGGCACGGACACGATCACGGTCGTGGTCACGCCGACCGCGGCGGGCACGATCACCAACACGGCCAACGTCGAGGGCAACCAGGCCGACAACAACACGGCAAACAACACGGCCACGGTGATCACCACGATCAACCCCGCGTCGACGGCGGCGGATCTTTCGATCACGAAGATCGCCTCGCCCGAGCCGGATACGGTGGGCCAGAACCTCACCTACACGATCACGGTCATCAATAGCGGCAACGCCGGCGCCAACAGCACGGTCGTGACGGACACCTTGCCCGCCGGCCTGACGGTGGTTTCGGTGAGCGACAGCCAAAACGGGACGAACACCCAAAGCGGCAACACGGTGACCGACAATCTGGGCACCCTGGCCGCCGGTTCCACCGCGACCGTGACGATCGTCGTCACACCCTCGCAGACAGGCACGCTGACGAACACGGCCAGCGTGACCACCACATCGACCAACACGGGCACGACCACGACCGCGAGCGCGACCAGTACCGTCACCGGTGCGACTCCACCTCCCACGGGTGTGACCTGCTTCGTGGCAGGCCAGGCGGGCGACAACACCGATCAGACGTTCGTACGCAACCTGTATCGCGAGCTCCTAGGTCGTGAGCCGGATTCCGCCGGGCAGGCTTCATGGCTCAAATTCCTCGCTGGCGACCAAGGGCACAGCGACTCCGCACGCCGCGCATCGGTGATCTCCGATTTCCTGGACTCGCCGGAGTACAAGCAGCACCTCGTCACATGCATCTTCGAGCTTTTCTTGCACCGTGCGCCGGATGCCCAGGGCCTGCAGTACTGGGTGGGTGCGCTCGGTCAGCCGGGGAATCCGGGGAGCCACTCGGAAGGCAGTGACGAAATGGGCGTCGTTTCCGACATCGTCGGCTCGCCGGAATACTTCGCGCTGCGCGGCAACACGAACCTGGGCTACGTCGAGGGCCTCTACCAGGATCTGTTGGGCCGTGCCCCCGACGCCGGTGGCGAGGCCTACTGGATGGGGCAAGTGACGCGTAGCGGCGGCGACCGCTCCGCGGTGGCTCGCTCATTCGTGGGCGCGCCGGAGGCCGAACACAAGCTCCTCAACGCCAACTATCCCGCGGCGGGCAACGCCTCGGACTTGACGCTGTCGCCGGCTGGGTCTCCGCAGGGCGGCCAGTATGCCATGGCCGATCTCACCGGCGGCGGCTGGGAGAACTTGTACTTCCAGGGTCGCGGGACGGCCAACGACGAGTTCTTCGGCAAGCTGCAAGGGCAGACGCCCTGGGACGACGTGATCGAGGACATTCTGCGCTCGTCTCCCCCCTGACCATGAATAATACGGGCTATCGCCTGCCGCGCAAGCCGGCGAGGGGGCGAACATCGGTAGCCGGGACTCGGATTGACTGTATTGGTTCAGCGTGAAGCGGAGTCCCTGAAGGCCCAAGTTAGCGAGTTGGAGTGGCGACGACATTTGGCGCTTCCCTGGGGGACCAGTCCCCCAGACCCCTGGGATTTACCGCTTTGGCGCCAATCCCAAAGGGGGTCTCAACGGCGGAATGCCTGTTCTCAATGCCTCGCATCGGCGCGAGACTGCTCCCCCGTCAATTGGCCTATTTGAAAGAGAGCCTGAAGAAATGTATGAAACCCTGAAACCCGGTGGTTTCTTCTCAGGTAATATCAGACAGACTGGTTGGTTTAGTTGTTCCCAAGGCGACCATCCACGCATCGTTGAACGGACCATTCACTGTTAGGCCGCCGGCCCGCGAAACGACGTTCCATCCGAGATCCATTAACGCAAGGAGAGAAGATCATGAGGCGTCTAGTCGCCCTTGGAATCGTGGCGTCGCTGTTTGCCGGTTTCGCGTCGGGGCGGGAATTGAAGAAGCCGCTGACGCCCGACGCTTTGAAGGCCGAGATCGAGGCGCTGAAGGCCGCCAAGGTCGCCTGGCGCGAGATCGCCTGGAAGAGCTGCCTGATCGAAGGGCTCAAGGAGTCGCGCGAGAAGAAGAAGCCCGTGTTGCTGTGGGTCTTCATCGACCGGCCGATGGACGATGCGCGCTGCTGAGTGTTCGCCGGCGCCGCCCGTGAGGCGGTCTTCTCCAATCCCGACGTGATCCAGCGCGTGAATGCCGATTTCGTACCCGTCGCTCTCAAGGCGGGCCTGGTCAACAACCCGCCCGACGACGAGGAGGGCCTGCTCTACCGGGAGATCGAGCGCTCCAAACTCCTGCCGCAGGGAATCTGCGTCGTCAACTCCGCGGGCAAGGTGCTCGACTGGACCCTGATGTTTGACGATGACCAGAGCGTGCTCGCCTTTTTCGACCATGCCAAGGAGCGCTTCGCCAAGTACCCTGACGCCAAGAAACCCGTGGCGGCGGAAGTGTACCAGAAGTTCCCGAGCCAAAAGCGGAAGGACGTCGAGGAAAGCGGCAACGTCTTGCCGGTCCTCGACCGGCATCCCGAGGGGAAACATTGTCCCGCCGAGTCGCCGCTGCGCGAGGGAACGGTTGCAGTCCGGCTGTTCGGCCGCGCGCTCGACAAAGACGGCAAGCCGGTAGCCGACACCGTGCGGCAGGAAGACTACATTGAGGATCGATTCAACATCGCGGTCGAAACGCAGGAAAAGCTGGCCAAGGCGCTTGCCGACGCCGGAGCGAACCGCGTCACGCTCCCGCTCGAACTCACGCGCCAGTGGCTGAAGCTAGCCCACATGGGCGTGTTGGACGTGCAACCCCTCGACAATCCCGGCCCCGGCAAAGGCGAATTGAAAAAGTGCGACTTTGGCGCGACGAAGGTCGGGACCGGCAAGGGAGCGGCGTTATGGCGCGTGGAGGGTGAGTCGGAAGTCTTCATCGACGAAAGAATGGCGAATGGGGGACCGGGCGACATGCACGAGGTCAAGCTCAAGTGGCATGGCTTCATCGAGATGGACGGGAACCGCATGACCCGGCTGGTGTTGTCCGCCGGCGGCATGGAGAAACTCAAGTTCCAGTCGGCGCGCGGCAAGGATGAGAATCTGGTCGCGTTTCTGCCGGGAGGCCACCGCATCGACATGGAGTGCGGCGTGCGCTACGGGATGATCGGCGAGCCGGTCCCAATTAAGAAAGCAAAGGATGGGAAGGAGCCCCGCAACCCCGAAGAGGCATCGTGCTACGAGGAACGCATGCCTGCCAAGATTCATAAAATCCAGAAGGAACTCCCTGCATGGGTCCAGAAGACCGGCGACAAGGAGAAAGCCACTGCACTCATGCAAAAACTGAAAGAACATCTGGATGCCAAGAACCTCGGGGAGGCCGAGAAGATCGCGGATTCAATTCTGGCCATGATTGGCGGGAGCGCACAGGCCGCCATCGAGGACATCCCCGAGGAGGCGCGCAGGGAGATTGCGCGGAACCTGCACGGCCCCTTCATGGTGTTCCGCGACGCCGTGCGGGAGGAACTGAAACTGACCGACGAGCAGAAGGAAAAATTGGAGGAACACCTCCGGGAACGGCTTCCGGACATCATGCAGTTCTTCCAATCGCTCGAGGGCCTGAACGGGGAGGAGCGCGAGAAAAAACTCCAAGCCTTCCGGCAGACGGCGCAGGAGAAACTGGCAGCGGTCCTGAAGGACACTCTCAAGGAGAACCAGCACAAGCGATTGCGCCAGTTGGAACTGCAACAGGAGGGGGCGTTCGCCCTGTGGCATGGGGACGTTGAGATCGGGAAAGACCTGAAGGTCACGGACGAGCAACGGAAGCAATTCATGGCGGTCGTCCAGGAATTTCAGAAGCAGGTTGGACCCCTCATCAAAGAAGCACAGTCGGGCGGTAATCCCGAGCAGATTCGGCCCAAGGTGATGAAGCTCCGCAAGGAACACGAGGACAGAATCGAGGCCCTCCTCACGGACGCGCAGAAGAAGCAATGGAAAGAGATGCTCGGGAAGCCCTTGGCTCTCGATGAGTGACAAGGATCCCCGCCGGGGCGGCCTCGACACTTGCCCCGGCTTTCCTCTATTTGTCTTGGGCAGGCCGCCGGAAATGATCTACTCTGATGCCTGCCTTAAAGTCGCCTTTCGCTCCGCGAAAGGGCATTCTTTCGCGGAGCGAAAGGCGACATTGGAAGTGGAACGATGGTCGATGCTGTCCAAGAACTGGCTCGGCAGATGCTGGCGGATTACGACGCCAGGACGCCGGGCCGGCTCGTTGGCGAACCGATCGATCTGACGACCGTCCAGGCATACGCACTTCAGGCGGACATCGCCCGGCTGCGCGAGCGGCGTGGGGAAAAAGTCATCGGCTACAAGGTCGGCTGCGCGAGCGGAACCATCCAGGCGCAATTGGGCGTCGAAGAGCCGATCTTCGGCAGGCTCTTCGACGCGGAATGTCATCCAAGTGGCGCGCATTTCTCTTCCGCGCGCTATGCCAACCTGGCCGTCGAGGGAGAAATGGCGCTGCGGCTATCCAAGGACTTGCCCAGTGGGCCCCTTTCGGCGGAAGCGTGTCGGGAGGCCATCGCCGAGGTGTTTCCGGTGATCGAGTTGCACCACTATGTCCTTCCCGCGGCCTGGCCTCGCTTTCAGTGGCTGATCGCGAGCAACGGCATGCACGCGGGATTCGTGCTTGCGGAGGCGGAGACCCGCCGCTCCGGCTTGGCGAACGTCGCGCACAACCTTAGCATCCGCATCAACGAGGTCGTAGTCGGGGCCGTGGAGGATGCCGCCACGCTCACCTGCCCGATCGAATCGCTACGTTGGCTGGCCCGCCGACTTGCGCAGTTCAACGTACAGCTTCGCAAGGGTCAGGTGATCCTGACCGGTTCGCCCATGAAGTTGTATCCGGTCGCCCCTGGCAGCCGCATCGTGGTCGAAGCTCCGCCCTTGGGAGCGAGTCGCGTCGAGATTGATCCTTAAAACCTTGCGTGATCCTGGGAGACACACGTCTCTGTAGGGAACGCCCTCCGTGGCGTTCCGTGAGCCGCCAAACGATACCTTTTCCAGCCATCGGAACGCCACGGAGGGCGTTCCCTACAGAATTCCGCGAACGCGAAAGGATTCCCAGTGTCCACCCAAGACAATTACGTAACGCGAAAACGTCTCATTCCCGACCGCGCGGAGTACGGCACCGAGCAAGTATGCATCGCGGATTAAATAACCTCCCAAATTCAGGCTCGCGGGAGTGCTAGCATCCAACTCGATGGGTTGATTTATTGGCTGAGTGGGTGCGCGACCAGACAACACGAAAAGTCGAGCCGCAACCCCTGATGGCAATGGGAGTTGGAATGCATGAATTTTAGGCCACGCGTGGGAAAACGCCGTGAATCGCGCGGTTCCATAAAAGGTAC
>DATKSN010000101.1:0-49869 GCA_035531595.1 Pirellulales bacterium | reverse complement strand
TAACGGCCAACCACCGATCCTCCCCGGAAGTTCACAGCCCCCAACAGTTCTGCCACCATCACCGCTCAACGGTTCACCTTTCGGGCCGAGCGCTATCAATCCGCCCCAACCCGGCCTACGACCGCCGCAGGTGGCGCCACGACGCACCCGTCCGCAAGGGCCGATGACGAATGCACAGGCGCGCGCGGCGCAAAGGGCAGCGCAACGCCAGAGGCGCGTTACCGTCAGCGGTTCTGGTGGGGCGATGCCCGGTCGCCTGAACGGCACTGTTCGGGTTAGAATTTTAACGCGCCCACGGAACTGGAGGGCCCCGAGGCTTCGGCGCGCGATCGGGCTCCCGCCGCGAATTTGAGGTTTTGGGCTTGCAATAGGCTCTTAACCCGCCTTCGGGGGACACGCACCACCACATCGTTCTGGAGTCGACCGTGATGATCGTTGAAGCACTTCGTGTCGCATCGCGCATGACCATTTTGGCGACGGTGTTGTGGCAGGCGTCCGTCGCGAACGCCCAGTCGGACGGCAACAAGCAAACGACCAACGTGATCGCACGGTTCGCGGTCGACACTATCGAAGACCTCATGTTCGTCTTATTGCCGGCAACCATTCAAGGGAAGAGCTGCTTTGTGGCACTCGACACGGGCAGCAGTACGAGCGTTCTCGACATCAGTTGGCGGCCCGTTCTCGGCGAGCCGGTGGCCAAGGGTCTGGTGGACACGGGGCTGCAGGGAGACGTGGCCGTTGATTACTTCCGCGCACCGCAGATCTCGTTGGGGGGGCTGCAATTCGGCGGCGACGGCGCTGAAGTGCTATGCCAAGACTTGAAGCCGTTTCGCGAGTTAGCCGAGCAAATGTTTGACGGGATCGTTGGAATGAACGTGCTTGAAGAACACGTTTTACGTATCGACGTCGACGATGGGTCGGTAATGCTTCTCAAGGCACCGGACGTGCCGAGCGGAACCCCAGCTTTGCCTTTGAAGAGCGTACACGGCAATCCCGCGTTGGATGTCACGATTGAAGGGAACGGTATCGCGCGATTCATGCTCGATACGGGGAGCCTATCCGACGATTCAGGCACGTTAGCAGCTCCCTTGTTCCGATCGCTCACGCGTCGCCGCCTGCTTTTGCCGGTCGAGCACGCGTCGGCCACCACGCTCGGGGGGCAACACGACGTTCAGGCAGGGCGTCTTCAGACTCGATTGTCGGTCGGCGACCTCACGCTCGACGCGTCCGAGTTCACAGAGGCGTATGACAATTCGCTTGGTCTTCACTTTCTCTCTCGGTATGTGGTGACCTTCGACTTCCCGAACGAAGTCGTGTATCTCGAGCCCTTGAGGCGGATGGCGCGCACTTTAAGCATCGCGGCATCGGGCATCGACCTCATCCGTAGTCGCGGGCAGTACCGCGTGACCGGCGTGCGGCGAGGGGGGATCGCGCAAATGCGCGGCTTTCGCGAGGGGGACATTTTGGAAAGCATCAATGGCATCGAAGCATCGTCCCTACGGATCTGCGCGTTGCGCCTCGTTCTCTCGCCGCATCGGTCGGATCCGCTGCGCATCGTTCTCAGGCGCGACAAAAGGATGTTGCGGCTGACTTGGCGTTTTGTGCAAGAGGGCGCCCGCTGTCGGCCGGCGACACGCCAATGTAGGTCGCGGCGATAACAGTGGGCAAAGAAGAGGAAGACATCCATCCAATTCTGGGCAATGCAGGCCAGGCGACTACGACCCGTAAGATAGGTAAATCACATGGCCGGACGGCGGCCCAAACCGAGGAGGGAGCGGATGCGGCGGCGCAAGGTCGTCGTCACGAGCATCGCGGGCCGACGAAAAGTGGAACCGGCGCGCAGCGGCCAACGGGCAATCCATCGGTGACTATGATCCGCGGCGGCTGAGGCGATGCCTCGCGTCAGCCAAAGGCCAGCTTGCTGGCCGTCACGCCCTGATGCCAGCACTTGCCGCGATCGGCGGCCAGCGCGGCGAGGCTCGACACACGGCCCACCGCGCGGCGGAACATGCGACCGTAGCGATTGGATTGATTGGATTGAGAAGAAGACATCCATCCATTTTCAATGAGAAGAAGACATCCATCCATTTTCGGCCATAGGCGGGGCAGGCGGCAACGTCGGTAAGATAGGCAGATCACATGGCCGGGTAGGAAAAGGGGACATTCTACTTTTAGGTAGGAAAAGGGGACATTCTACTTTTAGCTTGAGGATCCTCGTTGGATTGGTTATGTTGGATTGATGCCTCGAACTGCGCGAGCTTCGGTCGGTGGGATTTGTTACCATGTTTTGAATCGTGGGAACGGCCGCGCGCAGGTGTTCCACAAGGACGGCGATTTCGTCGCCTTCGTGGAACTGATGGCCGCCGCCTGCCGACGATTGCCGTTGCGCGTGCTGGGCTATTGCCTGATGCCGAACCACTTTCACCTGGTTCTCTGGCCGCGGGGCGACGAGGATCTGAGCCTTTGGACTATAGCGATCACCTAAATTGACCCGGCTTTGCTCATCTAAATTGACCCACTACTTGGAAAGAAAAAGGTGTTCTTCTTTCAAGTAGTCGCCGCGGAGGGGTCTGGCATCGAAGCTGGTACGGCTTGGCAAGAGGCGCCGGTTGGCTGGCGGGCTAATCCCGCCTGGGGGACCAGTCCCAGACCCCCAGCGCTTGCGCTGCGGGTTGGTGTGACAGCAGTCTGCGCTCGTCCCCCCTGACCATGAATCATCCCGGCTAGCCTGCGCGCCCGGCTTGTGCCAAACCGCGCATGATCGCGTCGACCGTGCCGGCGGTTTCGATTCCGGTGGCCACGTCCATGTTCGCGCGCCACTGGGGCGCCGGACGGCGGTCGAACACGGTCGTCCCCAAAGTCAGATCGCCTTGGGTTTCGACGTCGCCGGCAAGCTGCGACATACTGAACAATTCCGGATTCGTGGCGGCGACGAGGGCCACGGCGTCGTGCAGATGGATGCCTTCCAGCCCCAGCACCTGGCGGTGCGAACGGAAGGCGAAGGGCAGCACGCGCCGGAGGAACCTTCCGGCCTTCGTGTCGTCCGGCGGCAGTTGATCGAGCAGGTCGTAGGTCATGACGACCTGCATGGTCACATCGAGCGGAACGAGCGTCTTGGTGGTCCGCGAGCGAAACACATCGCGGGCCGCCGCGGGATCGCAATAGATGTTGAACTCCGCGGCCGGCGTTATATTGCCGGGCGCTTCGACGGCGCCCCCCATGATGATCAATTGTCCCACCAGTCCGGCCAGGCTGGGGTCGCGGCGAAAAGTCGTGGCCAGATTGGTGAGCGGCCCCAAGGCGATGACCGTGATGGCGTCGGGCGAACCGCGGATCTCGTCGCTGAGCACCTTGTCGGAGGGGTGCTGGTGGTGCAGTTCGGCCACCGGAAAGCCGGCGTTCCCCAATCCGTCGGCGCCGAAGATGTGCCGCGAATCGACCGGCGTTGAATAGTCCGGCGCGACGGCCGCCCCAATCCGCGGCCAACGGGGCGGATCGAGTTGCTCGATGATCGTCTGCACGTTCCGAGTGGCCTGTTCCGCCGAAACATTGCCGGCCACGGCGGTTACCGCCAGCACATCCAGCCGTGGATCGAACAGGGCCATCGTCAGCGCCACGGCGTCGTCGATACCCGGATCGACGTCGAGAATCACTTTCTTGGTCATGCCACTAATTGTACGTGCCGGGACGACGCCGAACAAGGGCCGCCGGCCTCCGCATATACGTCACGCGGCCGACAATGAGACATTTTGCCACGAGAAAGGGGTGGCTGGTGGCAGAGCGTAGACGCCAAACCTAGCGTTCGAGCGTGTGGTTTTATATCCTGCAAGCGGAGAAGCGCCGCACCCATGATCCTGTTGTCCGTCAACGACGTCGTCAAACACTACGGTTCGGAGCCGGTGCTCGCCGGCGTGACCTTCGAGGTCCGGCCGGGTGAGAAGATCGGCCTGGTGGGGCCCAACGGGGCCGGTAAGACGACGTTGCTCAAGATCCTCGCCGGCCGCGAAGACGCCGACTCGGGAAAGGTGGAATTCCACCCATCGACCCGCACGGAATACCTCCAGCAACAGCCGGAGTGGACCCAGGGCCGCACTCTCTGGGACGAGGCGTTCTCAGCCCTGGAGGAACTGACGGCGCTGGCGCGCGAGGCCGAGCAGGTGGCCCACGCCCTGGCCGCCGCCGGCGACGCCGAGCGAGGCCAACTTGGCAAGCATTACGACCGCTTGCAGCACGAGTTGTCGCGCCGCGACGCCTATCATCTCGATCACAAGGTCGACCGCGTGCTTGAGGGCTTGGGGTTCGATCGGGCCAGTTTTTCGCGGCCGCTCGAGCATTTGAGCGGCGGACAGCAAAACCGGTTGATGCTCGCCAAGCTGCTGCTGCGCGGGCCCGACCTGATGCTGCTCGACGAGCCCTCGAACCATCTCGACATCGAATCGACCCAATGGCTCGAATCGTTCCTTGCCGACACCGGCCAGGCGGTTTTGGTCGTGAGCCACGACCGCTACTTTCTGGACAAGGTGACAAACCGCACCTTGGAGCTGTTTCAAGGATCGGTCGACGACTACACGGGCAATTTCAGCGCGTACTGGAACCAGAAGGCCGAACGGCTCAAGGTCGAGACTCGGACCTTCGAGAAGCAGCAGGAGTTGATCGCCAAGACCGAGGACTTCATCCGCCGCAACCACTACGGCCAGAAGAGCGCCCAGGCCAAGGATCGCGAGAAGAAGCTGGCGCGCATCGAGCGGGTCCGCCCGCCGCGGCGCATCGCCGCGCCGCCGATGGGATTTCCGCCGGCCGAGCGCACGGGCGACGTCGCGCTACGCGCCGAGCGCCTGGCCAAGGGGTACGACCGGCCGCTTTTCGCCGACCTTTCCTTCGAGATCGAGCGCGGCGCTCGGTGGGGCATTCTGGGGCCCAACGGTTGCGGCAAGACGACGCTGTTGCGCTGCGTCGTCGGCCGCGAAACGCCCGACGCGGGGCGGGTTTCGCTCGGAACCGGCGTGCGGATCGGTTACTACGATCAGCTCCTCTCAGGGCTGGCCGACGACCAGCCGGTGGTCGACGCGATCCGGCCGGCCGGCAAGGAGTTCAATGAACCGCGGCGACGCGGCCTCTTGGCCCGCTTCGGCCTGGTGGGCGACGCCGTTTTCCAAAGTGTGGCCAGTCTCAGCGGAGGCGAGCGAAGCCGGGCCGCCCTGGCCCAACTCGCGGCCAGCGACGCCAACTTCATGGTCCTCGACGAGCCGACGAACCATCTCGACCTTTGGGCCTGCGATGCGCTGGAACGGTCGCTGAACGAATTCGACGGGACGGTCCTGTTCGTCAGTCACGACCGCTATTTCCTCAACCGCGTCGCCGACCACCTGTTGGTCGTCGAGCCGGGCCGCTTCCGCGTGATCGATGGGAACTACGACACGTACATGCACTTCGTCCGCGAGGGGCTGGCCGGCGCCGCGGCCAGTGAGTCCGGCGCGACGGTCAACAAGCGTCATGATGAGAAGCCCGCCAAGCGAGTCTGGCGGTTTGCGTATCGCAAGCTCGCCGACATCGAGACCGAGATTTTCCAGCGCGAGTCGCGGATCGGCGAGATCCAAGCGGAACTGGCCCTGCCGGAGGTGTTGCGCGATCGGCGACGGGTCAAGGAACTGCAAGCCGAACTGGCCGAGCAACAAGAGAGCGTGAAGACGCTCTACGAGCATTGGGAAGAGGCGTCGGAGCGGAACCAGGCTTAGAGCCTATCCCAAAACTCCCCGTGGGACGGCCTTCCTAGGCCGAATTATTCATGCTCCCCCGTGCGCGTCGCGCAGTCTGCCGTCACACGAACCCGCGGCGCAAGCTCACCCGGTTCGAGGAGCGGCCCACGAATCGGGAAGGATCATTTTCCCGAAAAAAGCACGCTCGTTGCGCGGCAACGAACGTGCAAAAAACAAAACGGCGGCGAAGCGAAAAAAAACGACTTCCGAATACCCCATGACGTCTGAGCGAGCCGCGAAAGCGGCATCCAATTGCCGCGCCACCCTTGGCCTTACCCCACGCTCTTTTGGATCTCTTTGGGAGGGGTTTCGGAATCGTTTTTTTTCGCGCGGCGCCGATGCTCGGAGGGCGATTAGTCTTCGTACCCCGTACGCCGGACGGCCTGACTTCTTGCGAAGCCAGCTACGGGACCACGAATAATCCGCCCTAGCCGGCCGTATCCAGGAACGGATCTTGTCCCATCTGCTTTTGCAGTTTCTTGCGTTCCTTCTCGTAGTACATCAGCACGCGGCGGTCGCGGAAGTGACGCCGCTCGATGATTCGCTGCGACTTGCGGAACAGGCGCGCGAACTGGTTGAAAGGTCCCGTGGAGGTTTCGCCCAGCTTCTCGAGCTTTTCCGCCTTGTCCGGTCCCAGCCCGGCCAGCAGGATGTCGTCGTCGAGCGAAAGGTACTGCCGGAACGTGCCGGGATCGCCTTGGCGGCCGCAACGGCCGCTCAACTGCCGGTCGATGCGGGCCGAGTCGTGCATCTCGGTGAGGATCACTTGCAGTCCGCCCAAATCGGCGATCCCCTCGCCCAGCTTGATGTCGGTGCCGCGGCCGGCCATGTTCGTCGACACCGTCACATGACCCCGCAATCCGGAGCGCGCGATGATGTCGGCCTCGGCGGCGACCTGGTGCGCGTTGAGCACCTGGTGCTCGACTCCCACCTCCTCCAACAGTTTCGACAAATGGACCGACTTGTCGATCGAACGGGTGCCGATCAGGATCGGCCGCCCCAGGGCGTGCAGCTCGCGGATCTCCTCGACGATGGCGGCCCACTTGGCGTCGCTCGTGCCGAACACCGCGTCGGCGAGCCGCACCCGCACCGCCGGACGGTTGGTGGGAATCGGCACCACATGCACATCGTAGATTTTACCCAGCTCGCGCGCCGAACTGACCGCGGTGCCCGTCATGCCGGCCAGACGATCGAAGCGCAAGAAGTAATCCTGCACCGTGATCCGGGCGGCCTGGCCGGTGGCCACGGTGACCTCGACCTTTTCCTTGGCCTCGATCGCCTGGTGGATGCCGTCGCGCCATTTGCGGCCTTCCGAAAGCCGGCCGGTGAACTCGTCGACGATCACGACCTCGCCGTCGCGGATCACGTATTGCCGGTCGAGCGTGAAAGCCCGCGTGACTTTGATCGACCGCTCGATGTATTCGTAAATGGTGAACATGCCGACGGAGTCCATCGCGTCGGGCTTGGGCAGGTTCCGCACGAGTTGGCGGCCGGCGGACGTGAGCTCGACCGTCTGTTTCTCGTGGTCGTATTCGTAATGCTCTTCGTCCTCGAACTCGTCGGCCACCTTGGCGCTCCAGCGGTAGCACTCGACGGCGATCTTCTCCTCCTCGGTGGGCAGCGCGCTGATGATCAAGGGCGTGCGCGCCTCGTCGATCAGGATGCTGTCGGCCTCGTCGACCAGCACGAAATGGGCGCCGCGCTGGACCGGCTGCTCGCCGCCGCCCTCACCGTTCTGGCCGAGCATGCCACCCAGGAAATCGGTCAGCCCTTCGTTGATTCGCCGCAGCAAGAGCCGGTCGCGGAGGAAATCGAAGCCGAACTCCTTGGCCGTGCCGTAGGTCACGTCGCTGGCGTAGGCTTTGCGCCGGGCCGGTTGCTGCATTTGCGATTCGATCACGCCCACCGAGATCCCCAGCAGTTCGTAGCAGGGGCCCATCCACTGGGCGTCGCGGCGAGCGAGGTAGTCGTTGACCGTGGCCAACAGCGCCCCTTTACCGGTGAGCGCGTTGAGGTACATCGGCAGCGTGGCGGTGAGCGTCTTGCCTTCACCGGTTTGCATCTCGACGATCGAGCGGTGGTGCATGGCCGCTCCGCCGAGCATTTGCACGTCGAAGTGCCGCATGTTCAACGTGCGCCGCGCCGCCTCGCGCACCAGCGCGTAGGCTTCCGGCATGAGGCGATCGAGGGGTTCCTGGCTCTTGGCCCGGTAGCGGATCGAAAGGCTGCGTTTGCGCAGTTCGTGGTCGCTTAGCGGTTGCAGTTCGGGCTCGAACGACTCGATTCGCGGTAGCAGCGTCGTCCAGCGGGCGAGCCGCCGCTGCGCCGAGCCGCTGGCGAGCGCTTGAATGCGTGCCGTAAGACCGCTCGAATAGTTTGCCAAGGCCGGATACCTGTCGCGAGAAATGCTCCCTTTATATTATTGTAGGCTAAGCCATCGTTTTGGGCAGGGGGAGGGAGGAAGAAGGCAGGGGCAGAAGGCAGAAGGCAGGGGGCAGGGCAAGCCCCGTCGTGGCGGAAACGACAT
The DNA here is from genome assembly GCA_035531595.1 of Pirellulales bacterium. Classification (GTDB taxonomy): domain Bacteria; phylum Planctomycetota; class Planctomycetia; order Pirellulales; family JAICIG01; genus DATKSN01. Next base: position 41,586 of record DATKSN010000101.1, on the reverse strand, counting down.
AGAACCGCGCGGCGATGGGTAAGACGTTTTCTAACGCTGGTGACGAACGGAGCAGTCGCACCGGCCGCGCAAGCCGTCGCGCGGCCATGCTTGGCGCGACCCGGTTCCAGGATGTGTTTGCGGCGGAGCCAGCCGGAGGTTGGAAGTGGCGGGCGGTTGCATCGGCCGCCCACAGCACTGTCGTGCTTATGGCCGGGGCCTTTCTGGCGATGCGGAAATGGTTCAGCGAATTGCGGCGGGTTCCCGACTCGGGGTACTCGTTGGCGCCGTCGTTGTCGTTTCGCTCTTGGTCGTTCGTTCGTGCGGTTATCGGCTGGCGCCGAAGGCGTGACGGACATCCTGTTGCAGGTCCATCCAGCCTATCCCTCCAAAAACTCCCAGACGGCGCCATGTACAAGTTAGAAAACAGAGTTTCCGAAAACATCGTCACAATCGTCACGGGCGTCACGCGGCATTCGGCTGACAGCCGCAACCAGTTGCAGGCAAAAGGCTTGCGCCGGCAAAGATCGCTTCCTCATCGTGTCGGTGGAATCGTCAGCCCATCGTCAGCCTATCGTCACCGGGACGCCGCCGCGTCGGCGGCCATCGGTTTGGGCTTGACACGCATTTGCGCGGAATCAGACCGATTCGGCGGCGAGCCAGCCGGTGCTGAAAGCGGCTTGAAAATTGTAGCCCCCGATGGGACCGTCGAGGTCGAGCACCTCGCCGGCCAAGTACAGGTTGGGCACGAGCCGGCTTTGCATGGTGCGCGAATCGACCTCATCGAGCGAGACGCCGCCGGCCGTGACCTCGGCTTTTTTGAACCCTCGCGTGCCGCTGATGGGGATGACGGCTCGTTTGACGGCGGCCAGCCAACGCGCTCGTTCCGCCCGGCTCAACTCGGCGGCCCGGCGTTCGGGCGACAGACCGGCGTTGGCCAGCAGGGCATCGCTCAATCGTCGCGGAAGCTGATTCACCATCAGCGCGGCGATCTGCTTTCCGCCGGCCGCGGCGGCCTCGCTCCGCAACCATTCGTCGAAGGCCGGCTCGGCCAGGGTTGGCAAGAAGTCACATTCCAAGGCCAGGCTTCTCGGCTCCGTGTGCCCGCTCACGACCCGGCTGACGTCGAGCACGGCCGGTCCCGATAGGCCGAAATGCGTGAACAGGAACGAGCCTCGCCGCTCGGCCAGCCGACCGCTCTTGGCCGTGAGCCGGGCCGATGACGTGTCGTCGGCGGCAGGGACGGCCGATTCGACGACCGCCAGCGCCACATCGGCAATCGTCACGCCTTGCAATGTTCGGACCCACGGGGCATCGGTGGTGACCGGCGTCAGCGCCGGCCGCGGCGGCACGATAGTGTGCCCGACCCGCGCGGCCCAACGATAGCCGTCGCCCGTCGTGCCGCAGCCGGGATACGACTGCCCGCCGCTGGTGATCAGCAGCTTCGCCGCCAGCAGGCTGCGCTTCGACGTCGTGACGCGAAAACCGTCCGCCGCGATCGGCTCCGCTTCGGCCACCGGTTCGTCGAGCGCCAGCGCGCAACCGCTGCGATGCAAGCGGCGAACCAGCGCGCCGAGCACGTCGGCCGCCTTGTCGCTGACCGGAAACACCTTTCCCGTCGCCTCGACTTTCGTGGCCACCCCCTCGGATTGGAGCCAATCGACCAGGTCATCCGGCGCCAACGCCGCCAGCGCCGAGTGCAAGAAGTGGCCTTGGGAACCGAATTCGCGGATGATCCCGCGGCGATCCGTGGCCTGAGTCACATTGCAGCGGGTGCCGCCGGACATCAGGATTTTGACGCCTGGCCGGCGGTTTTTTTCCAGCAGCAGCGTGCGGGCTCCTCGTTCGGCCGCCCGCGCCGCGGCCAGCAAGCCCGCCGCGCCGGCGCCGACCACGACCAAGTCCCAATCCATGCCTTTTACCCCGGCGGCCAACCCATCGCTCGCCCACCGAGCAGGTGGAAGTGCAGGTGATCGACCGACTGGCCGCCGTCCGGGCCGCTGTTGGCGACCACGCGATAGCCGTGATCGAGTTTCAACTCGACGGCCAGTTTCCGCACGACGAGCAGCAGATGCCCCGCCAGTGCCCCGTCGGCGTCGGCAAGCTCGGCCAGCGAGCGAAGGGGCCGCTTGGGGACCACCAGCACATGCGTGGGGGCCTGCGGAGTCACGTCACGGAAGGCGAGGCATTGGTCATCCTCATGCACGATTTCCGCCGGGATTTCGCGGTCGATGATCCGTTGGAAGATGGTTTTTTCGCTCATCGATGATTCCACAAAGGTTCTGTAGGGAACGCCCTCCGTGGCGTTCCGAGAAGCTGATGCGACGTCGTCCGGCAGGACGCGGAACGCCACGGAGGGCGTTCCCTACAGAGTCTGTACGTTGATCATCACTTGGTCAAACCGATCGCCTCATCGACGAGCAAGACCGGAATGCCGTCGATGATGGGGTAGAGCAAGGTTCCGTCCTCCCGCACCAGACCGCCGTCGAGCGGCCGTTCGACCTTGTCGCCAGCCATGTTCCTCACGACACCGGCGGCGATGGAGCGGTTAAGCTCCGCCACCAGCGTGGTGTCGGCCAGTCCCAGCGGCGTGCGGTTCTGCGGGCACACGAGAATCTCCAACAATTCCTTGCTGATCACGCGAGGGCGTCTCCCAGGTTCCGGTGGCAACGATTCATGTTGTTATACGGAAGATGCCGATAAACGACTAGAGAGGCCATACCATGTTAAAATGCAATTTGCCGCTAGCCGCGGTGCCGATTTTGCTGGTGATTTCCGCGCCGGCGCGGGCTGATGATGTGCGCGAGTATACTCAAGGTGGGGTGACCTATCGCGAGGTCCACCGCACCGTTCGCGCCCCGAAGACGGAAATCCAGTGCGTCGAACGCCCGCAAACCTATTATCAGGAGCGTTACGACGTACAGCTTTGCGACTCGATCAGAACCTACCAGGTTCCGGTGACCGAGCACCGCTTGGAGCCTTATTGGCGGGGAAGGTTCAACCCGTTCACGCAGCCGTACCTGACGTACCGCAGCGTGCCGCGCACCCATTGGGAAACCCGCACCGAAGTGGTCAAGGTGCCCGTGTCGACACGGCAACTCGTGCCGGTAACGACCACGGTTCGCGTGCCGATCACGACCCAAACGGTCGTTGACCAGGACATCTTGGTCAGCCGAAGCATCGTCGGCCCAAGCATCGTCGGCCCAAGCATCGTCGGCGTCGCGCCGACGAGCGATCCATTCGCCCGCCCCGCGCCTGCGATGGCCAGTAACCAGCAGGTGGGCGGGGTGCATCAATACCCAGGCGATCCGCCGCGGCGTGGCCTGGTTCCCGTGACGTCGGCGGGCGGAACCCGGCTGGTCAAGAATCCGGCGGCAAGCGCACCGGCCCCTCGAACCGCCAACGGCACGCAAGGGAAAATCGCGCCCCTGCGCTAGCGCGGATAGCGAGTCTCAAGGACCATCCGCGCCGGTGGTGATCGCCGAGGCGATGGGATCTACGGATTCGACGGTCTTCCGCGAGCGGCGCGCCACCTTGGTGGTGCTCCACTCCTTGGTCAAGGTTTCGAAGACATCGGGCGACTCGTAGCGGATGATGTTCTTCCCTTCGGGCATCGGTCCGATCAAGCCGCGAAACACGGGCAGCCCGCGCAGCGCCAGGTCGGTGCTGCAATCGTCGATGCCGACCTGGGTATGCATCTTTTGAAGCGTATCGGTCTGGCTGTAATCACGGATCCGGAGCTTGCCGTCGGCGCCACGGGTAACGACGCGAATCATTTCTTTGGCCATGGTAGTGATTTTCTCTAGGGAGAAAGGCTTCGAAGGAGACTGGAACCCATTCGAGGTATCGGCGGGCATCGGCGCGGGGGACGCACGTTTTCCCGTTGTCCCACACAGCGGCGCGAACCCCGAAAATCGTCACGTCGGGGGTAGCGAATTGACCGATTGTGCGAGGGAACTTGCCAAGGAGGGGACGGCGCATTACATTCAAGAGCGCCGGGAGGGTAAGCGAACTGGCCAGCGGCCTGACTCGAAATCAGGTGCCCCGAAAGGGGTTGTGGGTTCGAATCCCATGCCCTCCGCTGTTGCTAAATGCTTTACGCCGCAACAACTTGCGGCGTTTTTTATGCGCTCGATTTCCGGCCGCCAAGACGCCGTTTTTGACCGCCGTACAGCCAATTTACAGCCAATCTCGCCTTTCCACCGCCAAACCGGCCACGTACAGCCACGCGATTGGCTGTACAGCCGGCCCAACAGCGCATGAAAACGCCCGGCCTAAATGACCGGGCTTTGGTCGAATCATCGACGCCGTTTAAGCACTCGCCACGGCCGCCAGGTTGGCCGCCTTAGCCTTCGCCGCGTTGGTCTTGAACATCGTATCGAGCTTGTCGGCCGCGTCCCTCTGCATCGTCGGGAGCACATGCGAATAGGTATCGAGCGTGATCGAGATCTGCGAATGACCGAGCCGCTCCTGGACGATCTTGGGGTGAATGCCTTCGCCGAGCAACAGCGTGGCCGACGTGTGCCGCAAGTCGTGGAACCGGATGGCCGGCAGCCCGGCCAGCTTCAAGAGCGGCTTCCAATACTGCTTGTGGAAGTGACTCCGGCGAAGCGGGCCGCCCGCGTTGTTGCAAAAGACGTAGCCCTTGCTCAAGTTGCCTTCGGCAAGCATCCGCTTGCGATGCTCGCACATCGCATCAACGGCCATGCCCGGCAAGTCCACCTTCCGCCGACCCTTGTTCGTCTTGGGTTCCTCTAACTTCAGCACGCCGTTGACTTCCGACAGCTTCCGGCGAACGGTCAACGCCCCGGCGTCAAGGTCCACGTCGCCCCACTGAAGCCCGAACAACTCGCCGAGCCGCAACCCGCTGGAAACGGCCAGCACGTACAGGGCCTCGAGCCGCTCGCCGCTCGCCGCCGTGAACAACGTAGCCACCTGCTCGCCATTGAGCGGTTGAATCTCCTTCCGCTCAATCCTGGGGGCTTCCACGGCATCGCACACGTTACGCGGCACCATGCCCCACTTGACGGCCTGCTTGAAGGCCCGGTGCAGCACGGCATGAACGAGCCGCCGGGTATACCGTGATGCCTTGTCCCGCTCCAAGGCCGAGTACAGCCCTTGCACGTGTTGGGGCGTCAGCTTTTCGAGCCGCACCCCGCCCACCTTCGGCGACACATGGTTATCGACGATCCCCTTGTAACAGGCGAACGTGCTGCTGCGGACGGTCGGCTTTGCACAATCGGCCAGCCAACGATTCAGGAACACGGCCACGGTCTGCCGCTCGGCATTTGACAACGTGCCGGTGAGCTTTTCGCTTTGAAGCTTCGTCAGTTTTTCTTGGACTTCGCCCTTGGTCTTGCCGTAGACTTCCTTGCGGACACGCTTCCCGTTGGCGTTGTAGCCGATCGTCACGACGGCCGACCACAGGCCGTTCTTTCGCTGGAAGATGCTCCCCTCGCCGTTACCACGCCGCCGGGTTCTCTTTCGCGTCTCGTTCGCTACCATGATTCAGTCCCTCCCAGTTAGGCCCCGTGCTTGACTACCGCGCATCTTACCGTTACACTAGCCGTTACGTCAAGCATCAGGAGTCCCCAAAATGGCGAAAAAGAAAAAGGCCGTCCGGCCCGGCGAAAAAGGCAAGGTACGGCTCGATATTCGGTTCGATGACGACGTACACGCCGGGTTGACCAGGCTGGCCGATGAAGCCGGCGTGAGCATCAACCGGATCGTCAATGCCCTTGGCCTCTGGGCAGCGAAGGCTGGCAAGGTGCCCCGGCCTTGGCAAATCGACTTCGCTGGCGACGATGGCAAGCGTTTTCTCAACATCGACTTCCGTGATACGTTGAGTTACCGGGACGGGTGAAACGGCCCATTATAGCCGATCTTGTTTGACGCTCGGCAATTTTGCCCGCCGAGTTGTTCGGCCCGAAACTGGCATTCGGCCGTGACTTGCGCCAAACGGCTTTTTGCGGCCCCCCCTTGCAATCCGTCGCCGCTCGGCTACACTAGCGGCAGGTGGGCGCGGTGCCCGCCGGTAAACCCCAAGAGCGAAAGGCGGTGGAGCGTGGCTGAATTACCAACGGATGATGATCTAGGGCGGCTATCCCAACGCGGCTTGGTTTGCCTTGTGAGCCACGCTGTCTACCTTGTCAGGGAGTGCTTTGTTTCGCCAGACGATCTGGGCATCGGACATGCGGCACATACAGCCCACGAGTTTGCAAGTGATACGACGATACATGAAGCCGATCTAAGCAGACGCCTAAAAGAAGCGAGTGACTGTCTTGATTTCTCCACCAAGGCCCTTGGCCGCTCGGTGCTAGACGAAAACCGAAAGCACGCGGCCACGAGCGTCCTTAACGCTGCAAAAGAGACGATCAAGACCGTCAAGCTAGTAGGGTCCGGCAAATTCACGGAGGCTACGAAAATCGCCGAGAAAGCGATTCGCTCTGCTGGCGATGCGGCAACAGCCGGTGGACGCGGACAAGAATTTGTAGACTTGATTTCCGAAGCAACCAAAGCGCTCAGCACTTCGTCTTGGGAACAACTGCCCGGCTGGCGTGGCGATACACTAAGGTGGTTTGAAGAGCCAGGCCCCAGCGCATAAAAACGCCCACGGCCGCCGCGTGCTAGACGATGGCCGTGGGTGCCGATCCTGTCTTAGCCCAACATTCCATCTTCTTGCTCTGGTCTCGCCCGTCTGAACGCGGCAAGCAACTCAGCCGCGAAGTCGAGATTGGCGGCGACTTCCTCGGCGTCGGACGAGCAGTTACTAACGGTACCGCTGATAACCCAATCCCCGTGTATGTCGCCGTCGTTATCGCGGTAAAGATCGATCTTGATGCCAGCGGCCTTGCCGATGATTTCAGCGTCGGCGGCCTTGAAGCGGTTCCGGTGGAAGTCGTCGGAAAATCGGGAATGGTGACTCATGCGGCACCTCGCTTTCCGCCGTTCCGTGGACGCGGCGATGATGCCCGCGCAATCGCCAGCCGGCCAGCGCACTCGGCCGCGATGCGGCCGGTGTCGTCGTCGCGTTTCGCCAGCCACTTGAGAAAACGGAGCAACGGATACCGAAACCATTTGGCCGTGCGTTCGGTGCGTCCTTCCTTGGATACCAGTTCCGCCAGGTACGCCTTGAACCGCTGGCCGGAAAAGTCGCTCGTCCGCCACATCTCCAACGCCTCGAATGTCTGCCGAAGGTAGGACTTCGTTGCCTTCATGTAGGACCGGCTCATCTTGGCAACCTCCGTCGCCAGGAATTCTTCGAGCAAGGGCAGCGTAAACGGCGCCAGCTCGTTGGCCGGTGTCGTCACTTCGGCCACCACGGGTTGCGAAGGGACGGCGGCCACCCGTTCCAACATCTTCGTGAGCATGTCCTGCATCTGGGCCGTCGTCGCAACCGGCGCCGCGTCTTGCACGTCGTCGTCCTCTGAATCGCAGGTGCCGTCGATCAAGGATGGAACCAAAGGCTTCGCCTTATCGACGAGTCCCTTATCCAAGTAGTGCTTGGCCGCAACGCCCACGCTCAAGTGCCCCAGGTGGCGACTTGATGCCCCAGGGTTAATGGCTTCAACGGCCGTGGCGCCACTCCGCCGCAACATCTTCGTGGTGCCGTGCTTCGTCGAAAGACCGGCGCGCTCGATGATTTGCCGGAAGCCAACCAACACCCAACGGCGCGAAAGAGCGTCTCTGAACACTCGCCGGCGATCGCAAATACCGTTCTTCGGGTAGGTCTCCTTGATCGCCTCAACGGTTTCCGGGCGAAGCTTCACAAGGATCGTCTGCCCCGTCTTGTGCTGGCGAACCTCGAAACGGTTCTTTCCCTTCACGTGTTCAGTTTCCAGCGCCAAAAGGTCGCCAAGGCGCAGGCCGGAATCATAACCTGTCAGCACGAACGCCCGCCAGAAGTGCGACTTACTAACCCGGCTCGGATGGTAACAGCCGTGGAACTTGTCAGCCTCGGCCAGCACGCGCCGAAGCTCGGCGTTGCTCCATGCCTTCGGCGATTCGCTAACCACCTTCACCGGCCGAATCCGCCTCGGTGCAACCTCCATCAGTTCCAGGTCGTACAGGTCGCGCCAAATCGTCAACAGGCAACGGCGGTAGTTCGCAACCGATTCGCGGGCGAGCTTGCCGTTTTTCGATCCGTTCTCCAACATGAAAATCAACCAACTGTTGACCGTATCGGATTGGAGGTCGTCAATCGTCGGTTCGCGCTTCAAAAAGAAGGCGAAATGATCCAGGGCGAAGCCAAGGTTTCCGGCGTGCCCCTTGGAAATGTCGCGGGCGTGAACGTAAGCCTTTACATGGTCGCGAAGCTTTAGCGGGGTCGTGGGTTGGCTCTTGGCCTTCTTCGGCTTGTTGGTAGGCTTCATGCTCCGCCCCCTTTCGGCTTCCTGCCATCCGTGGCGGCCACGATGTACCAAGCCCGCTTGCCGGACTTCATCGCGTCGATATTGAACGATTTCGCCAGCGACCGGGCACTCGCCATAGCCATAGGCTGACTGGCCTTGATCACGTCACACGACGACGGTACGTCCCGCCACGACGTTGGATGCCAGTCGGACGGGATGCTCGCCAGTAGGATGATCCCGCGGCCACGGGGCCTACGGCTGCGTTTGGCAGCGCGTGTGCGCGGAAGGGCAGGCAGGGCCGCAAAAGCGGCTATGAAAGAACGGCGTTCCATGACGTTCACATCCATGATTCGTTTCCTCCGGCACGCACGCCGGCCGAGCGGGAGAATCCCACCCGTCGCAACCGACGCGCACAAAAAAACGACATGGCCCGGCAGACTGTTGCAAGGTGGCACAAGTCCCACCCGCCTGGAATCCAGGCCAATCTGCCGGGCCGTATCGTGTCGTTGGTCATCGGTTAAATCCCTTGTGTGCCCTCGCGGGCGTTGCATCAAAGGACATTACCAGCTTGCAAAATGAATGTCAATACATGATTCAAATTATATGTTTACAGACTATACAGGCTTTATATTGCCCGTCAAGGTTACTGGTGTATATGCGGCCGTGCTTAAGTGATTGACTGCCAATGAGTTAGCCGCGTTGGCAAAACTTGTGGCCACCAGCGAATTTTTCCCAAAGATTTTTCGCCGGCGTGGTCGAAAACCGGGCCGCATCAGGGCCGGAGTCGGCCGCTACGCGATAAGACGAGCGGCGGGAGTTTCCGTCAGAAAAACGAAAACCTAGAATGTGGCTGATGCGTCGAACGTCTGCAAGGCCGCCGCGTCGGCAATCTCGCCCGATACAACCTCTAGCAATTCCTTGGCGTCGGCATCGGCCACCTCAAACACGCCAACCCGCACGCCTTCACAGAGCACATGCCAGGTCGGTTTGTCGTTCCGCTCGCCTTGAACCACGGCCGCCACATGTGCCAGGTTGACGTAGGCCGGTTGGCCCGTGACGGTCGTTAGCTTGATGAACTTCATTACCGGCGCCCCGAAGTCATGTCATCCGGCAGATCTCGCACCAGCCGGGCTAGCCGTTCGTGAGCGCCCCTGTGCCCCGGCTTCCGCTGCAAGTAGTGCCACATCGAGCGGAACCGCTTTGCCAGGATGGTGTATCCCCGGCATTCAAGCTCGCCGAGTAGATGATCCCAGTCGGCCGAGGAGTCCGGCCCGGTGAGTAGGCCAACGATGGATTGCTCTGGCGTCATACCGCCTTCCCGTGTACTTGGCAACCGCCGCCGAGCCCCTTCCACAACGGCTTGCCGGATCGGGAGTCAAAAGCCGTCGTTGAGACTCGCACGCATCGACAATTGGCTCGCTCTTTCGTCGACAATCGAGAGTCGCCTGGGAATGCCGCTTTCTCGCCGCCGACCGTGAAATCTTCGTCAGCACCGACGCGCTGGCCGTCCGCCTCAACATGGTCCGGCCTGGTCACTGTATCGTGGGCCGAACTCCATTCCTTTCCGGTAATAATGCCATCGGCTGCCAGAGCGTTGCCCGCCACGTCAGCGCCACTGTTCAACGCCATCGTAGTTTCGGTGCGAGCGATCGTAGTGGCCCGCTCTTTGGCGATGGTGCCTTCAAAAACGCCATCCTTCACGTCGGCGACCAACTCGCGTAGCGTCTTGCCGGCGTCCAGCCCGTCTTGCAGCGCGAGTTGTAACTTTTCCAACGTCGTGACGTTCACCCCGGCCCAGTAGCCTTTCGCCAACGATTCGTTCAGCGAACGCTCAATCCCTTGCTTCACGTCGGCGGGCAAATCAACGCCAAAATCAAAGCTCATGCCAGGCGTGCCGCCAGTATCGGCGTCGGTGGCCTTGCCTAACGCCGCCGGTGCATCGGCCGGCGGTGGGAGCGCTTCACCTTGGCCGAATGACGCTAGCTCCATGCTGGCCCCGGCGGCGGCGGCATAAGCCAATGGGCCACGTACAACGTCCTTCAGCTTTTCATCCCAAGCGGCCGGAGTGAACACGTTAGCGGCCATCGCCGTGGCCGTAGCCTTGGTCCTAAGCTCATGGAAGCCTTTCATATCGCCGTAGGTCGCTTCCAACTGCTTGGCTACGTCGTTCCCTTGCTCGTTCAGGAACGCGAGTACGGCACTGCTCAATGATGTCTCATGCGAGCCGTGGGCCTTCAGCCAACCGCCAACGTAATCCTTGTAGAAGGCGTCATCGAACACCTTGCGACCATGTTTGCGACCAGCGCGGTGGCTTCCGCTCTTGTCGGTTTCGTCGCCGTCGTCGTTGTCGATGTCGCCATCGGCTTCGTCGCCTTCGGCAACACGCTCGGCCGTAACTTCGGGATCTTCTGGCACAAGTCCGGGCAACGGATTGAATGCGCTGGTCGTTGGGATTAGCACTTGCTGGCCGGCACCGTTCGGAAGCGGCGGGAGCCGTAGCCGGTGGGCACGGAACTCGTCAATGGTGACGATCCCTTGTTTCGACGCCGTTGCCCATTCTTTTTGGTCAAGCTCATCATCGTTGGCCTGCGCCGGCTCCACGAACAAGACAAACTGCCCCGACGTATCGAAGTGCGGTAACACTCCGTTATTGAGCACTCTTGAGATTAGTTCGATCTTCGGATTGATTGTGCCGCGAACGAACTGCTTGCGCGCTTCCGCAGCTTCGGCACGGCTGCCAAGACTTGCGGCCCCGGCGATGTACGGGTTAGTGCCGAATGTCTGCTCTACGCGAGCTTGCGACTTGTCAGAATTCATTCCGAAGTCCATTTCATTCGGCTTCCGGCCGAACGCCTCGACCTTCTCAATCTTCCCGTCCTGAAAAAGAGGTTCCCCGTAATGGGTCATGCCACGATAGCGCCGGTTGAACGATTCTCGGAACTCGGCCATTTGCGCTTCCGTCACCCACGGCTTTACGCTCTTCTTCGTTGACGTGAGCTTGCTGCCAAGTGTGACTAGGACGGACGGATGCGGGCCTAGTAAGAATGTGTTTTTGATTGCGGTCTGAACGTACTCATCGCACAGGATGCCCCGTGCCCCGGCTTCCATCGGCCCAAGAGCATGGAGCGGATTAGCCGGATCGGGGTACCAAAAGGGCACGACGTCATCGGCAGCAAGCTCACGCTCTTCGCAAGTGTACTCGGCACGGAGAATCCAGCCGTCGAACAACTTGCCTGGTGTTTCCTTCGGACGCAACCAGTTTGAAGGGCAATTCCACAGCTCGCGCCGGCCGTCCACCACGGGCAACCAAATGTACGCCCGGCCGGTTAGCTCCATGCTGGCCACGATGACATATTTCAAGTGCCAGTCAGTCCAGCCAGGTAGCGATGGTGCCGGGTCGTGCAATGCGTCAAGAATCGGGTGTTGGTCAACGATCTCGATTGACTCGTTCGCCTTCGTCCGAACTGACTTAGTGACCCATTCCGGTATTGAACCTTGGCGGGCCTCTGTCATTCGCTGTTGCTTGCCCTTGAGATTCTTGGTCACACGGGCTAGCCGGATCGGCTGGCCGGCGATGGTTTGGGCGATCGGGCGTACGCTCGTGTAAACCTGCCCTCGAAAATGCGAGTATTGGTCGGCCGCATCGACCATCGCTCGACGGTCCTGCGCGTCAAGCCGGCCGCTACCTTGGGCGCCAACCATCATTTGCAACGGATCGGCCCCGGCATTGCCCTTCGCGGCGAGCATGGCCATGTCAAAATCGGCGGTTGCCCGCTGCTGTGCGTCGTCTGCATTGCTTCGGAACCGCATGACTTACCCTTAGCCTTCCTTCGCCGCCGTAATGGCAGCAAGGGCTTCCGCTCGGCCCCTCGCGTAGAGCGATGATTCTTGTTCGACGCGGGCATGGTCGCGTTTGCTCACTGCCCACAGTCGGCGGTTTTCTTCTTCGGCCACCTTCAATGCGGAAACCGTTTCCGACAACTCTTGCTTGATGCTTTCCACATGCCCGGCAAGGCTGGCGTCGGCCCAACGCTTGAACAGCCGGCCCAGTGTGAGCAACGGCCACCTAATGATTTTCAACATGGCACGCATTCCTCTTGTTCGACGTTCGCATTTCCCCATGCCATCAACTCGGCCAGTAGCTCTTTGATCGTTTCATGCCAACGCTCTTCGTCGATGACTCCACCCATTTCCTTGAGTTGGACGTAGTAGGCCAACGCCTCATCAAGCTCGGCATCGGTCGTGGCGTCGTCAAGTTGCCCGCTCAGCCACGCGGCAGCGGCGGCCCCTTCCGCCCATGCGTCCACCCTCGATCCATCCGGTGCCGTGATTTCAACGTCACACGGGAACGCCGATCGGTCTTTCCTGTTGGCCAGCTTTTCGTAGGCGGTGAGCACGTCCATTAGTGTGGTGTCCTTCTCTCGTGGATTGGCTTACGGTTGATTCGTTATTATCTCGCGTACGCCGTTGGTGCCGCGTTGTACGGCTGCTGCCGCGACCGCAACACGCTCTGCCCGGTCATATCGATTCCGCGTTGCCTGGCAGCGGCGTCAAGGTGGTCTAACATCTGATTTGCGATTCTTTGCCGAGTCGCGGCGTCAGTCATGTCCGCACCGTTGATCGTGTGGTTAATCGTGATGTTCGGCCCTTGGTACTGTTCCGAAGTATTACCTGAGTATCGAGCACCGCCCGCTCCAATCGTGCTGTTTCCGTAGGCGTCGCGTCCGGCCCACGGCGCGCCGGTTAGTGGATTCGTACCGCCAAGGACTTGCAAACCACGCATCGGCTGTAGGTTGATCTGGCTGTGCTGCTGATAGGCGTTCAGTGCGTCAACGGCCTGCTGCTGTGCCAGCTTCATTTGCTTGAGACTCGCCGCCCAGCCTCCGGCACCGCCCATGCCGAGATTACCAAAGAAGCTGGTTCCCGCCTGGGCCTGACTGAATGCGGCATCAAACGCTCCCAGTGCGCCGGTATTGAGATATGTATTTGAAAACGGCGAACCAAATGGCCCACCAGTCAGTCCAGAGATGCCCATGCCGCTGTAGGCCGGCACGGCACCGAAATTCACTTGGCCGAACGGCCCGACGCCAAAGGCATTAAACGAACCGAACGACGGCAATACGCTTGCAAGGACCTGCCCCAGCCGTTGCAGCGGAATGACCGCCTCCGGCCCGCTCTCGCCAATGTTAGCCAATAGACTGCTTGAGACGATACCGCCTTCGGCCAGCTTAGGCGGTGCTTTGGACCTGGCCATTTGTGCAACGAGCGTGGCACGCTGCTTTTGCAGGCTGGCCAGCAAATCGGTGAAACCTTTGAGTGCCGTAGCTGCCGGCCCGTTCTGACTCATCGCGTAGGCCGAGTTGTCCGAGCCGGGAAATGCGCTGCCCGTACTACCCAACGAATCGCTCATGTTGTGCAGATTGATACTCGCCATGCCGGCCTTGGCCTTGACGTTCTGGATGATGAGATCCAACGCAGCCAGCGGATTGCCCTTGGCCTTGGCGTCGTTGATCATCGCATTAAGCTGGCCATTGGCCTGCGCGGCTTGCACAACTGCGGCCTTGCCGGCGTCACCCATTTGCTGGCCAATTTGCTGGAATGCCTGCTGCCCGGCCTGCTGGACGTGCTGCATGGCCTGGTCCATCATGCCCTTCATGCTTGCCGCTTGCTCAGCTTCAGCCGGCGTCTGCTTGCCTGCCGCCTTGTCGGCTGCCGCTTGCTCAGCTTCGGTGAGCTTCGTGGTTTCGACGGCTGCATTGCCCATTGCTTTTGCCGCCTTGTCTGATGCGGCCGTCGAACGATTTGCGGCGGCATCCTTTTTCGCCTGACGAGCGGCCGATGCGGCGTCCTTTTTCGCTTGGCGTGCAGCCGATGCGGCATCCTTCTTCGCCTGGCGGGCGGATGATACGTTACTGGCAGTCGCCGCCGTTGCCGCCGTTGCCGTCGTGGCTGCTTGGGTCGAAGGTGTTGCGTTGACTGACGCCTGCGCCTGTGCTTGCGTATCGCCGGTCGCCGCCTCTTTGGCAATCAACGGGTCCGACTGCGCCATTTGCGCCTTAGTCTGCTCGCGGATACGCTCTTCTTCGGCGATCTTGGCCTTGTCGATACGACCGCCCCAGTTCGCTTTCCTGGACTTGCGTAGCGGACGATTATCCTTCGCATAATTCTCGCTGGTCGGGCCGTAGTCATCCGATGCACGCTTGATGTCGTTGCCATGCTCAGCGGCATTCAAGATTCTCGCCTCGTCGCTGGTCGGCCGATCCGGCGTGCCCATGATCTCTATCTTACGCTTCTCTAGCACATTGCTATGAGCGCGAGCTGCCTTTGCCTCCGCCTCAAGCGCCTTGAGCGTTCGCTCGTTAGCCTCCATTCCAGTTGTGGTTTCAGTGAGCTTCCTGTACCACGGCGACCTCGTGGTAACAAGGTCTTGCTTTGCCTTGTGATGCTTCGATTCAAGGTCGTGGGCCTTCTGCGAAGCCTCCTCGGCCGCTTCAATCTCCTTTGCGGCGCCTTCGCTCCCATATGTTGCGACACGGTTTTCGTGGCGTTCCTTATCGAGTCGCGAACCACGCCCTTCCGAGCCTGCAAGTTGCTTCTGCGCTTCGGCAAGTTGCGCAAAAGCGGCACTCAATTTATCGAGTCCTATCGCGCCGGAAAGTTTAGCCGCCGCACTGGACAATGAGGACATTGCGTTGTGGTATCCTTCCAATGCCGCCAGGCCGTCGCCTTTGAGGTACGCCGAGAATCCCGCGACCGAAGCCTTGAGGAAGTCAAAGCCGTCGCCGGCAAGTCCCTTGAGTAGCGTACCAAGTCCCTCTACCGCGCCGCCGAAGTCGCCGCCAACCAGGAACATCGCCGCCAGAGCCGCCAACGCGATCATTAACGGGCCACCGGAAACGATCATGCCAAGCACCGAGCCGAAGACGCCAAGCAAACCAGTGCCGGCACCAAAGAGCGGTATGATAAGCTTGACGGCACCGCCCACCAAACCGATCGGATTGATTAGCGACCCGAATGCCGTAGCCAGTGGCCCGATAATCGGGACCATGCCGCCGATCTTGCCGAGCGCTAAGCCGAGGGCGGTTGAAGCGGTGGCCACCCTCAAGACCTGTTGCGTGCCGGCCGGCAGCCCGTTAAACCATGTTTGGAAAGATTGCAAAAGCCCACTGGCATAATTCCATACTTGGACTATCGTTGGCTTCAGATATTCAAACGTGGCGTAAAACGATTTGCCGATTTTCACGGCACCGGCGGAAACCCGTTCGGCCCAATCGGCCAGCTTCGCTTGGAGCACGTCTTGATTTTTGGCTGCCCATGTAGCCATCGGTTCAGCGAACGCTCGAATCGCCTGAACGGCCTTCGTCGCAACCGGGATGAACACCTGCCCCAGGTCGGTCGCGGTATCCTTGATCGTATCCCGCATGGCCCGCCAGGAGTTGGCGAATGCGCCCGAGGTTCTGACCGCATCGCCTTGGGCCGTGGCCGTCTCTCTCATGATAATCGAGAAAATGGCCTGCGTCTTGATTGCCCCTTGAACTTCATCCTTCGATTTGGCGATGCCAAGTTTGAATGCTTCGGCCTGGATCTTCGCCTCATTCAGTTGGACGCCTAGCCGCCTCATCGGCTCCGATTCGCCCACGATAGCGGCACGCAAAGCAACCAACGCATCGTCTTCCGTGACGTTGAAAAACGATGACAGGTCAACGGCCAGTTTTGTGAACTGTACCGACAGTTCGCCGGTCTTGTCCTTGGTGAAACCCATCGGCCCGACTAACGCCCCGATGTCGGCCGCCATTTCTCGCATGGCGTATTTAGACCGCCCGGCCGCCTTTGCGAATTCGTCAAGCGACTTTTGCGTCTTGTCGCTGGCCGTCGTGAATACGAATTGAAACTTGCTGGCCGCTTCGTTGGCATTACTGGCGAGCTTGACCATCGCCACGGACACACCGCCCGCCGCCGTTACAAGGCCAGCGGCAGCCGTCGTGACGTTTGTGAAGCCACGATTCGCAGCCTGAAACGATTGGTTGAGGTTTTTGGCCATCGCTTGAACGTGGCCTGCCACCTGCTGCATCTTCACGCTGATCGCTTCGGAGAATTGGCCGAGCTTGGCCGAAAAACCCTGTAATGCGGAATCAGCCTGACGGAATCCCTGCTTGAATGGACCGGCGTCCATTTTCATAACGCCGGATAATACGCTGAATTGCATGGAGTATCACTACAGACGGAGCGAAAAGGCGAGTGGTGGCCCGAACGCGCCGGGTTAGGCCGGAATCATCTCGATCGGCTCCATAGCGGGCTTGAACGTCGAATCCGCCCGCCGCTCGGCCTTCGCGGCTTCGACGATCGACTTGGGGAACTCGCCCGAAACCAACTCGGCGTTGTGGCCGTCCACCAAGCGAAACATCCATGTCAAGTAGTGGTCCACAGTCGCCGGGTTGGCGTTTTCAGTGACTCGCGGCTCGGCGGCTTTGAACGGCTTCTTGAACGCGGCCATGCACGCGGCGCTAACTTCGTCGCGTTCATCCTGCCGCGCTTCGCCCAACGGATCGAAAATCCGAATGCGGCGCGCCTTGGGGTCAACGCCGATACGGTAGCCGGGAATCGGACGCTCGAAGTGCGTCAGCGTGCTTTCGGAACGTGCCGCGCGAGGAAGGTTCAATTGGTCCTGACGGCCACGGTAGGCCCGGTTGGCTGGCTCGAAATACACGTCAGAGTTGGTTGCCCGGTACTTGCCGGTCTCTTCGTTGTATTGGTGCGAAGAAAGCTCAATCACGATTTCAGTCATTGCTTTGTACTCTCAAGAGTAAGGTAAGTGTCGCCCCAAAGCCGAAACAAAAACACCCGGCGGCCACCCGTCCGTGAGTGGCCGCCGGGCGCGAGGATCGTTTAGTGCAGCGGCGAAGAAGTGCATAGCACGATGGCGTTGGGGTCGGTGTGCTGTCCGGCCCACCGCGTGCGAGCAATAATCAGCGCATCATTCAACAAACCGAGGGTGCGCCCTTCGATCGTGACCTGGAGTTGCATACCAAGGCGACGCCAGAGCCGGTACAGGTCCAGCCGGCCGTAGCCGGTCGTGCTGCCGCCGATGTCTTGCTCGATCTTGAACGGGTTGTTATTCAACACGTAGCTGTCGTAGCTGTAGCCGAAAATCCGCCGCTGGTCGGTCGAACTCACCGAGATACCGCGGATACGCCACCAGGCCGAGTCGCACGCAAACCAGCAAAGGCCCTTCGTGGCGGGGCCGGGACGATACTGCTTGGGCAGAGCCTTGATCATGCCCTCGATGTCGGAAACAGTCCAAGGCCCCGTGGTGCCGTTCTTCGACGTATAGGTCTGCGTGCCGGACGTGTTGACCAGGCCAAGGATGCCGGTCACGCCGCCGCCGGTCGCGATTTCCTTTTCGAGAAATGCGAGCTGGCTGACGTTGAACAACTTGAGGAATTCGCTTTGCAAGTTGACCGGCGAGTCGGCCAGGGTATCGCGCCCGATCTGGAGCGAACCCGTGAAGTTGAACACGCTGGACGTGAGCACGGTTGACAGGCCGGTCGTGGTCTGCAACGTGATGTCGGTGTCCTCTGCCGGCCCTTCGTTCGTCGTCAAATTGCCGATGGTCGGAGTCTTGACCTGATTGCTCGTGGCCATCTCACGCAGATCCACTTCGGGGAACAGCTGCCCGTACAGAAGCGGGTACGTGACCACATCGAGATCGAAGAAGTAGGGAACCAGGTACGTGCCGCCGCTCGTGCTGTCTTCAATGTACGTCTTGCGCTGCATCGCGCTCAACGACTTGGGCTGGCCCCAATACTGCTCGCCAAGGTTCGGGTCGCGGAACTCGCCAACGAACTGCCTCTTTTCGAGCAACTCCATGTACAGGTCTTTCTCGTGGTCGCTCATGTTGGCCATGCCGAGAATCTTGTGCTTGAGCCAGACGCCGCTGTACGCCTTCTCGAGCTCGGATTGATCGTAGGCGGGACGGCCCATGTAGCTCACGTCCCTGCCGGCGAAAGGATGGTCGTTGACTCGGCCACCGTCGCCCTTGACAGGGTACACCTTGCGGGCCTTGGTGGTTTGGTAGGTTTCGCTTGCGCGTTTGACACGCGGCGCGCCGTGGCTGAACACGTCGGCGGGCTGCACGGCACTGTCTTTCGGGGTCGTCACTTTGTTTTCCTTTTCGTTCGGTTTGTCGGTAGCCTGTCCGGCGGTCGTGGTGTCGTGTGTAGGGGGAGTGGTGTCGATGCCAAGGTTGCTCGAAAGAATCTTCGCAAGCATCGACTTGCAATGCTCGATTGCTTTGCGTTCTGACTCGGCCCTCACGCCTTCGCTGGCTTCGGTAAGTCTGACCAACTCAGCTTCCGCCTCGTCGAGATCTGCGCTGTACTGTTCGGCCGCCAGTGACAGGCCGGTCTTGCGATCGACGGTGCCATTCTTAACGGCGGTTGCGAGAAACTTGAGACACTCCGCTCCGCCACTCGGTACGTTATCTTCACCAAACAACGTGGCAAGATATTTCCTAACACGATTCATTTGCATCGCCTTGTGTAATCAGTTGACTTCGGTGTTTGTCAGGCGGCGTGGTGTCATGTGATTCAAAAAGGGCCGCGTGGTCAAAGCGTTTTTGGTTGAAAACCGAAACCCACGCGGCCCAGTGATGCCACCGCATTGCAGCCGGGAATGAGGCGGCTGCGAAGGATGGATCGCAAATCGCGTTGGCCATCAACGCGATATGTAACCTTGTGATTCGTCTTGCCATAGTCGGCGTAGAAGGCAGCAGTAGCATCAACTACAATATATAAGGCTACTGGCTTGGCGTGGTGAACGTGACTACCAAATTAGCGGGCCGGTAACAAGCACGTCGCCGAGCGGGTCTACAAACTCACGCGATGCCAACATAGCTAACAAGAATGCGGTTCCAAGGTCAGCATGTCCTTCGCTGTTCGTCCGCTTGGCCGAGAGTCGTTGCCCGTAGGACTTCTCAACAATTTGCATACGTCTCAAATCAGCGATGAGTTGCGGATGATCGTACAACTCAACATTGCCATCCGCGAACTCTTCCAACGCTGTATTCGCCATCGCCACCAGGTTGGTTCCACTGAACGTCGTTTCAACCATTGGAACGCCCTGATTGATAAGACGCTCGGCCAACAAACTCGCATCGTGTGGATCATAGGCCACGGCTTCAAACTGATACCGCTCATGGGCTTTGAGAATCGCATTCTCTACCGACGTTTGACTTACCTTGCCGCCGGTGTCTTGCGGACGCCACAGCCGAGCATTGAACAATCGTAACCGTCCGTCGCCGCGAATCGTGCGGACTTGCTCTTGCGACCTCGGAAGCGGTGGCAAGATTCCATTCTCTCGCAGAGCCGTTGTTATGTCCGATTCCTTCGGCCGTTCAACTAGTGTCTCAACAACTTCAGTGCAGCCTACTTTCTTTCCTAAGATGATGAATCCCGTGGAGTCGCGGGACTTGCTCAGGTCGAGTCCGCCGATCATGGCCCAAGCACGCTTCCGCTTCTTCGTCGGTTGCAAGTCGCGTTTGATAGCCGCGTCGATGTTCGATTGCGGAATGCCGTTGCCAGTCGATGCCACCCATTGGCCGCCCCAAAGTCTTGCAAACCGATTGCTAGAATTTCTCTTCGCGGCTTCGGCTAAGTCGGCCACCGAGATCCACGGAGCGGGTGTAGTCAGTGCCGAGAAGTACCAGCGTGCCCGATCGGCCAACGCGATGTTACGCCATTGCTCTTGCCATGTGCCAACATGGCCCGCATTCGTGCATATCAGCGTCACGTTGTGCGGCACCTTATCCGCGTTGTCAGCTACCGTCTCGACAAACTCTTTGTCGCCGATATGCGATAGCTCGTTGATGAGTACCATATCGGCTCGTGCCCCGTGGCCACCGCGTGCATCCCGCGTCAAGATTTGCACAACGGAGTCATGCCGGCTACTAAGGATTGCGTTTCTTTGAACGTCGATGACTTCTTTAAGGGCCGCGTTAAGCTGGCCATCTTGTTTGAGAATCTGCTTGATGATGAGCCGAATTTCATCCGCCTGTTCAAAGTCATCGGCCGCCGCTTGGATTCTCAATTGCCGGCGAGAGAACGCCAACAGCCACAACATAGCAACGGCCGCATCTGAATCCTTCGACCCGCCCTTAGTACGCTCAATCCAGTAGCGACGTGTCGGCGGTATCTGTCCGGCTGCCAGGGCGTGCAAGGCCGGTGCCAACGCTCCAAAGTCGCGTCGTTGGAAGTCCGCCATACGCGGGCCGAGCGGGCCGGCACCGCCAGGCAACTGCACAACCAGGTCGTCGGCGAATGCCATGAAGTTGTTGGCGTATTTTGCAATCGGGTTCGCTGGCATTCTTATTTCCTTGTGTTCACTTGCCGGATCGCTCATCGGGCCGGCCCGTTGATTTGTTTTCGGCCTGTTGCTCGCGAGTGTCTTGCCGCTGTTGGGCGCGGGCTTCGCGTGATCGGTCGTTTCGTGGTGAGGTGCGGTCGCTCATTGTCATCTTCTCTTCGGTGGTCGGCCTTCGATTGTGTTGGCTAACAGTCGCAAGGCTTCGGCGAGCGTGGCATGTTCTACGGGCGGGAATTCACGGGCCAAAAACATGGCCACGACGTTGGCTATCTTCTGAACGCCAGGCGGGTTCTCAACACACTCCACCCATCTCTTTGCGGCACGCGCTCCCATGCCATTGAGCATATTGAAAGCGTCGCGTTGTCGGTCGTGCGGGAACCGTGCGACGTAGGCCAACGTTGTTAGTGTGGTGTCGCCGGTGTCGGCTAATCGGAGTAGTTCGCTTTTCAGATCCTTGTCCGCTATCCCATGCACGATGGCGGAAAGCATATCGGCATAGTTGCGGCCAGCCCTCCTGGAGGAGTCTTGCCAAAACTTCCTCGCTCCGTTTGTCCCCCTTGGCCGCCCGCGCTTTTTATTCGGATTCCGAACCGAATTCGTTTCGTCGCTCATCGCGTTCCTTTTGATAACTGTGAGACGTTGCTTTCCGAGAACTTGGCAAAGAACGGGCACAGGAACGCCTCGCACGCCATGAGCGTTAAGCCAACCGCTTGGCACGTGGCAGCAATCGCCGCCCAGTCTGGTTTACGCTTGCGACACAACCGCTCGGCCTCTGTCGCTCGATTCGCCACCGTGCGGAAGCCGAACGCCAACGCCTCTTGGGCAAGGGCCGTCGTCGGATCGCTCGATATAATGCCACCGACCAATTCGCCGGCACGCTTGGCCGCCCTGATGATGTCAAGGCATTGGTCGGCCGTATATACGCCACCGTGCTTTCGGCCGGTGCGTAGGTTGGTTGTGGCCGTGGCCATGTCAGCCAACGCCACGAACAGGCTGGCAAGTCCAGATTCATCCTTGACCGTCGCGAGTAGTTCCTTGACCGTGGCCCAGCTCATTAACTCTGTGCCGTTCGGTTGTCCCATTCCTTCAGCGTTCCACATTGGCTCAATTCCTTTCGTGTTAGGGTTAATTGTCTTCGGGGTCTACGATCTTGACCTTGGCCAACGCCCCCCGTAGAAGTGCCGGCCTTGCTCCGTGGTGCGATTCCGCGTACTCGTTGATCGTTGCCACTATCAGGCCGGTAAGCTCATCTACGTCGGCCTCTGGCGTTCCCCTCGGTAGGATGCCGCGAACGCCTTTGAGCAACGCAACGCATTCGGCGTCCGATAGATCGCGGCCATCGGTGTACTCCGTTAGTTGGGCGGCCACGTCGCGGATATTCTCGGCGTCGCCATGCCGGCCTAGCTCGGCCAAGATGGCTGGACGCCAACGCTGTTCGCCCCGGTTGCACGCCTCACGGTCAATCAGCCAAGCGAAGTCGCTTTCTAACGCCGCGATAGCACGGTTGCGGTAGGCCACCCTTTGCAACTGCATTTTACTCACAGGCCCGTCTGCCGCGTACTCTGCCATCGCTAGCTCCTGCCGACTGAATACCGGCTGGCCGCCACGTTTCCGATTCGATAACATTTTGTTCGTGAATCGGCTGGCGTCTACTGTTTCCGATTCGATAACATTTTGTTCGTGAATCGGTTGAAGGCTGGTTTTGGTTTTTTGTTTGACACGTTTCGATTCTCTGGTAGTATCCACTTTGCAACCTTTCGATTTTGCCCGGCCGGTCTTGTCCACCGCGTCCGGGCTTTTGAGTTTACGGTGCCTACGGTGGCCCCGTCTGATTGGCCTGTAACAAATTGTTCGTGAATGGTTTCGCCACGCCCGCCGCCCCGGCCGGAAGCGATTCAACGCTTCCAAAGTCCCGTGGAAGCGAACCGATTGACTTCCAAGTGCTCATGCCGCTTCGCTCCCGTCGTGCGTGGTGTCGTCGTCGTCGGCCCCGTCAAAGCTCTTGCCGACGCCGTGCGTGGCAATCCAGCGTCGGCACCAGGTTCGTGCGGCCATGCTCACGTCTTCGGGCCAGCCGAGTGAGCCGCAGGCAAGCTCTTGGAGCAGCGGTAGCGCGCCGCCTGGTGTCGCCGCTCGCATGATGTCAGCCGGTGATACGCCAGCTAGTACGGCGTCGCTGGTGCTGTACTCGCCGGATCGGCCCAATGGGTCGAACAGAGCGTAGCCAGGATCGTCGATCTTGCCTGGACCGGTGCAGTGGTCGCCGTAGTGGAACGACACGCTGTAGCACCAGTCACGCACCGCAATGGCGTCTCCTTCCTGCCATCCGTATTCGCCACCCGGCAGTTGGGCGAGCGGCGGTAGCTCGGCCACCTTGCGTAAGATGGTGCCTTTGACGCCGGCCAGCCGGGCGGCCTCGGCGAATGCCAGGTATCTCATGCCGTTGTCCTTCCGGCCACGTTCGCCTTGTCGCTGGCCGCGTCCGCCTTGTCGTCGGTCATCAGGGCCAGCAAGGGCCGCTTGGCGTCCTTACGGCGTGCCCGTGCATCTTGGCGGCCCTGTGCGGCGCTAAGGGCCTTATCGGTTTGGTAGCGACTTGTCATGTTAGATTCTCCACACGATTATCTCACGCGAAAGCACCAGGCACCGCCGATTCTCTTTGGCCCAGTCAACCATTTGCGCCGTGCATTGCTGTGTCGAATACGGGCAAGAGATTCGCATGTCCACTGGCAACTTGACGGCGCGGAGCATATCGCCGACGTGATCGGTGAATTGCCGATCAGGCGCATTCCATTGTGTCGGTTGGATGATCAAGGCGATGAACGAGCCGGCCTTGAGCTTCTTGGCGAACGCCTTGATAAGCCCCGACAGAGCCTCGTTGAACTTCTCAAGCGGCATGTTCGCCAGGTCTTCTGGGTCGCTACTGTACTGGTTCTCGGCCTGCTTCCAATATGGAGGGTCGAGATAAACGAGCTTCACGTCCTTCCATTGCGGAAGCTCTGGCAGGCCGTCGCCGATGTCCCACTTGCGGATCTCATCTTCGCGGGCGATGATCGGTAGCCGATCGGATACGAAATACCTCCGGCCGCGTTTCTTGCACACGTCGATAGTCGCCCCGCCGCCGGCAAACGGATCGACGACAATATCAAACGGCTCGGTGTAGGCGTATAGCAGGTTTTCGACCCACCGCTGCTCGGTGTTTCCGAAGTGGCCGACCGCGTTGCTCTTTGCGTTTTGCGTCCAGACGTTGTAGATCGGCGTCTCGAATTCTTCATCAGAAAACGTCAACTTTATCGAATTGCTACCTTGGTAGCGTTCCGATAAAGTGTCGATCTTTTCTTTGATCGTCGGCTGTGCCAATCCAGTAGCCTTTGCAATCTCCGCCTGTGTATGACAAGAGAAGTGCATATCGAGAATCATTTCATCCTTGCGTTCCTTCTCTTGCTTGACGGTATCGCTCAGCCATGCGGTCAACTCTCGTTCGCTGACAGACACCATGCCGGAAATTGTTTTGTAGCTGAAGCCGAATCCGTAGAGCTTGACGGCCGACTGCTTCTTGTCGCGTTCGAGAAGCTGATAGCCGTGCTGACTGTTCAGCTCGACGGCTAACGCAAAGGCATCATGCTCCGGCATTTCGGGATACACGAATACCGGCACGCTCCGCTCCTGGTCATCTTGCGAAGCAACACGGTAGCCGAGAAAGCGGTGCTTGCCGTCGAGGATGCGGTTGTCGTGTGTGAGAGAAATGTACTTGCCGGCGGCCTCGATTGATTCAATCGACGATGCGTACCGCTGGACGATTGCCGGGTCGTGCTCGCGGCGCGGATAGAGCGCCTCGTCAAATACGATTTCCGCCAGCTTACGTGTCTCATGCGTCGGTTTCATGTCGATTCCTTTCCTGTCCAGTCGCCCCGGTTGTCGTCGCCGTTGCCCTCCACGCCGCCCACGTGCCCCGCTGGTGCGTCGGCCGTCGCTTCGATTGTAGGCATGGCAGGAGCGGTCGGCGTGGCGAATGCGATGGCAGGCAGGGCGTCAAAGGCGGCCCATTCGTTTTGCGGCGTTCGCTCGCCGAGTCCTAGTCGCTCAATTGCCCGATCCCGCTCGGCCGATGCCTTCGCAATCTCGGCTGAATACTTTATGCGTTGCTCGTGCGTCATCTTCGCTTCGTGTTCGCGGAGCCACCGAAGGCATAGGGCCGAGTGCCGCTCGTGCTTGCACGCTGTCTGAATCGCCAAGGCGTGCATCAGGTCGATTTTGCCGTGAGTGTCGGCCGTGGCGTCCTCAAGCAGCCGGCGGAATGCGAATACGCCACGCTCCACGCGAGCCAGCGACGGCGGGAGCGTACCAAGTGCCAGGCGGATGGCGTTCACCTCTGGGCGGCCACGCAATCCGTGACATAGCCGATTCGCGTTGTTCGACGGTGCCCCGCCCAAGGGCATGGCGTCGCTGGTCGTTACGGCGTTGGCTGTCACCCCGGCGTCAGTGCCAGGAACGGCGGGATTTTCGGCGGGTTCGGGCATGTTATCCATTGGCTGTAGTCTGGCTGTATTGCGTTTTAAGTCGTTGTGGCGTAAGGACTTAAAGTTGGGCACCTAATCTAAAGTGTGGTGCCGTGGTCGTTTCCGGGCGTGGCGAGCGATTGAACGGCTGGCCGGATCGGCGGATTTTTTCGCAGTCGCTCGGCTCTTGTGTTCTCGCCTCTCCAAAGGACGGCTAGGACGGCTAGGACGGTTAGGACGCTTTTCACATTGTGGCTGAATCGTACTGGGCATCCTTGCTTTACCTGTCACCTGTTCCATTAGGTACACCCTGTTAGGAAGTAATTCACGGCAGCCTGCGCACAATGTGAAAAGTGTCCTAAGTGTCCTACGTGTCCTAGCCTGTCGTTGAACCTCACAACCCTTGACGGCTCTAGAGACGAACAAGTCCTTTGAGCGGTTGGCTACCATTTGACATCGTGATCCGCCATCGCCCCGCCAGTCTGCCCGCTACCACGAGCGGCGTTCCTTGCTTCAAAATCTCCAAGCGTTGCCGCTCCAACGGCCGCCTTTTCGCCTGTCCACTTAAAGCCGCGTCCGTGCGTCCTACTTGGGTCCACGGCGAGCCGCTTCAACTGGCCCTCGGTGGCGAGCTGCTTCAGGTGTTGCGTGGCCGCCGTGACACTGTCTTTCTCATTTGTCGCCCAACCGAGCCACAACGCCGCGAATTTGGTCGGGATATGCACCACGTCAACCGATGGATCGTAGTTCAGCCTTGCGAGTTGTTCGGAGAAGAAGTCTTCGATGATGACTGATTCCTCTTCCTCAACGTCAACCTGCGTCTGCCGTTCAAGAATGACTTGCTGCGCTTCCGCCGGTTCCGCGAGCCGGCTCAGAATGGCCCGCTCCCACGCACCCCACCGTGAATGGCGTTCGAGCGTGGACGCTTGGCCGGCGTAGAAGGCTGCCACGTCGGCCAGCAGTGCATCGCGGTGCTTCTCGATAAATTCGATGGTCCCTTCTTCCCAATCTGCGCTGTAGGCTGGGCGGTTGACCTTGATGATTACAACACGCTGGGCCATATCCTTAGCCAGGCTCGCACCGTTCAGCGTTATGAACCACGTCAACAGGTTAGGCCGGCTGCCTTCGCCGACGAACATCCTTTTGCCGCTTATGTCTGTTGCGGTGATGAGTGCCTCAAGCTCGGCCCAAGAGAATTTCAGGGTCTTGAGATTATCGAGCAATGCCACCCGCTTTGTCAGCCCTTCCGGGGAAAGCAAACGCTGCTTGATCGTGCCAAGATCTTCGCGGTGGTTAAAGTCCAACGCACCGCCCCACAGCCTTGAGATCATCGCGCAGGTTTTCGATTTTCCGGTCCCGCGCCCCAGGTCGCTAGTGAGAAGAAATGCCGGCCGAGCACCGGGGGGGCCGCCCCATCCGGGCGTGACGGTCGCGGCTAACAGTAGGTCGCGGTCGATCTGCGTTGCCGGGCAGAAGCGATCTAGTAATGCCCCCAGCGTCGAGCCGCTTCCGCACGCTGGCGTTGGGGTGGCGTAGTAGTGGCCATCGACGGTGGGCCAATGCGGGAGTACCTCGACGCCGTGGTAGACCTTCGCTGTTCGCTGTAGCTCGCAAAACGCCTCTTGCTTCGTGACGTACCCGATGCCGGTGCGCCACGAAACGATGCCCGACATTGCACCAGCCCAGCCGAACAATGACGCTGGTTTTTCGAGCCAAGATATGCTCCGTTCCGCCGGAACAAAGAGCACGTCGCTTACTCGACGTGGCCAGTTTCCGGTTGCGGTGCGGATCGTGTCGATAGCCAGATTCACCGGCATCGGAACGTAAATCTGTTTGCGGTCACACTTGCGGCCTTTATCCGTTTTGGCGGCCTTATCCTCGACCTCGACTAGCTCCCAATTCCGAATCGACGGCGCCCCGGCTGCCCGTGGCCTTTTTTGCGGTTCTGTGTCATGCGGAAGGTCGTCATGTTCCGTCAGTCCGTCCGGTTCGGGATACTCGCATGCATCCGGCTCCCATTCGTCTGGCTTGTGATCTGAATTTGCTTGCGTTGTTTCGAAAACCATGATAGGATTAGCCATTGCAACGTGCCTCTGAGTTTTTGCCCGGCTGGATTCGCCGTCCTGCCGGGCTTTTTCATGCGCCGGCTGCCGAGCATGATTCGATCACACCGCGTCCGCTTTCTCCGCGAGCGCCCAACCGCCTTTCGTGTTCGCCGCCACCAGGTCGCGTATCGCCTGTATGGGGATGCGCCGCGCCCGGCCGATCTTCACCCACTTGAGTTGGCCGGTTTCCATTAGTTCATAGACGGTCGAGCGGCTAACGCTCATGTGCTCGGCCGCCGTTAGAATGTCCACGAGGCGCTCACTCACGATTTCTTGCGTCATCTTCCACACTCCGTTGCTATTTAGGTGTCTGCCGTTTGTATTTGTCGCGCCGAGCCGCCGCACGCTTGGCCCGATCCTCCAAGAGAGTCCGCATGACCTTCCACGTGCGGCCGAAGTTGATGGATACGGCCTGCAAAACGTCCATGGGGTCTTTTCCTCCAAGGTCGAGTCCAGATTCTTCAGCAGAGTTGATCGCGTTTTGAATTCCACCGCGAAGCTCGTCAAGCGTTAGCGGATCTGGGTAGACCTCGCCGCCGGCAATTAGCAAGTAGCCACGCCCGGCGTCTACCAGTGCGTCCAGGTCGTGTAGACGTTCGATGTAGTGGGAAGCCTGATACGCCAGGGTCTTGCACAAACCGGCCTCCAACATCTCGCCGTACAGCCGCAAGGCCAACATCTGCTGGCCCGTGACCATCATGCACGAGCCGCACCCCTCGGAAGGTAGCTCTGGTGTGACAACGCCCTCTCTCACGTCGCGGTGGATTTGTTGGTACGTCCGGTTCGTCGCCTCTAGTGCGACTGCTGGTCGGAAGGTCGCGTTCGCGATTGACATGGGTTTGTCCTTTTTCTTGTCGCCGTGTTTGTGCTGGTCGTCTCGCATATCCTGATGATCCCACGTATCTGGCTTGGTGTGTGGTTCACCGGCGAAACTTTTTAATGCGGATTCAATCTAAGGCCAAACCAACCGCTGTCAAATAATTTGGTTCCAATTCGCGTATCGGTAACTCGCAACATTCGACGTGGCCGCGACTTGCGATTTTGTTAATCGCTAAATGGTGCCGAAAATCTCGGCCATCTTGGTGGTAGTCTTGTTGGCGTCGGCGTGAGAATCAAGCTTAGGCAATTCTTTGCCTAAGCTTGATTTTGCTTTGTCGCTCTTGTGGTCCCCTCCGCCAGCTTTGCCACCTTTCTTGCGTCCGGCCTGTTGCCTCTCGGCCGCCGCCAAAAAAATCAAGCAAGGGGGAAAGTTACCCCCAATGTCGATCGTTAATTGATACAGATACTCCAATAAACGCGCCGTGCGCAAATTTGCGCACGGCCTAAAAGTCGTAAGTCGTTGCAGCGTAACGAGTTACGAATTGTTAGCGTTTCGTTAGCGGTGAAAACGGCCGAAAACCACGGAAGGAAAACGGCGAGAACACGATGAGATTATCAGCGTTATACCCGCTGGTATTACTCGAAAAGCCGCGCCCACCCGATCCGCCAGCTGGTGCAACGCTGAAAGAAACCGTTCCCTCAATGGAATGGTTTCTAAAGCAGCGCCCTCACGCTCCGCCGGCCGGCCGCGTTGGTCGCAACAGCAGATTGCGGCAGAGTTGGGAGTTACGCAACAGGCCGTTTCTAGCTGGATAAATCCAAAGGGAAACGCAACTGTCACAACTGCTTGTGACAGTTGCGTTTCATCGTCGCTACCACCGCCACGCCCGCATAGCAGCGTGAAGATACCGGCGGAAGAAAAGCCACGCCCTTACGCTCCGCCAGGCCGGCCGGTGCAACCAGCGTACAGCCAGCGTACAGCCAAGTCGGCACGTTTCGGCTGATTTCAGCAAACAGTGGCGGATTATGATATGTCGTGTAACATCTTACCAGCAAACCGATTAACACTCGTACCGACATTGCCAAACAACGGCGGAATAGTGTATTTACAAGACTCGAAATCAGGTGCCCCGAAAGGGGTTGTGGGTTCGAATCCCATGCCCTCCGCTGTTATCTGGTAAGGAGTTACGACGATTGGGGCGAAAGACGAAAAGCGAAAAAACGGCCCAAATGTAGCCCATCTCGACCAATCCGCCGAAAAGCCTAGTAAGGGCGCGCGACCCCGGTGCTTCGGTTGGTTGACATCTAGACGCCTGAAAGTTAGGCTCGTGCATGCAATAATTCACGAGCCGCCGCGGCGGCCGGAGGATGATGAGATGAACCACGCACAGGAAAGCCAGATTGGACTTCGACCAATTCAACTTCGATGGGACGGCCCTACGGCCCTACGGTCGTCCGTCACCCCAGAAGACGAAAGCAGGTTCGTCAAAGAGGGGACATGGGCGGTGTCGGCATGTCAGAGCAAGTTGGCCGCCGAACGGTTCGTTCAACAATTCACGAACGAGTTTCTGACTTCCATTCGAATCTGGTGCCAGGATCATGCCGAATCGGTCGCGGCTTGCTACGTGCCGTTGCCCAGAAACAACAACCTGAGCGTTTTCGTAGTAACGCAGAGGCACCATAGTAAAGACCACTTCGACCGCAAAAGCGCACTCAAGAGGCACTTCCCTAGCTGACTGCCTTGATACCTTACGGCGATTGGTGCCGCCTCGGATGCCGTGAGCTTCTCGGCCCCCGCCTTGTCACCCTACGGCCTTGTTCAAATTGGGCATCAACTCGTTGGCGAACAGTTCCATGCTCCGCAGCCAGCTCGCTTTGTCGTCCCAGTCGTAGCTCATCAACACCAGCGTGCCGAACGTCCCGGTCTCGTCGATCAGGGCCAAGAGCCGCCTGAGCACCTCGTCGACGTCGCCGGCGATGATCTGCTCGCGCATCAGGAAATCCAGGTTGCAGTCGGCGTCGGGCATGGTCAAATCGCGTTTGTAGATCTTTCGTCCGAGTCCGCGATCGAAGAGCATGCCGATGTACTCGTAGTTGCGGCCCAACGAGTTGTGACGGGCAATCCTGAGCGCTTCGGCGGTGGTGTCGGCGAGGAAGATCGAACGGCTGATTTTCCAGTCGGCCCGGTCGGGCCGCCGCCCCGCCGCCAGCGCCGCCTGCTCGTAGGTCTTCCAGTGGTCGGCCAACACATTGGCCGTCACCAGGCAATGGCTGAACGGCTGATAACCGAGGCGGCCGGCGGTCTGCATCGTCCGCGATCCGCGGCTCATGGCCGGTAGCGCGATCGGCGGGTGCGGGCGCTGCAACGGCTTGGGGATGTAGCCGATCCCCGTTTCGGTATCGACGAACTTCTTGAGGCTGATCTTCCAGAACTTCCCGTCGTACTCGTAAGGCGGCTCCGAGGCCCACAGCTTGAGAATGATCTCGAGCGCCTCGTCGACCATGGCCGAACCGAGCTTGGGATCGAGCCCGTACAACTCCTGGTCGGTGCTCACGCTGCCGGGACCGAAGCACAGGTTCAGCCGTCCCTTGCACAGGTGATCGAGAAACGCCAGCCGGCAGGCCACATGGGCCGGGTGGTGCTGCTGCAGACACACCGGCGCCGGTCCCAGCCGGATCGTGCGCGTTTCGCCCAGCGCCCGGGCGATGAAGATCTCCGGCATCACGATCGTTTCATATTTCATCGTATGGTGTTCGCCGATCCAGAACTCACAAAAGCCAAGCTCCTCGGCGCGGACGATCAGCTCCAGGTCTTCGTCGTAGCACTGGGCCGGTGGCTTGGCAGGGTCGTGGAAGGGCATGATGAACATGCCGTAGTTGATGCGTGGTCCGTTGTCGGTGGTCATGGGTGAGTGATTCCCGGCCGCGTGCGGTAGAATGCAATCAATTTTGGGCCGCATTCGCGTGGTGTGTCAAGTGTCGAGCAGGGTCGCAAACCCAAAGACGCCGTGATAGGAATGAAACGCGTCTCGTCGGCCCGACCTACCCGAGCGTGCCCTTGGTGCTGGGCACTCCGCTGACGCGGGGATCGGCTTCCACGGCCATCCGCAAGGCGCGGGCGGCGGCCTTGAAGATCGCTTCGCTGATGTGGTGGCTGTTGCGGCCGTGATGCGCGACGACGTGCAAGTTGCACAACGCGTTGGCCGCCGCCGCTTGCCAGAAATCCTCGACCAGTTCGCTGTCGAAGTCGCCGATCTTGGACGACGGAAAGGCGGCCTCGAAGACCAGGAAGTAACGCCCGCTCAAGTCGACCGCCGCCGTGACCAGCGCCTCTTCCATCGGCAGCGTGAAGTGGCCGTAACGGCGGATGCCCGACTTGTCGCCCAGCGCCTGGCGCAGCGCCGCGCCGAAGCAAATGCCGACGTCCTCCACCGTGTGGTGCTGGTCGACGTGAAGGTCGCCCTGAGCCGAAACCGCCAGGTCGATCGCCGCGTGTTTGGCCAACAGCGTCAGCATGTGGTCGAAGAAGCCCACGCCCGTGGCGACCGTGGCCGTGCCGGAACCATCGAGGTTCAGTTCGAGTGTGATCTCGGTTTCGGCGGTCTTGCGTTGGATGTTGGCGATGCGTGGATTAGTCATTGGTCATTAGGCGTTGGGCGCTGGGCGTTAGGCGCTGGGCGTTAGGCGCTGGGCGGTTCATGGCCCTACCCGCTGCCGCCTTTCTCCTTTCTCCTTTCTCCTTCAGATCATACCGTTCAACAAACTCAAACAGGCGTCGATCTGCTCATCGCTACCGACGGAAATCCGCAAGCCGTCGCCCCAACCGGCATAGTCCATATACCGTACCAGAATGCGTTCGTTCTTGAGCCGCTCGTACAGCGGCTTGAGCGGCAGCTTGGGGTGCGGACACCAGACGAAATTGGCCTGCGACTCGACGGCCGCGAAGCCCAGTTCGCGCATCTGGATGGTGAGCGCGCCCCGCGTGGCGAGGATTTTGGCCCGGTTCGCGGCCAGCCAGGCCTGGTCGTCGATGGCGGCGGTCGCCGCGGCGATCGACAAGGCGTCGCAATTGTAGGAGTCCTTGACCTTGATCAGCCCCGCGATCACTTGCGGCTGGGCCACCAGAAAACCAAACCGCAGCCCGGCCAAGGCGTACGATTTGCTCAGTGACCGCGCGACCATGATCTTCTCGTTCTGCGCCACGAGCCGCAGACAGTTGTCGCAAGCGAAATCGGCGTAGGCCTCGTCAACCAGCAGCGGGCAAGGAAGCCGCTCGGCCAGTTCCAGTATCCTCTCGCTGGAAATCAACGTGCCCGAGGGGCTGTTCGGATTGGGCAGAAATACCAATCGCAGGCCATCGACGGCCGAAGCGAAACGGTCGGCGAGCGACCAATCCGGCTCGAAGCGGATCTCCTCGCTCTTGGCGCCCTGAATCTGGGCGAGAGTCTTGTAGAGGATGTAGCTGGGGTACGGGAGCCGTAGCACTTGCCCCTCGCCGACGAATGCCCGCGTGAGGAGCGTCAAGATTTCATCGCTGCCGTTGCCGCAGAGAATCCAGTCGGGATCGACGGAGAGCACCTCGGCCGCGCGCCGGCGAAAGGCGCCGGCCAGCGGGTCGGGGTAGCGGCCCAAGCCCCGTTCAAGCACCGCCCGCACCGCCCGCCCCACCGCCGCCGACGCGGGGTAAGGGTTTTCATTCGTATTGAGCTTGATGAACTTGCCCGCCTGCGGCTGCTCGCCAGGCGCGTAACCGCTCATCGCGTCGATGGAAGGTCGGAAGTAGGACACGGTGTCAGTTGTTAGTTGTTAGTGGTTAGTGGTTAGGGGTTAGGGGTTAGGGGTCAGGGGTCAGGGGATAGGGGTTACGAGGTAGCGAGGTACTTTCTCCTTTTAACTTTCTCCTGTTAACTTTTTCTCCTTCATCCGAATTTCGACGCTCGCCCGGTGCGCGGTCAGTCCCTCGGCGTCGGCCAGGCATTCGACGTCGGGCGCCAGTTCCGCCAGCCCCTCGCGCGTACAATGGATCACGCTCATGCGCCGCAGGAAGTCGTTGGCCGACAGCCCGCTGGCCCAACGAGCGGTGCCGCTGGTGGGCAGCACATGCGATGGGCCGGCCGCGTAATCGCCGACGGCCACCGGACTGTAGTGCCCGAGAAACGTGGCGCCGGCGTGGCGGATTTTCCCGAGCAGCGTTTCGGGCTCGTCGGTGGCGATGTGCAAGTGCTCGGGAGCGATTTCGTTCGCCCACTGGCAGGCCTCGTCGGCGTCGCGCACTTCGATCAAGGCCCCGAAATCCTCCAGCGACCGGCGCGCCAAATCGCCACGTTCGAGTGTTGCCAGTTGGACTTCCATCGCCTGGGCGGTCGCATCGAGCAGCGATCGACTCCAGGAGATCAACAGGCTCGCTCCCGGGGAGTGCTCGGCCTGGGCGATGAGGTCGGCGGCGACGAATTGCGGGCGCGCCGTGTCGTCGGCGATGACCAGCACCTCGCTCGGGCCTGCGATCGCGTCGATATCCACCTCGCCGTAGACGTGCCGCTTGGCCAAGGCCACGAACAGGTTGCCGGGGCCGACGATCTTGTCGACGCGAGGCAGTCCCTCGACACCGTACGCCAGTGCCGCCACGGCCTGCGCCCCGCCAAGCCGATAGACTTCGCTCACACCGAGCTCGTGGCACGTCGCCAGCAACTCGCGGTTGTACGCTCCGAAGGGGGTGGGCGGGGCGACGATCGCGAGTTCTCTCACGCCCGCCGCCTGCGCGGGCACGACCGTCATCAACACCGTCGACGGGTAGGCCGCCGCGCCACCGGGCACGCAAATCCCAACGCGATCGAGCGGAACGTAGCGTTGCATCAAGTAACCGCCGTGCGGTCGTTCGAGCCGCGCGTCGCGGTGCAAAATGGCCTGCTGGTAGGCCAGCACGTTGCCGCGGACTCGGCGAACGGTGGCCAAAAAGTCGGGCGACGCGGAGGCGTGCGCCGCGGCCAGGTCCGAGGCCGGAACGCGGATCGTCTCGGCGGTCAATTGGGCTTTGTCGATGCGTGCCGAGTAATGGAGCACGGCCGCCAGCCCGCACTGGCGCACGTCGCCGCAGATCCGCTCGACGACCTGGGCCGGCGTGAGCGGCGCGCCGAAGACTTCGATCGTCCGCCGGCGGCCCGCCTCGCTGATCACGTTGCCGCGCGGGCCAAGCCGCTCACGCAGCGCGGCGATCGCCCGCCGCGCATCGTCGCGGCGCGCATCGATCCGCGGCATGTTCAGGGTGGCTGGAGGCATGGGTCCATTCTGACTCGTCCATTCGCTTTCGGAAAGACCCACGCGGGGCAAAGCGCGGACGGTTGCCTGCCGCGCGAAACGAAGCGGGTTTGGTGAACACGCCGGGTGGGCGCGATCCAGGCGTCGCCGCCGGTTTCTGCTTGGCCATGCTCGTCAGTTCGTGACGAACGGGCCCCACACCAACCCGCAGCGCAAGCAAGGTCCAGCATTGGACTTACCTTGCTTGTGGCGCGGGGGAGTCGACGGGGCGATTGTTGACGGCGCTGGTTCGTACCTGGTATGCTTTTAGTAGGGGTGTGCCCAGATCTTGGAACTTTCGGCCGGCTGCTTATCGCGGATGGCCGTTTCTTGAGAATCGGTGCAGGCATGTCGAGGATCTCGATCGACGCCGAGCGGCTTCGCGCCGCGCGGAACCACGACCGACGTTGCTTGCTTTGCGAGCACCGCTGCGGAGCCGACCGCGCCGTCGGCCAGCGCGGACCGTGCAAGGCGGGCTGCGAAGCACGGGTCTTCCGGCACCGTGTCGAATACGGCGAAGAGCTCGAACTCGTTCCCTCGCACCTTTTCTATCTGTCGGGCTGCGACCTGCGTTGTGCCTTCTGCATCGCCGAGATGAACGCCTTCGACCCGCGGCGCGGTCGCGAGCTGACACCGGCATTCTTCGCCGAGGCCGTCGCCTGGGGACGCGAACAAGGCGCGCGGAACGTGCAATGGGTCGGCGGCGAGCCGACGATCCATCTGCCCAGAATCCTGGAAGCGATGTCCGGCTGCGGCGAGTTGCCGCCTGTGATCTGGAAATCGGACTTTTACGGCACGCCCGACGCCTTCTCTTTGCTCGCCGGTGTCGTCGACGTTTACGTGGCCGATTTCAAGTTCGGCAATGACGCCTGCGCCGTCCGCATTGCCGGCGTGCGGAACTACGTCGATACCGTGACCCGTAACCTGTCGCTCGTCGCCGAGCGGCAGGATCTGATCGTGCGGCACTTGTTGTTGCCCGGCCATTTCGACTGCTGTTACCGGCCGGTCGTCGCCTGGCTGCGCCGTCACCTGCGGCAAGCCAAGTTTAGTATCCGCGACGGCTACCTGCCTCGCTGGCGAGCAAAGCACTTCGCCGACCTTGCCGTGCCGCTCCCTGCGACTGCTGGTGAGCAAGCGGCCGACCTGGCGGCTGACCAAGGATTGCACGTCATCCATTGAGGAGATCGCTGTTGGACGCCGAAGACGAAACACGCACCACCGAAATCACCATCCTGCCCGACGGCCGGATTTGCCTGTTCGGCGCTTCGCGCGAAGTGCTGGAGTTGTTGGGCGAGATGGACCTGGGCGACCCGGCTCTCGATCAGCGTTTGGGGTATCTTCGCAGCCTCGATCGCGCAGCGCGGGAGGCGGCCTTCGGCGAAACCGCAACCACCGCGCTCGAAGGACGATCATCATGAGCGACCAGCCGCCAATCCAGTCTTCACAAGCGGTCAAGCCGCCGCGGCCCGCCGAACTGCAACGTGCCGAATCGCAAATTGCCGAGTCGCAGACCGCTCCGCCGCAATCGCAGGTGCCCAAGCCGGCAAAGCCATCCGATGCGACCGTGCAAAAGCCGCCGCGAAAAACCGCCGCGGTCCCCAACCGGCGCCTGACCGACGCGCAAGAGTTGGAGACCCTGATTCGCGCCCGCTACCCGATCATCTACGTCGTGAGTTGGGAAGAGGAGCGGGTCGAGCGCTGTCTGGCTGACATCGCACAGCGGCGCGGCAAGAAGCTTTTTGTCTGGACGATCACCCAGGGCATCGTCAAATCGGGCGCCGAGCCGCAGCGGACCAAGGCCGGTTCGAACAACACCTCCGACCCGATCGCGGCCTTGGATTCCGTGATCGACCAGGTCGAACCAGCGATTTATCTGTTCAAGGACTTCCACCGCTTCACCAAGGACGAGCGTTGCAACCTGACGGTGCTGCGGCGCCTGCGCGACGTCGGCTACCATCTGCGCGACACGTACAAGTCGATCGTGATCGTCGCGCCGCTCTTGGAGATCGCTTCCGAGTTGGCCAAAGACGTGACCGTGGTCGAGTTCGGCTTGCCCGACACCGACGAATTCAACCGGCTGCTCGACCGGATCATCGAAGACGTCAAGGACAACCCCCAGGTCCACATCGACCTCGAAGGCGATGCGCGCGAGCGGCTGCTGCACGCCGCCCGCGGCTTGACGCTCAAGGAGGCCGAAAACGTCTTCGCCAAGACGCTCGTGCTCGACGGCAAGATCGACGCCGACGACGTAAGCGTCGTGTTCAGCGAGAAACAGCAGATCATTCGCAAGAGCGGGCTCTTGGAGTACTACGAAACCGACGAGCAGTTCTCGCATGTGGCCGGTTTGGACAACCTCAAGCAGTGGCTCGCGAAGCGGAGCATCGCCTTCACCGACCGGGCCGCGCGCTTCGGCCTGCCGCCGCCGCGGGGGGTGATGTTGCTGGGGGTCCAAGGCTGCGGCAAGAGCCTCTGCGCCAAGGCCGTGGCGGGACTCTGGAAGGTGCCGTTGTTGCGGTTCGACCTGGGCCGCATGTTCAGCAGCCTGGTCGGGTCGAGCGAGGAAAACGTGCGCCGCGCGATCTTGACGGCCGAGAGCATCGCCCCGGCCATTCTTTGGATCGATGAGATCGACAAAGCCCTTTCCGGGGCCGCCGGCTCGTCGGGTAGCGACGGCGGCACGGCGGCGCGCGTTTTCGGCACGCTGCTGACGTGGCTCTCGGAAAAAACCGCCTCGGTGTTCGTGATCGCAACCGCCAACGACATCAGCAACCTGCCGCCCGAACTGCTGCGAAAGGGGCGTCTGGACGAGATTTTTTTCGTCGACCTGCCGGCGGAGGACGAGAGGGCCCAGATCTTCAAGATCCACATCCACCGCCGCGGGCGCGACTGGCGCAAGTTCAAACTGGCCGAGTTGGCCCGCGCCAGCGACGGATTCAGCGGCGCCGAGATCGAGGAGTCGATCATCTCCGCCCTGTTCGACGCCTTCAGTATGAAAACGGAGTTGAGCACGGAGCTGATCAAGGCCAGCCTGACGGAAACCGTGCCCTTGTCGAAGACCATGAGCGAGGAACTGAACCGGCTGCGAAATTGGGCGGTCGGCCGCGCGCGGCAGGCCACCGGGGCTGTGACCCGGACCACCGAGGAAGCGCGGCGCAAAATCGAATTTTAGAACCGAAAGCGAGGTGCCACATGAGTACCGTGATTGTGATTACGCCCATCCTGATCGCGAGTTGGCCGGCGATCGCCGCGGCCGTGACCGCGGCCGTCGGAACCTTGGGCTTTGCCATCGCGCGAAACCGCGAGCTCGAAGCCGAATCTGAGCTATCGGAATCGTCGCGCGCCGAGATCGAAGTCGAGAACAGCGAGATCCTGGCCGACGCGACCGGCGGCGGTGAAGAGTTGGTCGTCGAGCGCGAGGGCATCGTCGCCCGCTTCAGCCGCGACGGTCGCGGCGCCTTGAAGGTTTGCATGGAGGGAAAAGGGTACTCGAAAGCCGAACTGCGTCGCGTCGGCGAGGAGTTGGTCGGCCGGGTGACGCAGCAGTACGTTTACCACCGCGTCGTTACTGAGCTCAAGCAGCGGAACATGGCCATCGTCGACGAGCAAGTGGAAGAAGACCGCACGGTGAAGATCCGCGTCCGCAACTGGTAAAGGAGACCCTCGTGGCACAAGAAGAAATCGAAATCGAAATCGACCCGGCCGGCAAGGTCACGGTGCGTACGATCGGCATCAAGGGAGCGCGCTGCCTTGATGTCGCCGAATTCCTGGCTCGGATCGTCGGGCGCGAGGAATCGCGCGAGCTGACAAGCGAATATTACGAAGCCAGCGGCGAGGTCCAGCGGCAGGTCGACGTCAAACAGCGTCGCTAAGTACCATGCAGTGCAACAATTGTCGCTTTGAGAACATGCCCGGCGTTCAGGCCTGCGGGCGGTGCGGCGCTTCGCTTCGGCTGGCGGCGCTGGTGATCGACGTACACCCTCCGCGAGCCGGCGCTTGGGCCAAGCGCTGGCGCAGGTGGCTGCCCTTCGGTGGATTCAATCTGCCCTTCGGTAGGTTTGAACTGCGACGTGGGTTCAACTTCAGTGCGAGGGGGATTCTGGGACACGGTCCCGGCGAGGGACCAGCTTGGGCGGTTTTACGCCGCATGGTACTTCCCGGTTGGTCGCAGATATACCAGGGCAATGCCGCCCGTGGCCGCTGGTTCCTTGGGTCGTACCTGGCTTGCCTTCTCCTGGGTCTGGGCACGGCTGGCTCGTTTGTCGGCAGCGTGTTCTTGGGGCTAGCGGTCGCGGCGCACGCTTCATCGACGATTGACGTGGCGGTCTCGGGTCTGTCGAGCCGGCAGGGTCGCCAATTCTATTCGCTCATGGGTTGCCTCATGCTCGCACTCATGATTTATGTGCCCGCGGGCTGGTTGGCCACTCAGGTGGCTTCTCCACGGCAATTGCTGGCGGCTGCCGCGCCCTTCCATCGCGGCGACGTCGTGCTCGTGAATTTCGAGGTCTACGGCCGACGAGAGCCGCACCCCGGCGAGGTCGTTCTCTACGACGTCCGACGGGCCACAGTGGCCTCGCCTACGGCCTGGCGAACCGCGACCCAGATCGCCGGCGAACGGATTGATCGGATCCTGGCGGGTTCCGGCCAGAAGGTCACCATCGACGCGGGCAGGGTCGTGGTCGATGGCCAGCCGGTCCCGTACTTGCCCTTGAACCCGAAGCGCATGCCGGCGACCCTGAGCGTCGAGGTTCCGTCCCACTGTTTTCTGATTTTGCCCACGACCGCGTTGGCCGATCGCTACGATTTAACCGGTTTGGACTGGCAACGCCTGGGTTTGGTGCCGACCTCGTCGGTCATGGGCAAAGTCTACTTGCGGCATTACCCGTTCTGGCGATTCTGGTGGATTCGCTGACATAGGACATCGATGGCACGTTTCGACAAGCTGGAATTCGGCGAAAAGGCCAAGGGGCAGACCCCCGATCTGGCGAAAGATCTCTCCACGGAAGGTGAGAGGGATTGGCTCGAATCGGCCGACGCTCAGCGTCGTAACGGCCTGTTCGAAAACGCCTTGCGGTTCTATTCTCGCGCGCTCGAGGACGACAAGACGCCGGTGACCGGTTGGCTGGGTCAGGTCCAAATGCTCGTGCAACTGGGTGAGTGGCCCGAAGCCGAGTTGTGGGCCCGCAAAGCGCTGGAGTTGTTCCCTGGCCACGGCGACCTGACGGCGGGCCGCGCGCAAGCGCTCTGCCGCAAGGGCGATCCGTCGCAGGCGCTGACGGTCTGCGATGGGGCGCTGAAACAGTCGGGCACTTCGGCCTACCGCTGGCTGGTGCGCGGCGAGATCATGGTGGCGACGAAGCAGCCGACCGACCGTCATTGTTTCGAGAAGGCGAAATTGTTGGATTCCGACTGGCTCGTGGCGCTGGAAACCGCCCTGATCTACCTGCACTATCGCCAGCCGAGCAAGGCCCTCGACGGCGCGCGCCGCGCCGTGGAGAAAGCCTCCGAGCGATATTATGCTTGGTACGTGCAGGGCCTTTGCCAATCGCAGGCCGGCCTCGATCAGCCGGCGCGCCAGAGCTTCCAACGCTGCCTCGAGCTTTGCCCGCGGCACGTCGAGGCCGAGCGGCAACTGTTGAAACTCGACGCTCGCAGCTGGTCGTTGGCTCGGTTGCTGCGCCGGCTGCGGGGCCGGTGAGGGAGCACTTAAAGGAAAAGCGATGGCTTGGACCTTCGAGAAGATCCTAAAGGGCGCGCGGAAACACGGTGCCAGCGACATCCACCTGGTGCGCGGCGTCGCGCCCGTGTTCCGCCTGACCGGCGAAATTCGTCCCACCGAAGGCGAGCCGCTCGACGAACCGACACTGCGCCGCTTGTTCGAAGAGATCATCACTGACCGGCACCGCGAGGTGTTCGAACGCGAGTGGCAACTTTGCTTTTCGCGGCACTGGGAGGGCGTGGGCCGCTTCCGCGTCAGCGTTTACAACCATGCGGGCAGCCCGGAGATGTCGATCCGGCTTTGCGAAACCGTGGTCCGCTCGGCCGACGACCTGGGCCTGCCGCCGATCGTCGAAGAGCTGACGCGGCTGCCGCACGGCCTGGTGCTGGTGACGGGGCCGACGGGCGTCGGCAAAACCACGACCTTGAACTTCATGATCGACGCCATCAATCGCCAGCGACGGGCCAAGATCATCACCATCGAGGATCCGATCGAGTACGTCCACGAGAACCATCGCAGCATCGTGATTCAGCAGGAGGTGATGAGCGACGTGCGCTCGTTCCGCGCCGCCCTGGTGCATGTGCTCAGGCAGGATCCCGACGTGATCGTGATCGGCGAGATGCGGGATCTCGAAACGATCGAGACGGCCTTGACCGCGGCGGAGACGGGCCACCTGGTGCTGGCCACCTTGCACACGCCCGACTCGGTGCAGACCGTGCAGCGGATTTACAGCGTATTTGCGGCCGAGCAGCAGAACTTCGTGACCGTGCAACTGGCCAATAGCCTGCAAGCCATCGTCTCCCAGACGCTCTTGCCGCGGGCGACCGGTGGCGGCCGCGTGCTGGCCTGCGAGGTTTGCATCGCCACGCTGGCGGTGCGCAACCACATCCGCGCGCGTGAAGTCCACCTGCTCTACAACGAGATGCAAACGGGCCGCAAGTTCCAGATGCAAACCATGGACAACGCCTTGATCGACCTTTACCAGCGCGGCGAGATCACATACGACATGGCGATTTCCAACGCCCGCGAAGCCGACTACGTCCGCGGAAAGGCGGGCGGGGTGAAGCATTGATGCGAACGCGCTAAATCCGCGCCGTCTCGGCGGCGCAACGGCTTACGTGCCTCCCAGCCGCGCGGACCCACCGGCACCTCGGCGCTTCGCGAAAAAAAAGGTTCATCCGGAAACTGCGTACCAAGCGGTTGAAAAAAAGGTGGACGAGAGCCCGATAGGGCGCGGGGTCAAGGCGATGCCGATCGGAAGCAAGCCGGTCACTCTAGCATCGAGGTGCCGCGCGGCCTTGGCGACTGGCGAAGCGCATCCCGCGGAATCTGTCGCGGCATCCTGCCGCGAAGGTTTATCGCTTTGGTGCCGATCCCGGAGCGGCGACAAAGGGAGCGGGGCGAAGCGATGCTTCGCCCCGGCTCCGGTCTCGGCCGGATGGAATGGCCCTCGGGTCGCACCG
>DATKSN010000100.1:0-17030 GCA_035531595.1 Pirellulales bacterium | reverse complement strand
ACGCTCCGCGTGGAACGCTGCTTCGGCCGCTCCGCGGCCCCGTCGCGTCCTGATACCCGTCTCTGGACACAACGCGGGACAAACAGGGGGCTAACGCCCCCCGCTCGCCTCATTCACCCCTCGTTCCCACGCTCCGCGTGGGAACGCTGCTTCGGCCGCTCCGCGGCCCCGTCGCGTCCTAATACCCGTCTCTGGACACAACGCGGGACAAACAGGGGGCTAACGCCCCCCGCTCGCCCCCGCCCAGGAAATTCGCTGGTCAAGCTCGGTCGAACGGAAACGCCAGCACCTCGTCGAGGCTCGCCGCACCGGCCGCCAACATCACGACGCGGTCGAACCCGAGGGCGACTCCGGCGCAGGCGGGCAAGCCGTGATCCATCGCCGCCAGCAAACGGCTTGCCTCCGGCAGCGATGGCTTGCCTTCCGCGCGCCGAGTGGCGTTGTTCGTCCGATTCCGTTGGCGCAGCACGCTCGCGTCGAGCAATTCATGATAACCGTTGGCCAACTCGATGCCGGCCACGTAGAGTTCGAACCGTTCGGCCATCGCGGGTGGGCCAGGCCGCACATGGGCCAGCGCCGCCTGGCTTGCCGGATAATCGTACAGAATGACCGGCCGATCTTGACCGAGGCGCGGCTCGACGAACTCAACCAACAGAAAATCGAGCCAAAGATCACGGTCTTCCGCATCCATGCTCGCCGGCGGCGACAAGCCTCGGCCCCGAGCGACTTCTTCGAGACGAGCGACGTCAGCCGTGTGCGGATCGACGCCCACATGGCGCTCGAAGGCGGCCTGGTAGCTCAAGCGTTCGGCCGGGGCGAGGCCCAACAATACCTCGCACAACTCGGCGAGGAAGCGCATCGCCTCGTCCGGCCCGTCGCCACGGCGATACCATTCGACGATCGTGAATTCCGGATTGTGCCTGGGACCTTGCTCCGCCTGGCGAAAGGCGCGGGTCACTTGGTAGATCGCCACGCCGCCCGCCGCCAAGAGCCGTTTCATGCCGAACTCGGGCGAGGTTTGCAGCCACATCCGTCGCGTGCCCGCGCCTGTTGCGAAATCCACAAGGAACGGCTCCAGATGCCGGTCCACCACCACATCGGCCGACAGGATCGGCGTCTCGACTTCCAGGAAACCGTGCTGGTGAAAGAACTCGCGTAGCGTTCGCAGCAACGTGGCCCGCAATCGCAACACGGGCCAGGAAGCGGACGGCAAATAGTCACATTGGTCCTTGGTCATTTGTTGTACGCGCAGGCCCCGACGTGGCCACGAACACCAATGGCCAATGACCAAACCTCATTCCTTCGCCCGCTCGATGTATTCCCCGGTTCGCGTGTCGAGCTTGATCAGATCGCCGATATCGACGAACGCAGGGCAAAGCATGGTGGCGCCGGTTTCCAGCTTGACGGGCTTGGTCAGGTTCGTGGCGGTGTTGCCGCGCACCGCCGGCTCGCAGTACTCGATTCTCAGCACCATGTGGTTGGGCGGCGTGACCGAAATCGGGTTGCCGTTGAACAACACCATGTTGCAGATCGTCCCTTCCTTGATGTACTTCCAGGCGTCGTCGACCTGGGCGGAGGTCAGCTCGAACTGCTCGTAGCTGATGTTGTCCATGAATATGAACATCTCGCCCTGGCGGTAGAGGTATTGGGCGGCGATTTCGGTGATGTCGGCCGCCTCGAGCGAATCGCCCCCCTTGTAGGTCCGCTCGAGCACCGTGTTGCGGAGCAGGTTGCGGAGCTTGCACTTGTAAAGGGCGTTTCCCTTGCCAGGCTTGACGAAATTGCACTCGATCATCAGGTACGGGTCGCCGTCCAACTGGACCTTGAGTCCCTTTTTGAATTCACTGGTGCTGTAGCTGGGCACGATGGCGTTTCCTGTCTTGCTGCCGGAATGGGGAGGGTTATGCTACCACGTATGAACGAAACGACGATTCTAACAACTGCGGCCGATCTTGTCCGCCCTAATCGGCGGCCCGCCCGCGCATGGCAGCGAGCCCTCCGCGAGGCCATCCGCGATCCGCGCGAACTTTGCCGTATTTTGGACCTCCCCGCCGACTACGAGGCCGCGGCCGTGCGCGCGGCGGAAGACTTTCCGCTGGTCGTTCCGCGTGGCTACGCCGGCCGCATCCGCCGCGGCGACCCGCGCGACCCCCTGCTCCGGCAGGTGCTGCCGCTGGACGCCGAACGGGCCGACCCGGCCGGCTTTGCCTCCGACCCAGTGGGCGACGCCTCGGCCGCCCTGACGCCCGGCCTACTGCGAAAGTACCACGGGCGGGCGTTGATGGTAACAACTGGCGCCTGTGCCGTCCATTGCCGTTATTGCTTCCGCCGGCAATATCCC
The DNA here is from genome assembly GCA_035531595.1 of Pirellulales bacterium. Classification (GTDB taxonomy): domain Bacteria; phylum Planctomycetota; class Planctomycetia; order Pirellulales; family JAICIG01; genus DATKSN01. The sequence continues at coordinate 14,689 of DATKSN010000100.1, read as the reverse complement.
TATTCCGACCTTCCCCATTCGCTCGACGCCTGGGAGCCGGCCCTGAAGCACATCGCCGGCGATCCGTCGCTCGACGAGGTGCTGCTCAGCGGCGGCGACCCGCTGACTTGGGTTGACGACTGGCTCGCCAGGCTCGTCCACCGCCTGGCCGCGATCCCCCACCTCCGCCGGTTGCGGGTCCATACGCGCCTGCCGATCGTGATTCCCGAGCGCGTTTGCGACGAGTTGCTCGACTGGCTCCGCGGCACGAGGCTGGCGACCGTGGTGGTGGTCCACGCCAACCATCCGGCCGAGCTTGACGACGCGGTTGCCGGCGCTTTGGGAAGGCTTGTCGACGCGGGGGTGGTGGTTTTGAATCAATCGGTCCTGCTGCGCGGCGTGAACGACCAGTCCGACGTGCTCGTCGAGCTGTGCCGGCGGCTGGTCGATCTACGAGTCATGCCGTACTATCTACACCAGTTGGACCGGGTGCGGGGCGCCGCGCACTTTGAAGTGCCGGTCGAGGTGGGCGTGGAACTCGTCGCCGAGATGCGGAAAAGGCTTCCTGGCTACGCCGTTCCGCGTTATGTGCGTGAGGTGGCCGGCGAACAGCACAAGCTGGTTTTGGCATAAAAGCCTTCCTGACCCGTCCACGCGCGCAATCAAAACGCCCGCATCAACCTGGGCATCCGCCGCCGGCTGGCGCCACAACCGGCGCAAGATCGAGTGGATGAACGGCCTGCTGTTTTCGCTGCCCGAATTGCTTGACGTCGGGCCATGGCACGGATGGAAACTTTTGTTCAAAGGGGAAGCTACTCGAACAATTTAGGCACGTCGGCGACCACCGCCGCAACGCCTTTCTTGTCGAGCTTGCCGGCCGCGAACGCGTGATTGGCCTTGACCTTCATGCCGCTGTACAGCATCACGGTCACTTCCGCCTTCTCGTCGATGCCGAAGTTGTCGGGACCATTGGTGAATTCGATCGGAACGACGATTGGAACATTGGCAATCTTGTGGTCGGCGGCGAACTGCTTCGCGTCGGCTTCCAACGTATCGCGGTCCTCACCGAGCAAGTTGACGAAGGAACTCAACTTCTTGTCGGCGTGCTTCGCCACCAGGGCATCGACCTGCTTGACCAAACTGGCCAAGGCCGCGTCTGATTTTCGGGCGAAAATCATGACGACGGGCTTACCGCCGTACCGTCAGCGATAGCAGAGCTCTTGTCCCTCCTTGACGTTGTCGTCGGCCGCGCCGGCGCACTTGACGACCTGGAACGGGCCGACCGGATCGCCGACCTTCAGGCCGCTCTTCAGCGCCAAGTCGCCCGCAATCGCCGCCGAGGCCAACAAGGCCACCGCGGCGCCGCAACTCATGAGCATTCTCATCGTGTACTTCTCCTGGTTCAAGACGCAAAAACAACAACTCGCTCCATCTGTAGGGAACGCGCTCCGTGGCGTTCCGTTTTCCCGCGAACAGCAAGAACATATTAGAGCAACCGCCGGGGCATTTCGGACCTCTAAATTGTTTATACCTTGAGATTCTCTCATAAGCCCACGTTATGACTGCGGGCCATCGCCGCGGTGCTCTTGGAGGCGGTGTTCTTGGAGGAAGTGCAGAAACACCTGGGCCGGGGCGTCCAGCGCGCGGCGCCGGTCGGAGACGACGAACATGGTTCGCTGCAACGACAGCCCGGCGATCCTGATCGCGTGCAATTGCCCTGTGACCAACTCCGGGCGAACGGCCAGATTGGAAATCACGGCGGCGGCGGCGCCATCGGCCACCGCCTCCTTGATCGCCTCGTTGCTCCCCAACTCCAAGACGACGTTGAGATCGGCCAAGGTCATACCCGAGCGGGCCAGGGCCTGCTCGAAAAACCACCGCGAGCCCGATCCGGGCGCGCGCAGCACGAGCGGCTGTTTCAGCAGTTCGCCGAGCGACACTCGCTTCCGGCGATACCAGCGATGTTTCGCCGCGGCGATCAACAGCAACTCGTCCTTGGCGAAGGGGCGGAAGTCGAGGTGCGAGCTGTCGGTCTTGCGTCCGACCAGGCCAACTTGCACGCGTCCGCGTTGGAGTTGGTCGAGCACGCTGGCGCTATCGACCACGCTTGCCCGCACATGAATCTCCGGATATTCTTGGCGAAACTGGCACAAAAGGGCCGGCAGGATGTGCTCGCCGGGAACGGAACTCGCCGCCAGCATCAGGTCGCCCGACGCCGCGCGTGTCTTCTGGCGGGTCACCTCGGCGTACGCTTCCCGGTGGAGCCCCAGGATGCGCTCGGCAAATGTGTAAAGTCGCTGGCCCGCGTCCGTGAGCACAGTCCCGCCGTCCTGGCGTCGGAACAGGGACGTTGCCAGCATTCCTTCCAACGCCCCAATGCGCTGGCTGACGGTCGCCTGGCTGACACAAAGCGCCTTGGCCGCGGCGGTGAAGCTCCTTAACTCCGCGGCTTTCGCGAAGGTCTCCAGGTGCGGAAGCTGAACGTGCTGGGGATCGACGGTGGGCATCTCGTAATGCGTCCTCGCCTCGCTCGGCGGCAACCAAACGGAGGGGAACTTCAATTGACACACCACTTTCTCGTGGCAAAATGCCTCATTGTCGGCCGCGTGAAGTATAACTCATTGAAAGGGCCGGAAACCATTCTTGCCCGTCGGGCGGGCTGTGGTGGGACTTGTGAACGCCTTCCGCCCCCGGCTATCATATCACATCCAGGATCGTGGCGCCGGGCGCCGGCGGTCCATTCACCCCCCACTGAGGAGCGTTGTATGCGCTGGATTACTTTGAGCATCTGCGTGTTGCTCGCCGGAGCGTCCCTGACTTGGGCGTTCGACGAGCCGAAGAAGAAGCCGGCCAAGGAGTCGCCGCCGGCCAAGGAGCCATCCGAAGAAGACACGGACCAAAGCGAGAAGAGCGTCGCCGAGCAGGTCAAGGCGGTGCAAACCGAGATGGCCCAGAAGCAGCGGGAGATCGTCAAGAAGTTCCAGGCGGCCGCGGACGACGCCGAGCGGAACAAACTGCGGGAGGAGTATTATGGCCTCCAGTCAGCATTCGCGGCCAAGTACGCCGTCATCGTCGAAAAGCACCCCGACGACAAAGCCGTGTTTCCAGCCTTGCAGGGGATGATGAGTTCGCCGGAACACGTTGCCGAGGCCGTCGACGTGCTTCTCAAACACCATCTCGACAACGCGCAACTGGGCTTGCTCTGTTTGCAGCTTGGAATGCAAGATACGGAGGGTGGCGAAACGCTGCTTCGGGCGGTCGCGGAAAAATCGAAGTCGAGCGACGCGAAGGGAATGGCGCTCTTGGCCCTGGGCCAGATGCTTTTCTTGCGATCGAACCAGGAGGGCCTCGACGATACTCAGCGCGACAAGCTCCGCGAGGAGGCCGAGGAGGCGTTGCAGACGGTTGTGGACAAGTACGCCGATGTCCAAGCCGGACGCGGCAAGGCGGGCGACACCGCCAGCGGCGTGCTGTTCGAGGTGCAACACCTGGCAGTCGGCAAGGAAGTGCCCGACCTGCAGGGCGAGGATCTCGAAGGTACGGAGTTCAAGCTCAGCGACTATCGCGGCAAGGTCGTGTTCCTCGATTTTTGGGCGCACTGGTGAGGGGCCTGCGTGGCGATGTTCCCACACGAGCGGTCGCTCGTGAAGCGCACGGCCGGCAAGCCCTTTGCATTGATTGGCGTCAACGGCGACCAAGCCGGCGACGAATTGAACGAAAAAAACAAAGAGGCGGAAATCACCTGGCGATCGTTCCAGAACGCTCGCGGCGAAGGCAAGAAGGCGATCTCCGACGAGTGGAACGTCCAGGGGTGGCCGACACTGTACCTGATCGACCACAAGGGGACAATCCGCCGCAAGTGGCTCGGCTCTCCCGGCGATGAGGTGATCGACAAGGAAATCGATGGTCTGCTGGCGGAAGCTGAAGCCGACGCGGGCAAGTAGGAGTGGTGGGCGATGCCCACCCTACGTGGCGTGGGCTTAAGCCCGCGTCCGTTGTGGGCGATGCCCACCCTACGGGACTAGGATCGTCGCATTGGGCTCTGTAGGGAACGCCCTCCGTGGCGTTCCGAGAAGCGGGTGCGACGTCGTCAGGCAGGATACGGGACGCCACGGAGGGCGTTCCCTACAGAGTCGGCGTTGAGTTTTCATGGGGCCATGCCGATGTCGAATTTCGAACGAGTTCATCCGTCAGCGCGTTTCGGCGCCGTCCGTCGCCGGCACCCTGCCGCGTGGTTCGCCATCGTGGCAGCCGCGCTCGTCATGTCGGGGGCTGGCGGTGCCGAGCCGAATCGCGCGCCGCCCTTGCCGAAAGACACCCTGCCGGCCGAGTTGCCGCTCGACGCGGTGCCACTCGGACTTGCTCGAGACCGGCCTTCGCCCGATGACAACCGGCTCACAACAGAGCGCGTGCGGCTGGGCCGCAAGCTGTTTTTCGATCCCGTCCTTTCGGCCGACGGCACGGTGGCCTGCGCCAGTTGCCACGATCCGGCGCACGGCTTCGCCCACGACTCGCCGCGGGCGGTGGGCATTCAAGGCAAGGTCGGCACGCGGAACGCTCCGTCGCTGTTGAACCGGGCCTACGGCGCGTCGTTCTTCTGGGACGGACGCGCCGGGACGCTCGAAGCCCAGTCGTTGGAGCCGATCGTCAACCCGGTGGAGCTTGGCAGCCAACTCAGCGACGTGCTCGCCCGCTTGCGGGCCGATGCCCAGTACCGCGACGCGTTCGACGTTGCCTACGAAGAGGGCGTGACCGCCGACAACCTGGGGCGCGCGCTGGCCGCGTTCGAGCGGGTGCTGCTGTCGGGCGATAGCCCGGTCGATCGCTTCCAGGCGGGCGATGCCGCGGCTCTGACCGACGTCCAACGCCAGGGTCTTTGGGTCTTCGAAAGCCGCGGCCGCTGCTGGCGCTGCCATCATGGTCCGAATTACACGGACGAGGCGTTGCACAATACGGGCATTGCCGCCCTGCAAACCGACCCCGATCCCGGACGCCACGCCGTTACCCGCGACGAGGCCGACCGCGGACGGTTCAAGACGCCGAGCCTGCGCGGCGTCGCGCGAAGTGGTCCTTACATGCATGACGGCAGTTTCGCCACGCTGGACGACGTGGTGGCGTTCTATAACCGCGGCGGCGGCAAGAACCCGCGCCTCGATCCGGCGATCACCCCGTTGGACCTCACGCCGCGGGAGGTCGAGTCGCTCGTCGAGTTTCTCAAGGCGCTCGATGGGCGGTCGTGGGTCAACGAATGACGGGCCGCAGCCAACGCAGGTTAGCCTTTCCAGGCTGACGAGCGAACCGGCATCCTGTTTTATGCGACGCAATCAGGTTGGGGAAACTGGCCACGCTCGCAGTTGCTTGATCCGCCGCGGCCGGATACGCTGACGGAGGTTACACGGTTCGACCGAATGGACACTTTGGAAAAAGGTGGATTATGCGCATGCGCTCATACGGAGTCAGGCTGGAAAGCCTGAGCTACGTCAGCCGGGAAAGGCTGACCTACTCGTTTCTCGCGGCGTGGGCCGTGCTCTTGTTTCCGCTCGCGGTGTGCGCCGAAGAAGACCCATCCACCCAACCGATCGCCCGCGAGGTCAAGCAACTTTTCAAGCCCGATGCGTTCGAGACGCTCGTCAACCCCAACTGCTCGCACTGCGTCGACGAAGCCAAGCGGCGCGCGAGTGAACTGCGCGGCGACGACCGCGTGCTGGCTTGGATCCGCGGCAAGTATGAAGGGGGTGGTATCCCGCTGCGATTCTTTCTCGTGCCCTACCGCGTGATCAGCGACACCTACGGCGTTTTCGTATACGACGCCGACGCGGGCTTCGTGCGCGGTTTCGAGCCGTCGCTCGACTTCACGTTCCACGGCTGGCGCAACGGCGTGATGGTGATCCGCCACAAGGACGGCACGCTGTTTTCGACGCTCTCCGGCCGCGCGTTCGATGGCCCGCGAAAGGGCGAACAGCTCAAACCGGTCGCCACGCTCGAAACCGACTGGGGCTTCTGGTCCGCGGCCTATCCAGGCTCGGTGGCCTACCACATGTTCGAGAAATACCAGCCGACCGATTTGCCCGTGAGCGAAAGCGGCGACTCGGCCAGTACGCGTATCGAGGCTGATCCGCGGCCGCTGCCCGGCCCGACGCGAGTGATTGGCGTGGCGCTGGGCGACGACGCGAAAGCCTGGCCCCTGGCCACGTTGGAGGCGGCGGGCGGACTGATCGAAGACAGCGTGGGCGGAGAGAAACTGGTGGTGCTCTGGTATCCGGCGACCCGGACAGCCGCGATTTACGCTCCGGAAATCGAAGACAGCGAGCCGCGGAGCGGGCAGAAAGCCCGCACCAAAACGACCGTTTCACTCGTGAGCGACGGTGGCTCGGAGCGAGCCCCGTTCCGCGATCGCCTGAGCGGTTCGCGCTTCGGCATCGAAGGTCGGGCGGTCGATGGTCCGCTGAAGGGGAAAACGCTGCGCTGGTTGCCCGGCGTGCAGTGCCGTTGGTTTGCCTGGGCCGCCGAATATCCGCGCACGAAATTGCACGCCGAACCGTTGAGCGCGGTGATCGTCGAACCGGACGCCGTGACCGACCAGCGCTGCGCGGCATGGCGCCGCGACGGCCATCAGGCGGTGGCCATGGTTCTGGACGAGGATCACGATGCCGAAATCTATCGCCTTGCCGCCAATGTCTTGGCCGCGACGAAACTCGATCTCTACTATTGGATCGAAGTGGCCCGCAACCCTGACATGGCGGCGGAGCATCCCGAATGGATGGCGGCGCTGGGCGTTCACGACGACTGGCAAAAGCGCTTTCCGAAAGTCCCGTTGCCGAAAGAGGGGCAGGTCGCCAAGGCGTTTCCCTGGGTGCCGATTCTGTATCGCGAAGCCTATCACGCCCACTTGCAACGGATTGGCCGGCTGCTGGCCCGCGCGGCGGGCGATTATCACGGGTTGTTGATCAACGATCTGCAAGGCGGTCCCGCCTCGTGCGGTTGCGGCAACCTGCAATGCCGCTGGGCGACCGACTATGGCGTGGCATCCACCGCGACGAAGCTGGAAGGCGACGATGTCGCTCGGCGATTCGTAGCCGATGTCAGCGAGCTGGCGCCCGGCAAAGAGGTGATTGCGGTCTGGATGACGGAGTGCGAAGATCGCGACCTGCCCGCCGAACGCAGGCCCAACGGTAAAACGACCGGCTTCTGCGGCGGGGTCGGTTGCTCGCAAGGCACCTGCCCCAAGGCGTTCACGAAGCAGTGGGACGCGTTGGTGAGCGGTCACGAGCGTCCGATCGGGCTCGTAGTTACGCATCAGGAACTCGGGCGCGATGGGGAAGAATACGGCGCCACGGCGGGCTGGATCGCTCAAGCGGTCGAATACCTCGATCAGGTTCCACCGCGGCACGGTGGCAGCGCGGTCGCGCACGAGCGGCTCTGGCTCGTCGTGCAAGGCTACGATCTTTCGAGCGATGCGGTCGGCGCCGCCAGACGGGCCGCCACGCTCACCGGCGCCGGCGCCGTGTGGGTGGCTTTGACGCGGCTCGACGCAACGTACGAGCCGCGCGTGATCGCGGCGAAGTAAGAGGCGATCCGAAAACTCGCGGAAAACGATGGCGCGCCGTTGTGAGACGGCCTTCCCAGGCCGACCGCGGCGGAAGACGACGTGGGAAGGCCGTCCCACGGTGAGTTTTCCAAGATTTGCCGCCTGCGAGCGAACACCCTACAATCAGTCGGGGATGCGCGTCTGATACCTACTGGAGGACCTACCGTGAACGATATGCTTAAAGACCCGAAGTTCATGCTCTTTGCCTATCTCACGCTCGTGACGGTCGTCCCTACACTCTTCACACTCATCTACCACCTGTACAAAGCGCAGCTGGAGGCCAAACTCAAGGAGCAAATGATCCAGCAAGGCATGTCGGCCGAGGAGATCGTGATGGTGCTGAAAGCCACCAAGAAATAGGTTGATGTGGAAGACCTACTTCAACAGCGCGATGAAGCCCGCTTGTTCAAAGTGCATGTCAGCCGTAAATGCTGCATTGACACCAGCGTCCTCCATCACCACAAAACTGGTGCAGTCCGTCAGCGGCCAGTCCTTATCGGGTCTGCCGCGAAACAGGTCCACGCCGCGATTGAAAAGACGGTCGTCCGCGGCCACTATGGTCACATTCGGATCGGCTATGATCGTGTCGATCAGCCATAGAAACCTCGCGCGGTCGCCGGGACGACACAAGGCGTCAGCGACCTCGGCCAGAATCCATTGAGTGGTGAGGAGTCTCCCAGAGAACTCGTCGCTCGCCCCCCGTGCCGCCAAGTGCCCGGCGTCGCCGGGATTGAGCAAGGCAAGATAAAAGTACGTATCAGCGAACGCCAGCTTCATTCGCGTTTCGGAAGTCCGTGCAAGTAATGATCGTGATTGATCGCCAGGTCGGCGGGCAAGTCGCAGGGCTGGGTCTCTGCCCAGCGTGCCAATTCAGCCAGTTTTTTCCCAATCGGCAAAGACGCATCGAATCGCGGGCCGCTATCCACCGTCTGGCGCGGGACGATGGTAACCTCGGTGCCATCGGGCAACTCGACCCCGTCGGGCAACACCACCACCCTGCCTTGAACGACACCTTGATAAGTCATGGTCCGGAGTTCCCTATCGATGTCGGCCCCACACCCCAAACCATTATAGATCCAGTTCAATGCGGCCTGCAATGCCGCCAGGCGGCTAGAAACGACAGACGAGAGTTTTCCAAAGTGACCATCATCCCCGCGCGCAACTGGCAGGTCTACCGCCGCCGCGTGGCCTACTGGACTTGCAGCGGGTCGCTCCGCAAGGGGGAGAGGGGATAATGAGGGGATATGGGATGGAAAAAGGAGGACGTTGAAAGCCGAACATTCCGGTTTTCCCGCATAATCGCCACGACGCGAACCGATAAAGAATTCAACTACGGCGTTTTTCACCGGCTTGAACCCGCTCGCCGCCGCCAGGGAGGCTTACGCTTATGTTGTCACGAAGTTTGGCCATGGGCACGGCGTGGTTGTCTCTTGCCATTTCCATGCCGGCCTTGGCGCAACAGCAACAGGGCCGTCTCGCCGATTCCATGCCGCCCTTGGCGCAGCAACAGCAGCAACAGGGCCGTCTGATCTGGGAAACGAACCTGGAGACGGCCCAGCGCCGCGCCGCCGAGACGAACCGGTTGGTGTTGATCCATTTCGGGGGGCCTTGGTGTCCCCCCTGCGTCAAGCTCGAACGCGAGGTGTTCAGCCAGCCCGGCTTTGGCCGCGAGTTAAGCGCCGATTATGTGGCCGTGATGGTCGATCCACGCCAATACCCGGCGATCAAGCAGCACTATGGTATCACGACCGTCCCGACCGATGTGGTTACCACGGCCCAGGGTCAACCGGTGCAAAAATTGCATAGTCCGGGCACCATGTCGGCCTACCTTGCCACCATGACGCAGGTGGCCAACAACGCGCGGGCCAAGGGGCTCCTTGGTGACCCGGCGGCCCCGGTCGCCCAAAACCGGCCGGTCGCCCAAAACCGGCCGGTTGCCCAAAACCGGCCGGTCGCCCAAAACCGGCCGGTCGCCCAAAACCAACCGGTCGCCCAAAACCAACCGGTCGCCCAAAACCAGCCGGTCGCCCAAAACCAGCCGGTCGATCGCGGCGGCCCCTATTCCCAGTTGCCGCGCGGCGGCGCGCGCCCCACGGGCACGGTCGCGAGGGGCAATGATTCCGAACGATATTCCGCGCCGGCGCCACGCGGCGACGCGCGGCCTGGAACTCCTTCGCCACCTCTCGCCCGGCCGGTGGACGACGTTGTCGCCGACGAATTGCCGCCCTTGCCGCCCGGCTCGCCACCCTTGGCGCTGGATGGTTATTGCCCGGTGACGCTCTGCAAAAAGCGCGACTGCTGGGTGGCGGGCGATGTTCGCTGGGGCGCGATCCATCGCCGTCGCACCTATTTGTTCGCCGGCGAGGCCGAACAAAAGGCCTTCTTGGCCGACCCGGATCGCTACGCTCCCGTCTTGCAGGGCAACGACCCGGTGTTGGCACTTGAACGCAACCGCGCGGTGCCGGGCGCACGCGAACACGGCATCTTCTGTGACGGCCACATCTACCTGTTCGCCAGTGAAGAGACGCTGGAGGCGTTCCGCAAGAACCCGGATCGGTACGCGGTGGAAATCCGCCAAGCAAGGCGGAGCCCGCGATCATCTTCACGCGGTCGAGAATGAGACATTCTCGGTGGCTGGGGCAGAGCCTATGCGATGCCCCGGTCGCTATCTAGCCCGGATTATTCATGGTCCGGGGCTGCCACCATCCACCGCTTTCTCGTGGGAACGAGTGGCACTAATGTGGTTCCCAATCGCGTGCCCGTTCGACGGCCCGCTGCCATTGGCCGTAACGCCGGTCGCGATCGATCCGCGACATGGCCGGCGTGAACTCGCGATCGAGCGCCCAGTTTTGCTCGACGTCGCCCGTGCCGTTCCAATAGCCGACCGCCAGACCGGCCAGGTACGCCGCGCCCAAGGCCGTGGTTTCGGGCACCGCCGGCCGCCGAACCGTGACGCCCAGCACGTCGGCCTGGAACTGCATCAGGGCGTCGTTCACGCTCGCCCCGCCATCGACCTTGAGCGCGGTCAAGTCGATGCCGGCGTCGAGCCGCATCGCCTCCCAAAGGTCGCGCGTCTGGTACGCCATCGATTCGACCGCCGCGCGCGCGATGTGGCCGGCCTTGGTGCCGCGCGTCAGGCCAACGATCGCGCCGCGGGCGTACGGATCCCAGTAGGGCGCTCCCAGGCCGACGAAGGCAGGCACCAGGAACACGCCTCCCGAGTCGAGTACGCTGGCCGCCAACGGCTCGACCTCGGCCGAGGTGCGAATCAGTCCCAGGCCGTCGCGCAACCACTGCACCGCCGCTCCAGCGATGAACACCGAACCCTCCAGGCAATAGGTCACTTTCCCGTCAATGCCCCAGCCGATCGTCGTTAGCAAATTGTGATCCGACGCGATCCGCCGCGGGCCGGTGTTCAAAAGCATGAAGCAGCCGGTGCCATAGGTGTTTTTCGCCTCGCCGGGCGTAAAGCAGGCTTGGCCAAACGTCGCCGCCTGCTGGTCGCCGGCCGCGGCGGCGATCGGAACCGGCCCGCCCAGCCATTCGGCGGCCGTAGGACCGTAAACCTCGCTCGAAGGGCGGACCTCGGGCAGCATGGCGCGAGGAATCTTCAAAATGCCAAGCAGTTCGTCATCCCAGTCGAGCGCGCCGATGTCGTAAATCAGCGTGCGGCTGGCGTTGCTGTAGTCGGTCATGTGCCGCCGGCCGCCGCTCAGCCGCCAGATCAGAAAGCTATCGACCGTGCCGAACAGGATTTCGCCTCGCTCGGCCCTGCCGCGCAGGCTGGGAATCGTGTCGAGCAGATAAGCGATCTTCGTGCCGGAAAAATAGGCATCGAGCAAGAGTCCGGTTTTTCGACGGAAAACGTCGGCCAGCCCCTGGGCCTTGAGTCGCTCGCACATCGGGCTGGTGATCCGGCTTTGCCAAACGATGGCGTTGGCCACTGGGCGGCCCGAGTCGCGTTCCCAAAGCACCGTCGTCTCGCGTTGGTTCGTCACGCCCACCGCGGCTATCTCGGCCGCCGTTAGTTTGGCGTTGGCCAGCGCCCGCCGGGCCACGGCGAGCTGCGACGACCAGATCGCCTCGGGGTCATGTTCGACATGGCCGGGCGAGGGGAGGATCTGCTCGAACTCCTGCTGGGCCGACGCCACGGCGCGGCCGTCGCGGCCGAACACGATCGCACGGCTCGAAGTCGTCCCCTGGTCGAGTGCGAGAATGTATTGGCGCATGACCGTCCCAGTGGCCGCGGGGCGGCCGAAACTATACTTCACGCGGTCGAGAATGAGACATTCACGGTGGCTGGGGCAGAGCCTAAGCGATGCCCCGGTCGCTATCTAGCCGGGGCATCGCATACGCTCGGCCACCAGCCACCACCTTCTCGCGACAAAATGCCTGATTGTCGGCCGCGCACGGTATAACCTAAAGCCGCCCGGCGACGCGGTGCGATTTCAGCCGAACCGAGGGGAGCCGCTTGAGCCGTTGGTTTTTAGGATCAACCTCGAGCCCCGCCGATTCCAACGCCGTCACACCCAAGAGCGGCTCCGCGTCGTCGTTGCCGAAGATCACCGTTACGCCCACCATGAGTCCCATGACCTCGACGCGGGCCACCGCGATGTCCGGCGAGATCTCGGATCCATCCGCAAGCTCGTAGGTGCGTTGACCATCCGGCTCGATGCCAATCTCCCGCATTCGGCTTGCTGGGATGTAGCAATCGGTGGCACCGGTGTCGACGAGGAACAGGCCCTCCCAACGGCGGCTCCGATCAGCCGGATTTGAAACCGTGACGGTAACGTGCGTGGCGCCCATGGGCATGCTCGTGGTGGTTTTTGTGATTCGGCGATGCTTGTTCATTATGCCGCGTAGGGTGCGAAAGAACAACAATCGTCTGCGGCGCCAGCAGGGTCTGTAGGGAACGCCCTCCGTGGCGTTCCGTGAAGCGATTGCGACGTCGTCTGGCAGCACACGGAACGCCACGGAGGGCGTTCCCTACAGATGCCGGGGCATCGCTAACGCTCTGCCACCAGCCACCACGTATCAACGAGCCATTGCAAAAATAAACCCCTGCGTCGGTGTGATGGCACCGACGCAAGGGTTCAAAGTGGCGGGGACAGGATTCGAACCTGCGACCTCGAGGTTATGAGCCTCGCGAGCTACCGGGCTGCTCCACCCCGCGTCAGGGTTGCGGAAGCCAGGGACGGCTCCACACGGATATTATATCATTCGCCCGCCCCGCGTCTAGCCCGGATTATTCATGGTCAGGGGAGGAACTCTCGCACTGTGCTGTAGCAGAATTCGCAAGAATTCTGGCGTAACTCGCGTCCACGGCCTGACTTCTCATAGGATCATTTTCAAACCACCCCAAAACAGCTACCAACCGTACAGTAACGTACTCGGACACAAAACATTATGCCGTATACCGCAACCGTGCACGTGTACGGCGGTTCGTTATGAACACGCGAATAGGACCCGCTACGTTCGGCGCACGAAGCGCGGCTTCGGCGCAGCCGAAACTGCCCAAGAAAAAACTGGCGAAACCGTACCTGTACCGACCAGGAAATCCGTCTCGGCGGATTGCCCGGCTTTAGACGCGTTAAGACTTCGCCTCCCGTGCCGCTCATCTGTGCCCCATGCGCCGAAGCTTTCGTCGGGTAAAGGTGCGGTTTTGCCAGTTTTGACGATTTCGACATTGAACCGTGCGCTGGAGCGTGAACGCGCCGCGGCGGGCCGGCCGCGGTACGAAGACTAATCGCCCTCCGAGCATCGCCACCACGCGAAAAAAAACGATTCCGAAACCCCTCCCCAAGAGATCCAAAGGAGCGTGGGGTGAGGCCCAGGGTGGCGCGGTGATGGGATGCCGCTTACGCGGCTCGCTCAGACGTCATGGGGTATTCGGAAGTCGTTTTTTTTCGCTTCGCTGGCGTTTTCTTTTTCGCACGTTCGTTGCTGCGCAACGAGCGTGCTTTTTTCGGGAAAATGATCCCGACCGATTCGTGGGCCGCACCGCGGACCCCACGCGCTTGCGAAGCCAGCTACGCGACCATGAATAATAGGGGCTAGCCAGGGCATCGTTTAGGCTCTGCCACCAGCCACCGCTTTCTCGTGGCAAAATGTCTCATTGCCGGCCTTGCCGGCCGCGCTAACTTGACAAAAGTCCGCCCGTCGACTAACAACGTGGAGGATTGCTAGCCCGGATTATTCATGGTCCGGGGAGGAACTCGCGCACTGTGCTGTAGCAGAATTCGCAAGAATTCTGGCGTAACTCGCGTCCACGGACTGACTTCTTGCGAAGCCAGCTACGGGACCATGAATAATCCGGGCTAGAGCGTATCCTAAGAACCTTGAAAGGCCGAGCCATGTCAGAAGCGGATGATTCCATTTCTCGACCTTCCCGCGGTGAACCCTTTTCCGAGACGGCCGGGCCGCCGTTTGGCCATCAAAGCCAACTCGATTTCGACATCGCCTTCTACGACGCCATCCTGGAATTGGATCCCGAATACATCGACGTTCTGCGCTGCCAGGGCGAGTTGCTCTCGCGCAAGGGGTCGCACGACCGGGCACTCGTCGTCGACCGCCGGCTGGCGGAATTGCTGCCGGGCGATTCCGTGGTGCGGTACAACCTGGCGTGCAGCCTCGCGATCGGCGGCCTCGACGCGGAGTCGCTGGTGGTTCTGGAGTCCGCGTTGGAGGCCGGTTACGACGATTTCGACCACCTGGCCTTCGACACGGATCTCGACAGCCTGCGCTCCAACACGGCCTTCCATGCGTTGCTGCGGCGGTACGCGACCGACTTGTAATGCCGGCCAGGATTATTCATGGTCCAACACGAACCCGCGGCGCAAGCTCGCCGGGTCCGCCGTGCGGCCCACGAATCGGTAGGGATCATTTTCACGAAAAAAGCACGCTCGTTGCGCAGCAACGAACGTGCAAGAAAACAAAACGGCAGCGAAGCGAAAAAAAACGACTTCCGAATACCCCATGACGTCTGAGCGAGCCGCGAAAGCGGCATCCAATTGCCGCGCCACCCTTCGCCTTACCCCACGCTCTTTTGGATCTCTTGGGGAGGGGTTTCGGAATCGTTTTTTTTCGCGCAGCGCCGATGCTCGGAGGGCGATTAGTCTTCGT
>DATKSN010000099.1:0-5022 GCA_035531595.1 Pirellulales bacterium | reverse complement strand
TGACCGCCCCCGATCAACGCCCATAGCCGCCTCCCGCGAAGCGGTCATTTCAACCATGTTCTTTGCGACTTGCCCGCGGCCAGCCGTGATGGTCGTTCCGACTTGTCCGCCGCGGGCAACTCGCAAAGAACCCTAAGCGTTGCGGGAGAACTTCGCTTGGCTGAATAGGTTCACGTTATCCCTATTGAAACAACATCCAGGCAAAGACAGCTTGGTCATGAAACGCCGTTCCTGCGGATGGAACGACGAATTTCTCGTCGAAACCCTCACTGGAATAACGACTTAGTGAGCGCTGGCCCTGGGTTGCGCCCGCGCGTGGTCACGCGGCAAGGAGTTTTTTTTGGCCACGTTTGCGACCGGCCGGGATGCCACGAGCCTCCGCGGCCGTCGGTTCGGAATCCGGCGCACTACTGCGGCTCGACCTGCCGTCGGGCGGTCGCACAGGTTGTCGACCGCGAACGTAAGTGGCTATCCCGCGGCACGTTGGACGGCCGAAAGAAACGTGCCTTCGAGTACGCAGCCGCGCTCGTGAAGCGCCGCCACGAGTGCCGAGGCGCCCCCACGAGTCGACCGTCGCCGAAGCTTCGACGATGAAGGCGCCGACGGGGGCACGGGTCGTGACCTATCGTGTGCGACACATGCGATCGGTTAGCTTGAGTTCGTCATTCACCAAGGAGCTCAAGCATGGTCCAAAAACGTATCCTGATCGCCGAACGAGTTCGACGCCCGCCGACGAACGGCTGGTCGTGGGTTGACCGTGGTTCCTGCGCGAGCACGCCGAGCACCTTTCGCGCGAGGCCGTGCTGTTGTACTTCTTCCTGACCGCCGCCGCTGACCGCCACGGTCTTTCGTTCTACAGCGACGGTTCGACGGCCGCACTGCTACGCATGACGGTCAAGGCCGTCGTCGAGGCTCGCGACGAATTACTGGCCCACGACCTGGTGGCCTACCAAGCGCCCCTGACGCAAGTCTTGTCGCTTCCCCGACACGCCCGACGGCGCCAAGCCGCGCCGGGCCAGGGCTTGCTGCAACTGGGCGATTTGTTCCGGCAGTTCGCGGGCCAATCGCTTGAATCGCCGGGCACAGAGCCCGGACGGAGGTCGCCATGAACGTCGCGCTTTGGGCTGAAATCCGCCGCTTGCGTGAGATCGAAAAGCTTTCCGAACAGGCGATCGCCAAACGGCTGCATTGCTCGCGACACACGGTCGCCAAGGCCCTTCGGCTGGAGCAGCCGCCGACCAACGCGGCTGCTTCCCCCAGCAGCATCATCGAGCCCTTCCAGGCCAAAATTGATGCCTTGGTGACGCGGTATCCCGACCTCTCCGCGGTTCGCATCCGCGAGGAGATCGCCAAGCCACCCGAAGGCCATTCGGGAAGCGTCAGCGTGGTTCGCCGCTACCTCGACGCGAACAAGTATTCCGTGCCGCCGGCTTTGGTACGCAAGACCATCACGCTCCGCGCTGATGAGAGTGAGCTGCGCCTGCTGTACGAGGGGCAGGTGGTTGCCCGGCATGTGCGGTCGTACGAACGTCGGCAGTTGATCGTGCTGCCGGAGCATCGGTTGGCCGCGTTGGAGCAGCGTCAGCGGTCGGCTCGTACCACCCTGGAGCAACAGTTCGACGACTTGGGACCGGAAGCTCGGCAGTTTCACTTGCACTTGAAGAGCCGCCCCGTGAAGACCGGCACACACTTACGTCGCTTATTAGCTGGCTTCGCAAGAAGTCAGGCCGTGGACGCGAGTTGCGCCGGAATTCTTGCGAATTCTGCTACAGCGCAGTGCGCGAGTTCCTCCCCGGACCATGAATCTGGCCTATGCGCTCCCCCGCGCTTCATCCTGCGCGTTTTCGCCGCTTTCGAGCGACCGGCTCGATGAATTCATAGAGCCAGGCGTTGGCCAGCTTGCCGACCTGCCGAACGGCGCCGATTTCTCGAAAACAATAGGCCATGCGCTGCGCCGTGCAGCGGGCGACGCCGATCACTTCGGCAAGCTGCCCCGTGTGGAAGGGCGACGGAAGTTCGTTGGGAACCAAGAGGCGCAGGTCGTGCGCCGTGCGGAACGAGTGGACCTCGCGGATGGCAATGAGCTTCTGGTCTTCGACGACGAAATCGTTCGCCCGGTAGCGGCGGCGACGACCATGACCAGGGCGCCGCCACTCCTCGACGTCGACCAGCACGACTTCGAGCGTCAATCGAGGGTGTGGAAAAACCTTGGTGAAGTAAACCAGTTCGTCGAACAGGCTCAAGAGGGTGCATCGTTTTGGGCTGAGCCGGCGGTCGACAACGGGGCCATGACGCCGGGCACGCTTGACCAGCAACTTGCTGGCCACGAGCGGCTTGACCACGCGCACCGCGTGCTTGGCCAACAGCACCCGTACCTTGTCGCGGATGGCGGCCAGCGAACCGTGCTGGATTTCGACCAGTTCGTCGCCCGCCACGGCGTCGATTCGGTAGTTGCCGTGGCGGACCTCGACTTGCGCCCCACTCTCCGCCTGGCCGGCGTAGAGTTGCTTCAGCTCGCGGTGCAGCGAGGTTTCCATGTCGTTTTCGCGAACGGAGCCGTCCGATTGGCAGTCTCATTCTTGCCCGCGTGCGATATAGCAGCAACGCCCGTTGGCGTCCACCGCAGTTGGCTACAGCGCAGCTCCCAATTCAAAGATCTCCTCGGCGTCCAGGATTCGGTCGTTGGTTTCAAACAGCCGGGCAATGGCGGACTTGTGCAGCTTCATTTTGGTCGCTCCGACGCCGATCGCGCCGTAACAGGCGACCCCTTGCCGGTCCTTCGCGCGGTCCAATACGTCGACGCCGGCAAGCCCTCCGGGCGGTACGGCGTTGAGGTCGATGGCCACCTTCAGCCCGTCCGCGGCGAGCCGCGAATGCTCGGAAAGCAACTCGACTCCCGCCGCCCCCGCCGCAATCACCACCTCGGCGCCTTGGAGCGAGGCTTCGGTCTCGCTGGCCGACGCGCAAGCGTGCGCGGAGAGTTTCGCACCCGGCACCTGCCGAGCGACGGCATCGCAAACCGCCTGCGCGCGAGAGGCCGAGCGCGACGCGGCGCGGACCACCGCGCCCTGCCGCGCCAAGAGCCGCGCGACGCGCTGACCAACAGGCCCCGTGGCGGCCAAAACGAGCACCTGCGCGTCGGCCAACGCGACGTGCTTGGCCGCGGCCCAGACCGCGGCGGCGGCCGTCGTGTTCGCGCCATTGGGGTCGAGCAGCACCGAGACCCGCAACGGCCCGAAGAACGTCTTACGGATCTCCGCCAGCACCGCTTCGCCGGCGGCCACGTCGGAACCACCCACGAAAATCGCGGTCGAACGCAACTCGGCCGGACCACGGGTGAAGATCGCCCCATGCACCCGTTCGCGCACGTTGGCGGCCGTAATCCCGCCGTGACGCAGCAGGTGTTCCACCCCGGCGTCGATCGCCACCACGCCGTCGAACACGCTCGGCTGCGCGTCGGTGTCGAGTTGAAGCAGGATTTTGGGCTTGTTCATAGACATTCGCCAACGGCTCGTTCCCACGCTCCGCGTGCGAACGGCTCCGCGGACGCTCCGCGTCCCCATCTGTAGGGAACGCCCTCCGCGGCGTTCCGCGAAGCGTGTATCGACGCTTTCTAAAAACCGCGGTAGGGGTGCTTGGCCGATTCCTTGCCGGCGATCATCTCGTCGACCGTGGGCTTACCGGCCATCGCACTGACGATCGCCTGCTTGGTGGCCTCGAGGTTGTATTCGTAGATCTTCTTGTCGTCGGCGGCGGCGGGGTGAATGAACACGCCGCACACGATCACCAGGTTTTCGGCCTGGGCCTTGGGAATCACGCCCGCGGCCACCGAGTCGGCCACCGCCTTGGCCACCGCCGACTGCGCCGGGCCGAACATCTGCACCGCCTGCTTCATTCCCTTGATCGTCACCTTGGTGATCAGCACGGTTGCCGGCTTGACCGCCAGGTTGGGCTCCAGCACAGCCAACAGATTTGAATGCCCTTCGCTCTGCCTTGCAAGCGCGTTGGCAAAGGCGTTGCCCACGGGTCCGTCCTTGCTGCCGATCAAAAGGTCGATGTGGGCGATCTCGTTGCCGTCGCCGGCCAGGGCCTCTCCGATGAACATTGACATGGGTTGTCTCCTTCGTTGGGGGGTGACTCTTGTGTTTCAGGCGGCCGCATCGCGGAACCGGCAACAATAACAAACGCCCGCATAAATGCAATTACCCCGCAATGAGGGGATCTCTTGTTCCCAAGCTCCAGGTTCCCACGCGGAGCGTGGAACGTGCAGTCCATCAATAAGGGGGGAAACACCACGTCAGAGTGCCCCCTTGTGGACTGGGTTCAGTCCGCTAAACTCGCCCCTCCGCCGGTAAAGTCACGCCACGTTGCCCACCTTACACCCTTCTTGGAGTCAAACATGCTGTTGGAATCGCTGCTGTCGATCGCCGTTTCGGCTTTCCCTTTGATTTTCAAGGGCGAGATTCCCAATGCGAAGGCCGAGACCAAACTCCAGGCCCCAGCCGCCGAGACGTTGGAACTTCACGCGGTCGAACACCTGATCATTCAACATACGAACGCCGAGCGCAGGCGGTATGGCCTGCCTTCGCTCGCCGTCGACCAGCACCTGGTCAAGTCGGCTCGGGCGCACGCCATCTGGATGACCACGCGGCAGACGCTAACGCACACCAACCAGCCGGTGGCCGAAAACATCGCTTTCGGCCAGGAATCAGCGGCGGAAGCGGTGCGATCGTGGATGAATTCGCCGGGGCACCGGGCGAATATCCTCAGCGCCGGCCACCGCCGAATCGGCGTCGCCGCGTTCGTTGCCCGCAACGGACGGATCTATTGGTGCCAGCAGTTTCTGAAGTAACCACTTGCTTTGCTCATTGTGGCAAGGTTCTATACTGCACGCGGCCGAGAATGAGACGTTCACGGTGGCTGGGGCAGAGCCTAAGCGATGCCCCGGTCGCTATGTAGCCGGGGCATCGCTTACGCTCTGCCACCAGCCACCACCTTCTCGTGACAAAACGTCTCATTCTG
>DATKSN010000098.1:0-9563 GCA_035531595.1 Pirellulales bacterium | reverse complement strand
TCCCAGTGAGAAGTGGATCGAGCACAAAATCCTACTTCTCGCCGAAAGGCGCCCTTTAAATCAATACCAACTCCCTGCGATTCTTCGGATAAACTACGCCAAAACCGCTAGATTCACGCGCGCCAGCGAGACTGCACCCCTCCGTTTTGGCTTTGCTGGGCGTCGAAAGCGGCCGCGACGTCGTCGTGGGTGGCGACCGTTTCACCATTGCGGATGTGGTCCGCGGCTCGCTCGCCGAGTTCCGGCTTGACCGTGAGCTGCCTTGGAGCCTCGTCGCGTTCGCCCTCTACCTGCCGCCGCATGCGGCCTGGACGAACAAGCACGGCCAGCGCTATAATGTGGACCAGGTATGCCTGACGCTCTGCCGAGAGCAGCCCGGCGCGGGAAGTTGCTTTGGTACGCATGTGCCGTTCGCGCTGGCGGTCGTTCTGGCCGCCGACACGCGCCAGCCGACGCTTAGCCCTGAAGCCAAGCACGCGGCGGTCGAGTGGTTGCGCGAGGCAGTGAGGCGCGTTCGTCAGAGTGCGCTTCCGGGCGGTGGATGGAATGCGAGTTGGTCGCATGAACGCTCGGAACGAAACGCCCATTCGAGCCCAGCGCGCGCCAGCACGACCGTCACTGGGCACACGCTCGAATGGCTGGCGCTCCTGCCACGCGAGCTGTCGGTTGAGCCAATCCTTGTAGATCGAGGTTGCGCGTACCTTGTCGAAGATATCCTCGACGCGCCGTTAGCGCGCATTGGAGATCGGTATTCGGCATACACGCACGCCGGCGCTGCGCTGCGCGCGTGGCATCCTGACGCGTGGGAAATGGTTTTGGCGGAGCTCGAGGCCGGACCCGGCCACGCGGTGTCCGGTGCGTCCGGTGGGATAGTCGGGGCGAGAACGCCACCGGAGGAATAGTGTTTGCCTCAGGCCAAAGGTGATATATTATGATGGTCGTCCATTGCCAAATTTCAGCGATCGTCGCGTCGACGATCGCGTTTGTCCTTTCCGAGGCAACTGCTTCAGCAGCAGGCGCCGCGCCGGTCGCCACGCTTTCGGTCCATGAAATATGGAAGATTGCTGAGCGCCGGCAAGAGCGGATAAAGAACGTGCATGCAACGTACCGGTATGAGTGGAAGCTCCTCGAAAGCTATCCCAAGGAGACCGACCGGCTCGGTCTCGAACCCTACGAGGTTGAGTTCGCCTATGACGGCGAGCGCCGCTTTCAGCGCAAGACGCCGTTGCGTGTCGACCCGAGGAAGCTCGGGGAGGTGCGATGGGTTTTCGACGATGGGATGACGGTTGAACTGCTCGCGGATCGTACGCCGGCGGGAGCGTGGCGCGTGAAGGACGCGCATCTGATACCGGGGAAGCACCACAGGGTGGACAATGAAGAGTTATATCCCGTAGAGGTGCTACAGATTCCGCTGAGCGATAGAACGCTGGCGCATTTAGACACCTCCCGGATCTATCCGCACTGCATCAGGCCGGTCGACGGAGCCGCGTCGTCCTACAAGGTACTACCGGCGCAAGACTTGGTCCACGGTGCCTGGTGTCATGTCCTGGAATCCCCCTATGACCGGATCTGGGTCGACCCGGCGCTGCAATGCGCCATACGCAAGCGCGAGATTCTCGACGACGGCGTCGTGGCTCGATACCTGATGCTTGAGTTGTTCGAGGCCTTCCCGGAGGTGTTCGTCCCGCGGAAGGTTCTGCGTCAGATGCTTGGCCGGCGCTCTTGGCCCGAGCGATACCACGGCAAGGTATTCTTGGAATTGCGGATGGACCTGCTCGATATTTCCATCAATCAGGTGACTGACGATGATTTTAAGGTGTCGATTCCGGCGGGTTGTCTCGTGGGTGATTTCCGGAGCGGTGAGACTTACCGGATCGCACGAGAGGCGGAAGGGGAGATCAGCGAACTCGCCCTGGAGTCGAAGAAATATCTGCCCAGCGCTAACGCGGAATGGGCCCCGCTGTTGTTTCTCGTCAATGCCGGCGCGGTTCTCATGATTCTTGTGTTCGTGCTTTGGAGACGCTACCGTAACCGTAGCGTACAGCCAACGTGATGACTACCCGGTAGCGTCGGGCGCTTTGTGACGTTCACGAGCAACGATCCAGATCGAGCCGCGACATGCGTCAGCGATAACCCATCGGATGCATGGCGCAATACGTATGATTTGGTATCGCCGTAACGATGACAAGTTGTGCAGGCGAGTCGGGGTGCTAAGGGCCCGCGGCGACGCCGCGTAGTGAGGCGAGGGGGGATGTGTATGTCGACCTGCGAGATGACGCCGTCGTGCGACCCAATGGTCTGTGAAAGTAACGCGGTCTGGTTCCTACCGCTGGCAGCCATTTTCGGCCGCTATCTCCGCAATGCACCGTTGGCATACGCTCTGTTCCGGTCCGCCGAGTGCCGCCACCTTGCGTCGTTGGAGCTCACTCGACCCGTGCTCGATCTAGGCTGCGGCATGGGTGAATTCGCAAGCCACGCGGTGCGCGATCGGCTTGACGTCGGAGTCGATGTTTCAATCGCGCCGCTAACGAGGGCGCGGACGCAGGGGCGGTTCCGTTCCCTGGTCCAGGCCGACGCCGCGCAGTTGCCCGTCGCCGGCGAGAGCTTCGCCAGCGTGCTCGCTGTAAGCGTCTGCGAGCATTTTACCGAGCCAGTCGCTTCGCTCGCGGAAGCGTATCGGGTTTTAACACCAGGGGGACGGTTCGTAGCCACGATCGTCCTTGCCGACGTGCATGAGCACCTGTTTTATCCGCGGCTCCTGCGGCGATTAGGACTTGCCTGGCTAGCGAGGCGCTACTTACGCGTTCATGATTCGGTTTTCCGCCACCGCGTGCTGGAATCGCGCGAATGGTGGGAAGCGCGGCTGGCCGAAGCAGGCTTTAACGTCGTGCTCAGCCGGAAGATCATTGCACCGGGCTTAGCGCGGCGGTTCGACTGCTGGCTCGCGACGGCGTGGCCCTACCGCCTCTGGCGGCCATTCGGCACGCTGCGCGTTTGGCGGCCTCTGTGGTTTGAGCGGTGGTGCTGGAGGATGTTCCAGCGGCTTGATATGGACGAAGAAGAGGGGGCGGTCCTCTTCGTCGTGGCGCAAAAGCGGTGACGGGGAGGTCCAACATGCCGATTTCACGCTGCGCGTCGCGAGGTGTCGTCGAGCGGGGCCGTCCGAAGTCACATGGGTTGGGCCGCAGGGCGGCGTTTACGCTCATGGAGGTGTTGGTGGTCATCTCCATCATTGGCATGTTGATGGCCCTGCTGCTTCCCGCTGTGCAGGCGGCGCGCGAGTCGGCCCGGCGCATGGCGTGCCAGAACAACCTCAAGCAACTCTCCCTGGCCGTTGACGAATTTCACGCGGCGCACGGCCGCTATCCGCCAGGACGATTTGGCGGACCGTACGGCGTAGGGACAACCTCGAGGGCCTGGAGTTGGGAGGCCCTCATCCTGCCATTCCTCGAACGCGGCGACGCCTATCGCACCGGCAGGATAGGCGACGCCCCCCTTGACAAGAGCTTGGCCACGAGTATAGGCCTTCAAATCCTGCTTTGCCCGACGGGCGCTTGGCTCAGCGATGGTCCGCGCAGCGACGCGGGAAATCTCGACGGCATGCCTGTCGGCCGCACCACGTACAAGGCGGTCAGCGGATCGAATTGGGGAAAAGACCTTACGCAGCCTGGCAGCCCGTGGATCTCCACGCAATGGCCGAACAAGGGAACCAACGGTTCTTATGACGGCGTCGATGACGGCGATGGGCCGATGTTTCGCTCCGACTACAAAACGCGCCGCGGTAAAGACAACATCTTCGACGGAACGAGCAACACCCTCTTGATTGGCGAGGATCTGCCGGAGGCGAACGTCTGGCTTTCCTGGCCTTACGCCAACAACGCCTACGGCACGTGCGCGATCCCGCCAAACGTCTTCAAGTTTGCCCCGACCGATTGGCCGAACACTTGGAGCTTTCGCAGTTGGCACCCCGGCGGGCTGAACTTCGCTCTTTGCGACGGCTCGGTGCGATGGATCGACGACCGCGTCGAGTTGAGGGTCTATCGCGCTTTAGGGACGATCAACGGCGGTGAAATCGTGGGCGACGATGCCTGGCATTGAGGGCCAAATCCATGAGCCATGACGCCCGAAAGGGCATCGTCATTCTACTCCCGCGATTGATCCCGTTGGCGCTGTGCATCGTATGCGTAGCGCCCTTCGTTGGCCTTTTGGCGGCCGGCGACTCGATTGTGTCCGATCCGGCGCGCGATTTTGGGTCGCTGCACCTGCCCCTAGCGGAATTCGCTCGTGAAGAATTATTGGCGGGGCGGCTGCCGCTTTGGAACCCTTATGTGGGATGTGGCCAGCCCTTGCACGCCGCGCAACAAGCTTCGCTCTGCTACCCGCTCGCGACCCCGCTGGTCGTGGCGTGCGGAGCTAATTGGGGGCTGAAGCTCTCGCTTTTCGCACATCTCTTGATTTGCTTTTCAGGCGCCTATTTTTTGGCGCGGCATCTGGACATATCCCGCGTCAGTGCCGCATACGGCGCGATGGTACTGACATGGAGCGGGGCTCTAATGGGCCACCTCGCTGAGGGACATGTCAGCATGGTGTACCAGTCGGCGCTCGTCCCCTGGTTTTTTCTCGCGCTGATGAATCTGCTCGCCCGACCGGGGCCGATGGCGGCCGCACAGTTGACGGCGCTGGGGTCGCTGTGCGCGCTTGCCGACCAGCCGCAGGTTCTCTATTACACGTTCATAGGATGCGCCCTTGTGACGACATGGTCGCTGGGCATGGGCCAGGCGGCGCGCCACCGCGGACGCGTCATCGGTTGGGTCGCGGTCGCGGGAATCGCCGTGGCGCTGATCGCGGCAGTGCAACTCGTCCCCGCTATCGAGTTACTGTGCGACGGACTGCGCGAGTCGGGGCGCGGCACTAGCCGGTTTGGTGGCGCCTACGCTCTCGACGGGGCCGACGCCGCCAGGATGCTGATGCCTTATCTGAACGGATCACCTTTTGCGCGGGTGCCGCAATTCGACGGCAGCGACCATTATCACGAGCGCGTCGTTTACCTTGGACTCGCCGCGCCTGCGCTCGCCGCATACGGGCTGTCGCGCGCCGCGGCGGCGCGTTGGCAATTTGGGGCGGCATGGAGCATTGTGTTGGCGCTTGGCGTCGCCTTTGGTGATAGCACGCCGGCATTTGCCGTGCTCGGCGGAGGTCTGCCAGGATTGTTACTCTTCCGCTGCCCTGGCCGAGTGTTTTGTGTCGCTTCTCTGCCCGTGGCCCTGCTCGCGGCAAGAGGCCTCGATGCCCTGTCGCATGGAGAGGCGCGGGCCGGCGGCGCTGCTCGGACGCGATTCGTGACCGTCCTGCTCGCCGGGGCAAGCGTCATTGCGTACGCGGCGGTGTTCCATGCTCCGGCGTTCGATGGCGATCGGTACGTACAGTACTTGCGAACGCACCTGGCCCACGACCTGGCTCTCTGGATGATGCTGGCCTTCGATCTCGCGGTGGTATTCGCGTTGTCGACCGTAGGGCGGCTGCGCGGCTGGACGATTTCGGTGGCGCTCATCTGCGTCGCCGCCGTTGACGTCGGCTACTTCAACGTCCGAAACTTCCGCATGGAGAAGCGCGAATCGCTGGGCGTGAAGCTGCCACCGGCCGATTCGACGGCCAGGTCCGTCGACGCGCCGAATTTTCCGCGTATCACCTACGACGGCCTGCGGTATTCCCCGGTATTCCCGGTGGGTGCGGGCGACGATCCCTGGCCGCCGGTTGTCGGTTGCCACGTACGACGGGGGGGTATTGCCCGGGGCGACCGCGCGGCTTTACAAGGCGATCGAAGCCGATTCACCACGCGCTTTGGCGCTGGCGGCGTGCGCCTTCCTCTGGTCAGCGAACGAGGGGAAATACGAACGATTGCCCGCCGCGCTACCACGATTGCGATTCGTCGACGTGAATGATGTGGCGATGGTCGATGCGCTTATCGAAGACGTGCCATATCGCAACTTGGACCGCATGCGCGAACGCAAGCCGGGAACGGTTCGCGTGGTAGACGACCTTCCAACGCGCATGGCGATCAACGTCGACGTCGCGACGGCGGGGCGTTTGGTGCTTGCCGATACGTGGTATCCCGGCTGGAGGGCCACGGTCGACGGCCATGAGGCGGCAGTCGATCGCGCACACGGAGTCTTTCGCGGCGTAAGCGTACCAGGTGGAAGGCACCAAGTCGTCTTTGGGTACGAACCGGTGTCGTTTCGGCTGGGGTTGATTGGGTCGGCCGTGGGCGTCATGCTTTGGTCCGGGCTCCTCGCGTTCGGCATATATCGACATCGAGCGGAACACCACTTGAGTTAGGCAGCGTGAGCACGACCGTGGCGAATTCCCCAAATCCACGCGATATGACGCCGGCCGCTTGCACCCGCTCCGCGGGCGATATTTCGCTGGTCGCAGCCACCGATTGGTATCTGGCCGGTCTGATTGCGGCACTTGCGTTTTCGTTCGGTTCTTACTTGCCCCCGCTCCCGTCGGTTGGTGTGCCTGATAGCCTAGAAGATCCCGTACCGCGCGACGTAAAGCGCCGTGTACGCGGCCAGAAAGAAGCCGAAGACCGCAAGCAGCGCGGCCCGCAACGGACCGGGCAGGCGGACCAACAGTTGGCCGATGACGAGGAAGACCGGAAAAACGACAGCTGTGAAGCGGCCCATTGACCCCATGCGCATCTCGTAGGCGCGGGTGACGTAGGGGATGAGCAGGAGCAGGATAGCGAGCGAGACTTCTTCCATCGAGAGCCAACTCGCGCGGCAACGATCATCCGACCTACGCGCGAGGGAGAGGGATGCGCCGAGAGCGATGAGCGCCACAGCCGCCGCGAAAAAGAGCGGGTTGGCGAATTGCAGGCTGAACCACGGGATGCCGTGGTCGTCACCGAGCGCCCAGAACGCCGAAGACCGCGGGTCGTAGACCGAGCGCACTGGCGCGAGGGTGGCCAGGGCGACCACTTTCTCGCGCCACGGCGCCGGCGTGCCCCAGTGCTTCTGCACCTTCACGGTGGCGAAAGGTTCGCCGAAGGCGGCGTATTGGTAGACCGTGAAGGCGCCGAAGCCCCAGCAGGCCAAAGGCAGGTAGAGCACGAGACGCGCGCAGACTAAGCCGAAGCGTAAGCGAGGAAAACCGGGCGCGAAGTTCACCGCGACCCTTATCCGCTCTCTCCCAGACAGAGAGGAAAGTTGCGCCTCGACGGGCCCGTGCGTCGCGCCGGCGGGGGCAGGGGATTCGGGTAGCTGCCTCGCTGACACTTCGCGTTGGTGCGGGCCGCGGCGAAGAAGGTGGATGGCGAAGGGCGCGAGCAGCGCGACTCCGACGGGCCGCGTGGCCGTCGCCAGGCCGACGATGAGGGCGATCGCCCACAGCGGCCAACGGCGCCGCATGGCGTACATGGCGAGCACGGCCAAGAGCAAAAACGTCGATTCGCTATAGGCGAGGCGAAAGAAGCAGCCCGTCGGAAAGATCGCCGCGGTCAAAACGGTGTAGTCGGACAAATCCGTGGGGGAATTGGGATAGCGCTCGCGGACGTAGCGCGCCAACATCGCCAGCGCGGCCAAGAACGACAGGTTCGACACGATCAGCAGCGCCGCTTCGGCGCGCAAACCCGTGACGCTGACCAGCGCCCGCCCCAGCAGCGGATAAACGGGAAAGAACGCGATGTTCGTCCCCTTGTCGGGATCGTACTTGTAGCCCTCCGCGGCGATCTGCTTGTACCAGCGGCCATCCATCCAGGTAAAGGCGTCGAGCCAATCTCGCTCTAAAGCGACCGCGCCGCCCCGTGGCTGAACGAAGTAGAAGCCGAAGGAAAAGCCGAGTGCCGCCAGCAGCGCGGTCAAATACCAATAGGGGAGTGCGCTCAGCCAAACGTCGAGGGCGCTTGCGCGTGGCTGCGAGGCGGGTTCGTGGTCGGATGCTGGTGACACGGGCGGAGCGTTAAAAGCCGGAGAAGCCCACGCCGCCAGTTTACTGCCCAGGCCAGCCAAGTAGAAGGACCTCGACGCCGAAATGGAGTCAAAATGCAAATTGCAAATTGCAAAATCGGATAGCCTCGTCAAGGCGCAAGCGGAGTGGAGGATCCGCCCGGCGGTGCCCTGGTACGAAAAGGCGGTCGCGCTCGCTACACTTGAGCCTATCCACTCAGTTTACGATAGGCAGTCCCCGGCGTACTGGGGAAGGGACAAAAGCGAAATGCCCTGGTTTAGTCTGCACTTCGCGAACCCGATTTTTTTCACGGGGGCCATCGCGCTTCTGGGATTTGGCACATGGTGCCGGTGGCTTTCGCTCGAGGAAACATCCCTCGGCGCGCTGCTGCTGCTGATTCCCTACGTGACACGCGCTTACGAAATGGGGATGGGTTCGATGGGGCGCTTCGTGGCCATCGTCGTTCCAATCTACCCCGTCCTAGGTCAGGTGCTTCTGCGTTTTCCCGGCCCGTTGCGTGCCGCGCTCCTCGCCCTGTGCGGCTTCTTTCTCGCCGCTTACACGGCACTCTATTCCGCCGCCTATGTGATCTTCTAGCCCAGATTATTCATGATCCAACACTAACCCGCAGCGCAAGCAAGGCCCAGCGTTGGAATTACCTTGCTTGCGCTGCGGGTTAGTGTGACGGCAGTCTGCGTGCGACCACATGGCGCGACGACGTCAGCGTGACCGTATGGAACCAGGTCGCATCTTTTTCCGAAGTATGGAACAGCGCATGATCGAAACCTTGGTGAGCAAATTGCTTTCGTCCGGCGAGCTGGACGACCCGTTGCTGCGATTTACGACTCAAATCGAAACGGCGAGGCTTGACGGGGAGACCGAGACCGTTAGCCTGATCCCCTTGTTCACCTGCCAGGGAGCGGCGGCCGACTCGCTGGAACGGCCTTCCTCGTTGTCGGCGGTGCTACGCCAGCGGCAGAGCAACCTGCTTGAGGCGGCGTCGCTTGCCGCCTCGTGCGGCTGGCAGTCCGTTTTGCCGGCGGAGCCGTTCCGCACGGGTGCGATTCACCCAGTCCCAGGAAAAACCGGTGAAAAACGTCCATAGTCTCAGATAATGGACCGGCAGTTCAAAAGGGAGGTGACCGCCATCCCGCTCGTGGATAGGCCGGAAAAACCAGAAAACCCGACGACTGCTAGCTGCTAGCACGCGATCCGGTGCTCAGAATGCCCCACGCCCGGTGGCCCCAGTTTCGTTTCTGCTAGCACGCATGAAATGTGGCCCCCGGAGAAGTCGTGGGTGTCGCAAGAGCGTCATGGTGGCACGTCACTCCAAAAACTGGTCTTGGCGAAAACGGCGTTCCTCTGTGAAACTGTGGGTGATTTAAGCCTCAGTCCACGGAAGGAACACCGCGATGCAGGATACTACCAGCGCCAACCGCTATTTGGCAAGAGTGACCGAGCTGACAGGCTGGAGTGAATGGCACTTCAGCCAGCGGGGCAAGGACTTACGGCGACGGGGGTCGCGCGTGCCATGGGGCCGGCGCCGAGGCGCGAGGTTTTTTTGATGCCGGTCGTGATCCGCGGTGGCCGATGGCCCTGGGCGCGCACCGCGAACG
>DATKSN010000097.1:0-11442 GCA_035531595.1 Pirellulales bacterium | reverse complement strand
TGATGAACAGGTCGATTACCCGGTCGGCCCCGATCCGACCATCGCGCACGTCCTGTTTGAATTGTTCAGCGGCATCCATGCCGAACCTTTACCTGAAATCAGAAATCTCCGCAGCGCCAGTTTTATAGATTGGACGGCTACGACCAATTTCGACGATTCGCTCTGGAAGGAAGGCCCGGCTCCTTTTGGCGACAAGCCTGCCCGCACCGCTTGGTCGACGCCAGAGCTATGGCTGCGGCGCCGCTTTGAAGGTTCCCTGAACGACAAGGCGGAAGTCCTGTACCTGCGGCTCAAGGTCGATAATACCGCGGAGGTCTTTTTGAACGGCCAACGGCTGATCAGTCAAAACATCGAATTCAAATACGTGCTCATAGCGCTCGATGCGGTCTCACCCAGTCTCGTCGTGCCGGGCACAAACACCTTGGCCGTGCATTGTCGAAACGATGGAGGCCCTGGCTTCATTGATCTGGGACTTTTCGCAGGCGGCGAAGGGTGGAAGACCGTACTCGCGGCGAAGGCGGCCGACGACCCGTGGCTGAAACTGGCAGGCGCTTATCTGGCCCTCGGCGAGCACGACAAGGCGATGGCTGAGTTCAAACGGTCGGTCGAACTGGCCGCGGGCGATGCGGCCCGCGCGTCCCTGGCCCGCGAGGCGGCAGCCTTGGGCGACGTGTTCGCTCAACTGCCGGACCGCTTTCCCGACGACAAGGCGCTGCGCCTCGGGCAGACAAAGTACCTGGCTGCCGAGCGCGTCAAAGAGAACCAATATCAGGCGGCCATCGAGCTGTTGACGGGCGCGCTGGCGAATTTCCCCGACGACGTTGAGCTATTGAACATGCGAGCCGATGCGCAGATGAAGTTGCGGCATTGGGCGGCGGCAATCGACGATCAGTCGCGCGTGATCGAACGCTCGACCGACGAAGGCCAGCGGCGCGCGGCCGAGCTGGCGCGCGCCGAGGCCCAGCTCCGCCTGGGGCAAACGGCCGAAGCAGCCGAGCTATTTACCGCGCAGATGTTCCTAACTTCGTCCTGGGGGGCCGCTCGCGACGCAGTGGCGGCCCAGTTGATCGCCGGTAACCTGCCGGCCGCCAGGTTCGCCGCCGCTCGGTTGTTTCAAGCCATTCCCGCCGACAGCAAGGACGCCAACTGGTGCAACGTTCTGGTAAGCGACTTCATTGCTCTGCCCGGCATGATCACACCGGCGAACGCGGCGCGGTTGACCAGCGCGGCCGAGGCAGCAGGCGGAGAATGGACCAGCCCCTTCAAAGCCGCTATTCACTACCGCTTCGGAAATCTGAACGAGGCGGCGCCGCTCGTATCCGACACCACCGGGCAGCCTCAGTTTCTCTGCCTGGCAGCGATGCTCTTGTATGACAAGGGTGAGACGAGCCAGGCGCGCCAGTACCTCCAGCGGGCCGACGATTGGTTCCGCAAAGAGCGCGACCGCGACCGCGACCCGGACGCCATGATTCCCGGTAGCCAGGGGTGGCAGGATTGGGCCTTACGCCTGGCGGTGTGGCGCGAGGCGACTAATAAGCTGGCCGGAGCTCGGCTGGCGGAATTGAATGCAAAAATCGACAGAGTTGACCTATACATCGTCGCCGCTCACTATGGGGCTGGCGAGGTCCAGCGCGACGTAACCGAGCTGTTCCGAACGCAGCTTGCCGACGCAAGACGGGTGCGGTCGCCGTCGTCAAACAACATTGCTTTTTCGATTTCGGCTTACAACGTTGCCTTTGGCGGCGACCCGGCGCAGGGCCAGGTCAAACAATTAAAAGTCGAATATCTGCTGAACGGCCAACCTGGCGAAGCAACGTTTAATGAAAACGGCGACCTCGCTTTCCCCAAGCCGGACGCCGCGATTAAGGACGAGCCGGATACCCGCGCTTTGCTGCTCGAGCGCGCCGGCCTGCTCTCGGCGATTGGTCTCAATGAAGAAGCGCTCGCCGACTTCAGCAAAGTGCCACAGCCGACTACCAGCTCGTCGGATTACGCCGGCTTGCGGGGCCGAATTCTTGCCGGGCTGAACCGCGGTGACGAAGCCTTGGTTGATCTCAATCAGGCGGTTGAATCGCAATCCACCGACCCGCTGGTCTATGCCGCCCGTGCCGGAATCCTGCGCAAGCAAGGAGCGGTTGAGCAGGCGCGGAGCGACCTGGAAATGTCGCTGGCCCTGGAACCCACCGCGCCGGCCGCAGAGATCATGGCCGACTTGCTGCTGGTTGACACGACCCGCTGGACGGTCTTGACGCCGATTGAAATGAAATCCCAAGCCGGAGCAACGCTGACGCTCGAGCCTGATGGCTCGGTCCTGGCTGGCGGAACGAACCCGCCGACCGATCGCTACGAGCTCCGGGCCAGCGTGACGTCGCAGCCGATTGCCGCGCTGAAGCTGGAGGCGCTCGTCGATCCGTCTTTGCCCAGTTACGGCCCCGGTCGAAGTGGGGACTTTCTCGTTTCAGAGATCGAGGCCTACCAGCGCTCGCTGGGAAAGGAGTGGCAGCGGATTGATTGGGACGGCGCGGTCGCCTCGTTTGAGCAGATTGATAATCCCGCTCCCAACGCCGTCGACCATCAATTCGGCCCCAGCGGCTGGTCCATCTGGGCGCCCGACGGTGGCGGCATCGGACTCAATCAATCGCTGGTCGCGCGTCTGCGC
This sequence comes from Pirellulales bacterium, assembly GCA_035531595.1. Classification (GTDB taxonomy): domain Bacteria; phylum Planctomycetota; class Planctomycetia; order Pirellulales; family JAICIG01; genus DATKSN01. Next base: position 8,783 of record DATKSN010000097.1, on the reverse strand, counting down.
GAACCGATTGCGGCTGGCGAAACCGAATTGCGATTCGTGATTCACCAGAATCTCGACAATCCAGATTTGCCTGGAAACAACCTCGGCCGTTTCCGTCTGGCGGTTACCGACGACGCGACCGCGTTTGACCGCGAACGCCGGCGTTTTGCCGCGCTGAAGCTCACCGACCCCTGGCGGAAACTCGCGGCAGCCTTTCACCTTCGGGGCGATCAGTCGGCGGTCGACCGGTTGGTTGCGCATCATCCTGACGCGTCGGCCGGCGTCGGCCGACTGCACACCCTGAACCACGACTGGCCACGCGCGCTGGTCGAGTACGACCGGGCGATGACGCCGGAAACCAAGGACGCCGAGCTCTTTGCCGCGCGGGCTACCATTCATGAGAAGCTCGAGCACTGGGAGCCGGCCGCCGCCGACTGGGGCGCTGCCGACCTCCATGCGGCCGACAAGAAAGCTCGCTACGGTGATCCCTCCTTCCCGGCTTTGGAACATCGCGCCCAGATCTACGGCCGCCTCGGACAATACGACAAGCAAGTCGCCGACTTTGACGAACTGCTGAAGCCCGAGAGACTGGGCGACAACCATTGGATCTACTTTTATCGCGCAGGGGCCGGTTGAGGCCAACCAGGAATGGTGGCGGCTGCGCAGCGCGGCGCTGATTTTCGCGATGGTCCACGACGAAGCGAACTGCCGGCAGACCGCCGAAAAATGCTATCGCCGGGTGGTGGCCGGAAATCTGGGCGTGGATGAAGGCAGGTGGACTCACCATGCTGCAAGCTCCGGGCATGATTACCGACGAAATTCGTCCGCAGCTTTTGGAGCTTGCCAACAAGCAGGACGCCTATTGGCAGCCGAGACTCGCGGCGGCGATTGCCTTCCGCAGCGGCGACGCGGCCAAAGCAGCCGAGTTCTTCGATTCCAATGGACCGGGTCCGCAATTCTTGTTTCTGGCGGCGATGGCCTACCAGAAGCTCGACAAGCTTGACCGCGCGCGGCAGCTCTTCGACGAAGGTTGTGCCTGGCTTCAGGAACAACGCGCCAAAGACCCTGGCGCCGGAATCCCAAAACAATACTACTCGTGGCAAGACTGGGTCATCGAGGCCTCGCTCGAATCGGAGGCGGCCGCGTTGATCGACGCAGCGCCTGAACGGCGGCGATCCGGCAGTTAAAACACCCAAACCGACGCGGTGATGATTGCGCGAAGTAAACGAGGCGTGTAGTGCCGCCAGAGAGGAATCGGCAGCGCGGTGAGAACGTCGGCCACTGGGGCCGACGCTATATTTGGCGCAACGGCTTGGTGCGATGAGAATTATCCCCGCCGCGACTCGAACGGTCGTGTGCATCACACCGACCTTTGCATGGGGGCCAACGCCTGCGAGAAAACGCGGAACCGGCGGACCACCGGCTGTGGAGTTTTTTTTGACCGCCGTTCAATCTTCGAACACTGGCGGCAAGGATCGACCACGCCACCCCCGGCGGCCGTGTGGACCTCAGCCTCTTCGGCGCCACCGGCGGCGCCACCAGCACCTTCTGTCGGACCAACTCGCGAGCCAGTTCCTGGGCGTCCTGCTGGCGCTCGGGCGGCAGCTTTTCACGCGGGAATCGTCGCGACGAACGTGGTCACCCGACGACGCGCAGTGCCACGCGCAGCTCCCCCACGAACCGCTCAACGTCGGCCATCGTATTGTAGCCGTGAAACGCGACGCGCAACCGCCCGGCGTGACTCATGACGTGGATCTGTTTCGATTGCAGGCATTGATGGATCGCCTCGGCATGCGGGTGCCGAAAGGCCAGAATGCCCGCCACATGGTCCGGCTCGTTGGGTGTGAGCAGATCAACAGGCAAGGTGGTCAATTCCTCCAGGCAGGCCAACACCAGCGGCCGCGCGGCGCGGTCGATCGCCTCGACACCCACACTCTGGATGTAGTCGAGCGCGGCGCGGATCGCATAGACGGCTGGGAAGTTGGGCATGCCGACGGTAAAACTCGCCGCGCCAGCGCGGCTCACGGCGCGCTCGAATCGCGCCGGGCCAAAGGCGTCGTCGAGGTTGAACCAGCCGCCGGCCGGCACGGTCCACTGGTCCTCGCGGTGGGCGGGCACGCCCACCAGCCCGCCACCATGGGTCGCCAGAATCCATTTGTGCGTGCTGCTCACGATCAGGTCCGCCCCCGCCAGGTCGAGCGGAATGCGGCCCAGGGCCTGCGTCACATCGACCGCCACCAGTGCCGGCGAGTGCTTTCGCACGGCGGCGATCACCTCTGGCAACTGCAACATGAAGCCGTTGAAGAAGCTCACGAGCGATACCGTAACCAGCCGCGTCTTCGCGCCGATCAGCCCCTTCAGATCCTCGAGCCGTAGTGCCCCCTCGCGATTCTTCCAGATCTTGACCTCGGCGGTCGAGCCGGCTTGCAGCCAAGGCGTGGCGCCGGCGGGGAAGTCGAGATCGTTGATCACGACCTCGTCCTCTTCGCGCAACCTCAAGGCCAAAGCCGCCAGGTTAAAAGCTTCCGACGAACACGAGCAGATGCTCACCTCAGCAGCCGAGAGGCCATAGAATTGCCCAACGAGCGTCTTGGCCGCCTCCCATTGGGCGAAATGCGCCTCGCGGCCGTCCATCCCCTGCTGCTTGTCGTCGATGTACCGTTGGATCGCTTCGGCAACGGCCCGAGGTGGAATCCCCTCAGCCGCCGTGTTGAGGTAGGTCATTTCGGACAAGGTGGGAAAATCGTGATTCCGCGTTTCGTTGGTGAGCATCGATGTCATGCTATGCTATACTGCACGCGGCCGAGAATGAGACGTTCACGGTGGCTGGGGCAGAGCCTAAGCGATGCCCCGGTCACTATCTAGCCGGGGCATCGCTTACGCTCTGCCACCAGCCACCACATTCTCGTGACAAAATGTCTCATTCTTGGCCGCGTGCAGTATATCGTCGCGCTGTCCAAGTAGCCTTTGGTCGGGTCGTTAAAATTGAATGGAGTCTGATCACGACAACTCGGCGATCGGCGCGCCGCTGGGCAGCACGGCGATCGGCCGGCCGGCCGCGTTGATGTATTGCCGCTCGGTGTCGACGCCGAGGAAACGATACATCGTGGCCAAAACGTCTTGCGGTGACTTGGGATTCGACTTGGGAAACGCCCCATGCTGGTCCGACTCGCCGACGACACGCCCACCGACCACGGGGCCGCCGGCCAGCGCGGCGCTGAACACATTGGGGTAGTGGTCGCGCCCCGCGTCGGCGTTCACCCGCGGCGTGCGGCCGAACTCGCCCCAGGCGATCACCAAGGTCGAAGGCAACAGTCCACGCTGGTCGAGATCCTCGATCAGCGCCGAATAGGCTTGGTCGAAGCGCGGCAAAAAACCGCGCCGCAGCGAGTCGAAGCCCTTGACGTGCGTATCCCACCAGCGGAGATCAACCGTCACCAGCCGCACGCCCGCCTCGACCAGCCGTCGAGCCAGCAGGATGCGTTGGCTCCAGGCCGGTGCGCCGCAACGGTTCGCGGCGCCGGGGTCGAAGGCCGGCTGAAAGCCATACCGTTGGCGCAGCGCGGCGGATTCCCGATCAAGGTCGAACGCATCGCGCGCGGCGGGCGAGCTGAGAATGCTCCAGGCCTGCTGTGCGAAGCGGTCCATGGCCTCCATCTGCCCGTTGGCGTCCACGGCCCGGCGGAGCCGGTCGAAGCTCCCCAAAAGCTCGCGGCGTCCGCCGAGCCGCTCGTAAGAGAGTCCTTCGGCCAAGGTAAAGTTGGGTACTTGAAACGGGCCTGGATTGGCCGGGTCGGCGCCGGTCTCGAACGGCTTGTAGGCCACTCCCAAATAGGCCGGCCCGGTGCCCGGCGCCATTCGGGGCACCATCACGTAGGCCGGCAGATCGGGGCGGCGGCGGCCGAGTTGCTCGGCGACGATCGAGCCGCAACTCGGCATCACGTTTTCGTCGGGGTTGGGGCCGCTTGGGTAGCCCGTGAAGCAAATCTGATCGCCGGTCGAGTGCCCCGCGTCGCCGTGGTTCAAGCTGCGGACGATCGACCACTTGTCCATCACGCCGCCGCACTGGGGCAACATGTCCGAGAGCAGGATCCCCGGCACCCTGGTCGTACTGGTGCCGAACTCGCCGCGGTACTCGGCCGGCGCGTCGGGCTTGGGATCCCACATATCGATGTGACTCGGCCCGCCGCGCATCCAGAGGATTATGATCGAAGGTTCGCGCGATCGAACTTCGTCGGTGGCGGCCCGTGCTTCACTGCCGCCGGCTTCACTGCGTAGCAGTTGGGCAAGCGACAGGCCCGCCGTGCCCAGCACGCCGGCCCGCAAAAAGCCGCGTCGATCGCTGCGCGACGCCGCGAGCAACCCTTCACAACCCAGCCGACGGTTCCAACGGCCGTTCATGAACATGTACCTTAGTCCTCAACCAACAAATATGCCAAGCGGCGACAACATCTCACTCTCGATTGCGCGCAGTTTACACCGCCCGAAAGGGCCGGGTCAAGGCGACAGGTCCAATGTCCTGGCCATCTTCAAAGCGCCGGACGACGGGGGGGCCGACGACGTGACGACGTGCTCCTACGGCTTCCGCGTCGTGGGGCCGACGTGGCAAGCGCGCCGGCTGGTGAATGCCGCCGCCGCGCTGGCCGTTTGTGTGGTTCGATATTGACCGTGAAGGCGAGCTCGACCGCCGGAACCGGCATAGGCTGCTGTTTTCGGCCGCGGCGAACCTGGCGGAGTTTGGCTGCTAGGCCGTCTGAAGCGCCGCAATGCTGTTGACGTGAATCAACGCGCAATGCACCGCCCGGTCAGTTTCCGGATCAACGATGATGATGCGGTTCTTGCCGAGCGCGACATTTTCGGGGTGGCGAACTTGATGTACTTCGCCGTTCGACAGCCGAATCTCGAAAGGCTCGAAAGGGGCGCGTTGCAACCATTCTCGAATCATTTCCATGTTCATGGCATCAAGTGTATCACACGAAAAACACCATGACCACTGCCGCTTTTCAAGCGGCCAATTTTCAAGCGGCCGCCGACGTGCCGCTGTTGACCTTGGCGACCGAAACGGGAGTTGCACGGGCGAGCCTGATTCGTTTCGTGCGGGGGCAAACGTCGCTACGGCTCGATATTGCCGACAAGCTGGCAACCTACTTCAACTTGGAACTGGCCAAACGAAAGGCGAAGTGAACGATGGGGAAGTCTGTTTCGCAAGACCGCGACGAAGGCGTTACCGGCCGGGGCCGAGATTTTCACTCGCAAAGGCAAGCAATTTGCCCGTTGGCAGAATTCCAAGGGCAGGCCGTCTCGCCGCCGAATGCGCGTTTGCCAATCTCGGCGACCTCGACCGCGACAGCATGGAGCGTTGGATTGCGGCGAAGGCCGGCGCCGGCATGGGGCCGCCAAACCGCAACTCGAATCGGCGATTGCAAAGGCGACGGGGACCGATGGTTGGTTTGCTCCAGCGTTTGCACCAACTCTAGAGCAAACGGGACATTCGGAGTCATTCGCTGGCAAGATGGGCGACTTTCAAGGCCGACGACGACGCGAAGGCCGGCGCGCGAAAAACCCCGGAAAACACGGGCGAAACCGCGATTTCCGGGGTGTTTCGTTCAGAGCGGGCGACCGGACTCGGACCGGCGACATCCAGCTTGGGAAGCTAGCGCTCTACCAACTGAGCTACGCCCGCAGGTTCCCTCTATTTTATGACAGTCGCCGCGGATTGCAAGTTCATGCCGAGCGTGCGCGAGCGTGCGCTGGGCTACGCCCCGATTTCTGGCCGCTCGATTTGGAAGCGAGCTACGAGGAAACCTGCCGCGTGCTTGGAATTCGCGAACCGCGATAGGTGAAGGTCGGAATTATTACGAATTCCGCTACAGACGACCCGAATTCTTGCGAATCCGGCTACGCGGCGAGGTCGAGCGGGCCGCTGGGGCATTTGAGCCGGAATAGACCAAAAATCTCGTTCCGGGTGAGGCCCGCGTGCCGGTGCGGCTCGACGTCGGAAAAAATCGTGTCGAACAACTCACGCTTCTCCTCGAGGATCTGGTTGATCCGCTCCTCAATCGTTCCCAAGGCCAGGAATCGCGTGACGGTCACCGGCCCGGCAGTGCCGATGCGGTGAACGCGGTTGATCGCCTGGTCCTCGACGGCGGGGTTCCACCAGCGGTCGAATAGAAACACGTACTGGGCGAATTGCAGGTTCAACCCCACGCTTCCGGCGCCGTAGCTGATCAAAAGCACCCGCCGCTCCGACGACTCCTTGAACTCCCGCAGCACCTCGTCGCGCCGGCGCGAGGCGACACCGCCGTGGTAGGCCAATGGACCGAACCGCGCCAGCCGCCGCCGAAGCTTGTCGAGCGTGCCGACCCATTGGCTGAAGACCAGCGCCTTGCGACCGCTGGCGGCCACCTCTTCCAGGTCGGCCTCCAGGCGCTCGAGCTTGGCGCTGGCGCCGGTGGCCGGGTCGAAATTGCAGATCTGCTTGAGCCGCAGCACCAGCTCGAACACATGCTGGATCGTCGCCCCTTCACCCAGCTCCGTCAACCGCAACACACCCTCGTCCTCGGCCAGGCGGTAGGTTTCGCGCTGCTCGGACGTGAGCGTCACGTCGGCGTCGCGGAACATCTTGGGCGGCAGCTCGGTCAGCACCCGGTCCTTCGTTCGCCGCAGCACGTAATCGCTCGCCAGTTGGCCCATGCGCCGCGGCTTCATCGTCGTCGAAAGGTGGCCCGGCGAGAGGAACTCGAAAATGCCCACCAGGTCGTCAGGGCTGTTCTCGACCGGCGTGCCCGTCAACGCCCAGTTGCGGCTGCGCGAGATCGAGCGGACAATCTGCGAGGTCGCGCAATCGCGGTTCTTGATCCGCTGCGATTCGTCGAGCACCACCAGGTCGAAGTGCAAGCCCGGCTCGACCAGCGCATCGCGGTCGCGCTGCAGCAACTCGTAGTTCGCCAACTTCACCGGGCAGTCGGTTTTCCACTGCCAGAGCCGCTTCGTTTGCTCCCCCTCGATTACGACCACCGGCAGTTCCGGCGCCCAAAGCTGAAACTCGCGCCGCCAGTTGGTAATCAACGGCTTGGGACACACCAGGAGCACCGTGCGGATTTCGCCCGCGTGCAACAGCAGCCGAACCGCCGTGATGGCCTGCATCGACTTGCCAAGCCCCATTTCATCGGCCAGGATCGCGGCATAACGAGGGTAGAGGAAGGCGATGCCCTCGAACTGGTATGGGAAGGGATGGAAGGGAAAATCGAGCGCCTGTCCGGCGACGACCGTCTCCAGCGGCGGCTGCAATACGTAGAACAGCCGGTCGGCCAGCTTGATCACGTCGCCGGGCGGTTTGAGCCGCGTACACGTCGCCGGCGTCGCGGCCGGCGGAGGCGCGCGCCGGACCTTGGCGCCGAGGGGCGCCGCCGGCAACGCCGGCGCGCGGTCGGCCAACGTCGACTGTGGGAACAAGTAGCCGAAGATCTTGATCGCCGGCTTGCCAAGCGGCACCGAAACGACACCGGGGCGAAGGGGGGCCGGCGCGATCGAAACGACCTCGATCGGCCCGCCGGCGAGCACATTGGCGCCGTGCGCGCGCGTCTCGACGGGCGGGAAGGAATGTTCGATTCGCGTAACGTCCGGCGCCCGCACGAACAGGATGGTTCCAAGAGGGATCACCGGGCACCCCGCCGCGCTTCGTCGATCGCCCCGCGAATCCGAGCGAAGGGCTCGGAAAGGTCGAAATGGCCGGCCAGCGATTCGAGCACGCCGGCAAGACGTTGCCGATCGTCGGCATGATCGGCCGCGATGGCCAACCGATTGCGGCCCAACGAAAACGGCGCGGGCAGGATTCCATGAACGTGCGCGGCATCGATTCGGAACGCCGGCGTCGCCGGTGTGGGCCGCGCCTCAAGGCCGCTCTCCGGCAACGAATTTCGAGACGCCGTCGCGCCGGGCGGCGGGCAAGGCCGCTCCTCGACCTCCGGCGGCAGGACCAGCGCGACGGGCTGCGACACATGCTCGCGCACCGCCAATACGGCCGCCAGGTCGGTGCAGATGAGCTGGACGTCAACGCTGCTTTTTTCGACCAGCGCGCGGCCGATTTGTTCGCCGTAGAGAAAGGGTTCGAGGGTCGGTCCGTAGAGGATCTCTTGCGCGCGGTTTGGTTTGACGGGGGTGGTGCAATGGAACTCCAAGGGCCGGCCGTTGTGATTCAGCACCAGGTAGCCTCCGAACAGTCCAAGCGGTTCGTGCCCGACGACGGTAAGGAAGCCGAGCGCCGGCGGCGACTGGCCGTCGCGAGAACGCATTACCCCCCCCTTGCCGCAGTCGGCTTCTTCCCAGGTGCGAAGTGGATGGATGGTGGGCCGCGGACGGGACGCCTGCGCCACAATGCCGTGCCTGCGCCACAATGCCGTGGCCGTGCCCACCGCGTCTGGTAGGATCGGCCTTCCGGGCAACCTGACTTTAACGGTTGACTATTTTTACAAATAGATGTACAATTATGATCCAGCTTCACTCGGCGTGAAGCTAACTTATCTGTACGGTTTATGTATTCAAAGGCTTGCAATCTGCCGAGAACTGACTTTGGTGTGAGAAAGGTAGGTTGCTACGCTCCAAGAAGTTTGGCCAAGTTCGTCCCGTTTTATTTCTCCCGCTGTCTCATTTTCGAGGGTCGTTTACCCCGCCCCGTAAACCCCGCCCTTGGACGTATGTCTTGAACCCCGCCCCGTTTACGTCGAGGCGTTGAAAGTGGGATGAAATCGCCACTTCGGCCACTGAGCGAGGGAGTTCTCCGGCCAAAATCGGAGAGACGTAGC
>DATKSN010000096.1:0-16981 GCA_035531595.1 Pirellulales bacterium | reverse complement strand
TGGCGCGCGCCGTGCATGACGGCGATGCGGGGCTGTTGACGGATGTGGCGTTGCAGCTTGCCGAAGGGCAGCGCGTGTTGCTGCGCCCCCACAAGGAGTTGCCGACGACGGGCGTGATGCGCATGGCCTGCCGGCTGGCCGCCGGGCGCGGCGACGCCGCCTCGCTCGGCCGCCTCGCCAAGGCCGCCCAGACCTGCGGCGACAAGCAGCTCGGCGACGACATTCGCGCGGCGCAAAAGACCGCCAGCGAAGCCCGCTCGCCTCAGCCCGCCTTGTTGGCCTCGGTGTTGGACATGCCGGCCGAGACGTTCGCCCTCTACCGCGCGTGCTTGCAAGACATCCGCGCCGCCCGGCTCGCCGACGACAGGCCGTTGCTCAAGACGCTGGCCGACGCCCTGCCCGAATTGCCGCTCTTGAGCCAAGCCCAAAAAGACTGCCTGGCCGGCGAGGCTAAGCCCTCGCCCGCCGCCGACGACGAAGCCCAGGCCCGCCGCACCTGCACCGCGCTCCTGCACGCCACCCGCTCGCGCGGCGCCTTGCTGCCTCGCTCGGCCCAAGTCTTGAACCAGCTCGCCAGCACCGGCGCCGCCTCCGCCCAGGCCAAGCATCTCGCCGACAAGCTCAACGCCGCCAGCCGCGCGGCTTGCGATCCGACTAATCCCGCCTGCGGCTGATGGCAGGGCCGCCGCTTTCGACTAACGACACTCACTCATTCTGGAGGAGAAATCATGGTAAAACACCTACTAAACACGCCGTATGCTCAAGTCGTTCACGACTTTTTTCAGCATTTAGCTCAAGGCAACGAAGGAAGCGCCACGGTCAAAAAGCTCGATTTGGATGGGACACGTCTGGACTTTAGCGTTGACGTGCGGCACAGGCAGACGGCGAAGATCAAAATTCCGTTCGACGGCACGAAAACCATCGTCCTCATTGACGACACGACCAACGTAAGCGGAACAGTGGACTTGCTGCACCCCGACCCAAGCGATGTCAATCTGCGCATCGACACCCCATTCGGGCCAATCAAGTTTAGCATCCTGCAACTGATCGAGGTCCTCGTCGAAGCTGGGATCCTCGCGTAACGAAATTAGTCACGATCGCAGTCCGCGCACGTTTTTTTGGAGCAACGCAATGAACCCTTTACGGAATGGGTGGGATAAATATCAGCTAATCCGGAGCCGGTTTATCAACAACTTCTACTTCTCCGGAAGGGTTGCCGTCGAGATCGTTCCGGACGTCGGCGGCAATGAAATCACGTTCGGCGACCAGACAATCTACATGGGGCTCGCGCTGATCGCCTTCTCCGCAGAAATGGCCCTGCTGCGGCGTGCGGGAGTAGATGCATCGGACGCACGTCGCCTTGTGAAGGAGCTTCTCGATGGGATCGAGGAGCTGGAGCGTCAGGCAAACTCTCGATTCGGTTCGAGTGATGCGAATCCGGATGGCCTCTTTGCGCGAGACGATATCACAGGTCCGACCGACCCTCGTCTTGGGGGCCGTTTTACGACGGTCAATTCGGATTGGCAGCATCCAGAGAAGGAGAATGCGTCTCCAAGCGGCGACCAGGTGTTCGGCCTGATGATGGGGCTGCACAGCGTCGTCAAGCTCTCCGGCGACGACACCTTCGTTCAGCAATCGCGCGGGATCTCATCACGATTGTTTGAATACGCGCGTCGGACCGATTTCATCCTGCAGCTTCCCAACGGAAATCCAACGCGTCGCGGCAGTGATATGCGATGGCTGGCCTCGCTTGCGAACGGCTTGAATAAAGCGATCACGGGAGTCGATCGGTTTCGCGATTCCCACATCAGAATCGAAGGCTTCCCTATTCCGCTGAACGCAGTTGCCGCCCTTTGGAGCGATTCGACGACGCCCGCGACGATTGCGGAACTGGCCGGGCGGACGCTTCACGTTCCCATCATTAACAAGGATTTTGAGCTTAATTCTTCCGCCCTGCACCTCCTTCTGATGGCCTTAAGTGCAAGTGAAGTTTGGACCCAAGGTGACCTGGAGCTCGTTGCCATGAGGTGCCATCATCATCTCTCGGCCATGCTTTATGCGGACGACCATGGCACGCTTCCGCGCGCCTTCGACGTCGCCGCGATCGATCAGATCCTCGATGCGTGCCCCGACGGTGGGCCGCGCGCCGGTTTGAATCCGGCGTCGGGTTGGGCGCATGACGACCGTTGGATCCGCTGCACGGACATCTTCAAGCCCAACAAGGGCAATGCCGCCTACAACGGGCTCGACTGGTTGGTGTTATGCAATTGTCGCCGTTTGGTATCCGGCGAAGTGGGTGTCGAGTAACCACGAAGGATGTTTTACACGTTCGCCTGCTGTCGGTCATTCTGTTTGGCACGGAAGATAAAGTGCCGGCCGCGGAAAGTATCGCCCTTAAACGAGGTGGAGTTGTTATGCCTTCGGAAACTATCGTCACGCTTCAAGCAAATGCGCACTCTGGCGGAACCCACGCAAATGGGGAACGACAGACGGCCGTTAGTCGTGTTGATACAATCACACTGCCGCTCGGGACTGTGTTTCGGCAAAACTCAGTGCAGGTCAATGTAATTTCGTCCCGAGGGGAAACTGAGGACCATATCGAATGGGACGATATGGAGGAAATCATTCCGGGCACTGGAATCTTTCTTCCGCGAACAGTTCGGGTCTGGACTGAATGCCGGAGCCCGAAAGTTCCCCCACCCTCAAACATCAATGTTAGCGGTGATCGGGAAATTGAAGTGAAGGTCACCGCCGTTAAGTACCGTTGAACTAAGCCGCTGCGCGGCCAGCGGCGAATGCGGACGCCCAAAGTCTCTCTGGCGGCGAGGCGATGGTAGAAGCCAAAGACAGGCGGGCATGGAACGACTGGCGACCGTGACAGAACTTGCTCCCGCGGAGAAAAGGGGCGCAGCTGGTTTTGTTAACGAGCTGCGTCCCCGTTTGCCCCCTAAAGGACCGTACGACAACCGATTGAAAAGGCGCCATCCAGATCCAGCTCGCCTGGATGGTGAATAAGATGCGTTTTTGGCTAGTCTACAGTTCACAATCTGCTTCACCATCCAGGCGAACTGGATGGAGTCGCTTATCCGCTTTTACTCTCCAGGAGGACCAACCATGAAGAAACATCCCTTCGCATTTTTGCTTGCCGCCGCCTGTCTTGCGGCGCTGCTTGTCTGGATTGCCGAAAGCAGATCCGTGGCGCAATGCGGATCGTCGACGCCCGACCCTGAGGACGAACAAGCGGACATCCCCCAACAAGTCAGCGGGGCGTTCCTCACTGGGTCGTCGCGCGCTTTGCCACCGGCTCCCGCGCCCACCCTCGACCCCGGCTTCGGGCCGCAAATCGACGAGAACCTGGCCCGCGCCGTCCACGAGGGCGACGCGGGGCTGTTGACCGACACGGCCCTGCAGCTCGCCGAAGGGCACCGGGTGTTGCTGCGTCCGCACAAGGAGCTGCCGACGACGGGCGTGATGCGCATGGCCTGCCGACTGGGCGCCGAGCGCGGCGACGCCGCCTCGCTCGACCGCCTCGCCAAGGCCGCCCAGACCTGTGGCGACAAGCAACTCGGCGACGACATTCGCGCAGCGCAAAAGACGGCCAGCGCAGCCCGCTCGCCGCAGCCCACCCTGTTGGCCTCGGTGTTGGATACGCCGGCCGAGACCTTCGCCCTCTACCGCGCCTGCTTGCAAGACATCCGTGCCGCCAGGCTGCCGGACAGGAAAAGGGGACATTCTGACCTGTCCCCTTTATGCCCCCTCGGCCATTGGGCGCCGCGGCGCCCATTCGGCTTTTTGTCGGCCTACCATGCTCTTGGCGACGATCTTGCGCCGCCGCGGCCGGTCTCAAGTCTGCCTGAATCGCCGCTCGCCCACCTGATTTACCTATCCTACCGTACTGGCCGCTCGGCCTGGAATGGTCGAAGGTGGATGGATGTCTGCTTTTACCCTTTTACCATTTTTGCACTTTCTCCTGCTGCCCGTCACCGATCCACGTCCCGGCGGTAAGCCCTTGTTGTCAAAGGCGCCAATTGGCCTGTTTGCAACGTATGACCCCATAAAGAGTTGCGCCGCAATAACTCCTTTGGTGGGTATGATTAACCCGCAAAGTGGCCTGTGGGACTGAGCAGAGAAAGCCCAGCAGCCACTTTCGAACGTGAGAGGAGGAAGCCGCCGGGGGCGGCGAATTCGGCCACTCGGAAGGCGCGCAGGGAACGGCAGCCACGACGACAACGCCGTCGGGTTCTCGATGTGGATGGCGCGCGGCGGCGTCAAGGGCGGCCACCACCGCTACGGGACCATCGTCAACTTCCCCGTGGCTCCGAGCGACCTTCCACCAAACCGCCCATCCTGCCGCCATTCAGTGGGTGTTACGTTCGTCGGTCGAGACCGACTTCAGGATCATCTCGCGTAGGCCGTCTCATTCCGGCTCCTTTCGGTGGTGATAAACTACCGCCTGTTCACGGGTCTAGGTTACACTCGGTGTTCGGGGCTACGGGCGTCGAAACAAACTGGCCGGATTTCAGGGAGACTGCGGCGTGGATGATCACGATCAACGATTCAAGACGCTGTTGCAACTGTTCTTTGCCGACTTCCTGCGGTTGTTCTTCTCCTCGTGGGCGGAGCGATTCGACTTCAAGCGCGTCGAGTGGCTCAACCTGGAGATCTTCGCCGACCCGCCCAAGGGCCGCCGGCGGACGCTCGACCTGGTGGCGAAGGTGCGAGCGCGCGAACCGTTGCGCACCAAACCGGCCGCGAAGCGACCACAGTGGCTGGCGTTGATCCACGTGGAAATCGAAGGTCAGGATCGGGTGGCGCCCCTGCGGCCGCGAATGGGGCGCGCGTACCATCATTTACGCGCGAAATACGACTTGCCCGTGCTCCCGATCGGCCTCTACCTGCGGGTGGGTCTCGACGGCGTTGGGATCGACGTTTACGAAGAGCACATCTGGGAGTTGGAGACCATTCGTTTCAAGTACCTCTATGTTGGCTTGCCGGCCCTGGATGGATTAGAATACGTGAAGGGAGAAAACTGGCTCGGCGTGGCGCTGTCGGCGTTGATGCGGGTGCCGAAGGAGCGGCAAGTTTGGCTGGGCGCCGAAGCGTTGCGGCGAATCACCGAGGCACCGCTGCCGGAACAACATCGCTACCTGTTGGGCGAATGCGTGCAGGCGTACTTGCCGTTGGACGAATCGCAATGGGACGAATTCAATGAGTTATTGGCCACCAAGCCTTACGAGGGGGTGAAAAAAATGCGCGCGACATGGTTTGATCAGGGTGTGGCAAAGGGCCGGGAAGAAGGCCTGGAAAAGGGTCTGGAAAAGGGTCTGGAAAAGGGCCGGCGGGAATGGCTGCGGGAACTGTTGGAACAACGTTTCGGTCCGCTCAGCAAGCCCGTGCGGAAACGCCTGGAATCGCTGCCGACCGAGCGGCTGGAAACGCTGTTCAAGCAGGGGCTTCGAGCCAAGTCGCTGGGCGAACTGGGCCTGACAGACGATCGATGAAGCACAGACCTCTCGATTGGCCGTCGTCACGGCGCGAATTCGATATCGTTGCCGATCAACGTGGCACCGCGCGCCCCTTCAGGGCTAGTATGTGGTCGTTCCAGGGGCGTTGCCCCTGGCTGTTGCAGCGCGCCCTTGCAGGGCGGGCGGCGTTGCCGCTGCACACGCCGAATCTCTTGACGGCCCGGCCAAACAGCGGTCGAGGGGGCCGAACCCGGGGTCGTAAATTCAAAACATGCCGGCCTTACCTGCGGCGATCAGGAGCGGGTGGGCCGCTTTTCGTCTGCCGCGCCTGCGCCGACGCCTGGCGACTACTTCCTCCGCTTCATCCTTCATCCTTCCGCCTCCATCCTTCCGCCTCCATACTTTCCAGGACGCCGCGGCGACGAGCGTCAATGCCACGACGAGCACGATCAGACAGCCCGCCGACGACTTGCGGCGGCGGCCGGTCTTGAACAGGTCTTCGATGCCGAAGGTCGTGCGATGGTAGATCCGGTTGTAGAGGGCCTTTTTCGGATTCGTCAGCCAGCCCCAGCCCCGCGGCGCCTTGCCGCCGTGATTGTTATTGCCAGGCAGTGTTGGACAGGATGAGCGCCGCCCATCGCCGCCGACTTCCATCCTGATCATCCTGACATCCTGTCGTTCTTCCCTCTCTTCGCCCAGCCCTTTCATCCTTCATCCTTCATCCTTCCGCCACGCCCCCCCCGCTAGCCGTTTTTTCCCGGCGCTTTTTCAAACGGTATCACTACCTGGCCGTTCCCTCGGGTGCAACCGCGCTGCAAACGTGATAGAATGGCCCCATGCAGCGTACCATTCGCAATTTCCGCCTGTTCCGCACTCCGCGCCGTGGCACCCGCGCAGCGGGTGGACGACGAGCTCGCGCTTCGCTGCTCGTGACGATTTGCTTCCTTGCCGGCCCGGTCCAAGCGGACGACGCCTTTTTTCGCCGGCGGATTGCCCCGATTTTCGAAGCCCATTGCGTGCATTGTCACCAAGGCGACGATCCCAAAGGCGGATTGTCGCTCGCCACCGGCGAGGCGGCGCTGGCCGGAGGGGAAAGCGGCGCCGCGATCCAGCCGAAAAAGCCCGACGAAAGCTTGCTGCTCCAATACGTATCGGGTGAAAAGCCCGAAATGCCCAAGGGGGCGGCGCCGCTGACCGCGGAACAAATCGCCGCGATTCGCCAATGGATCGAGTCGGGCGCAAACTGGCCGGCGGGATTGTCGCTTGTCGATCAACGCGCGATCGACGCGGCATGGTGGTCGCTGATGCCGCTTTCGCGACCGGCCGTTCCGCCGACGCAATCGGCCTGGGTCCGCACGCCGATCGATGCCTTCATTCTGGCCAAACTCGAAGCGGAAAAACTGGCTCCCTCGCCCGAGGCCGATCGCCGGACGTTGATTCGCCGGTTGACTTACGACCTGCACGGGCTGCCGCCCACGCCCGAGGAGATCGAGGCCTTCACCGCCGACGAATCGCCCGACGCCTATGCGCGGCTGGTCGACCGCCTGCTCGCCTCGCCCCGCTACGGCGAGCGCTGGGGGCGGCACTGGCTCGACGTGGTCCACTTCGGGGAGACGCACGGCTACGATAAGGACAAGCCGCGGCCCAACGCCTGGCCCTATCGTGATTGGGTGATCGACGCCTTGAACGACGACATGCCGTATGCGCGGTTCGTCGCGATGCAGCTTGCGGGCGACGTGCTGTTTCCTTTGGACCCGCGAAGCGTCGTGGCGACCGGCTTCATATCGGCCGGTCCCTGGGATTTCGTCGGGCACGTCGAATTGCGCGAGGGGACGGTCGACAAGGACATGGCCCGCTCCAACGATCGCGACGACATGGTGGCCAGCACCGCCTCGACCTTCCTCAGCCTCACGGTCCACTGCGCACGCTGCCACGACCACAAGTTCGACCCGATCAAGCAGCAAGATTATTACCGCATGCAGGCCGTGTTCGCTGGAGTCGACCGCGCCGACCGTCCCTACGAAGCCGATCCGCGGGTGGCCGACATGCGCCGCGCTTGGCTGGCTCAACGCGAGATGCTTTCGGCAAGGGAAATGGCGCTATCGGACGCCGTACACCGCGTCAGCAGCCCGCCCATTGCCCAGCTCGATGGCAGGCTCGCCGAGTTGAATGGCCGGCTCGCCACGTTGCCGATCGAACCCGCCGCCGCCAGCCCGACGCTCGGCTATCACAGCCAGATCATGCCCGCTCAGGACGCGACCAAGTGGGTGCAAGTCGATCTGGGCCGGTCGCGGGCGATCGACCAAGTGCTGCTGGAGCCGGCGCATGTGGCGTATGGAGGGCACCCTGGGCCGGGCTTTGGCTTTCCGCCACGGTTCAAGATCGAACTTTCGGACGATCCCGATTTCGCCACGTCGCACATGCTGGCCGATGAAACCGCCGCGGATTTTCCACACCCCGGCGACGCCGCCTACCGTGCCGACGCGAGCGGCAAGACAGGCCGATACGTTCGCGTCACCGCCACGAAGCTCTGGAAGCGAACCGATGATTGGATCTTTGCGATTTCCGAACTCATCGTCGTGTCGGATCAACTCAACGTCGCGGCCGGTGCGCCGGTCACATCGCTCGATTCGATCGAAGCCCCTCCCGGCTGGGCGATGAAGAACCTGGTCGACGGCTTCAGCAGCCGCGAAAAACTGACCGACGCCAGCGGCGGCGGCCCTTCGCCGCGGCGGCGGGCGCAGCTTGAAATCGAGCAACTCACGGCCCAGCGGCGGAAGCTGGCCTTGACCGCTCTTGAGCCGGCCATCGGCCGCGAGTTGGCCGAGGTTGCCCGACAGCTTGCCGAGCTCGATCGAAAGCTGGCCGCCTTGCCGCCACGGCCGTTGGTCTACGCGGCGGCCCACGAGTTCGCGCCCGTCGGCGGCTTTACGCCCGCCAAAACACCACGCGAGGTCCATCTTCTGCACCGCGGCGATGTGCGTAGCCCGCGCGAACGGATGGCGCCGGGCGGCGTGGCCTGCGTGCCCGGACCCAATGCCGACTTTCACCTCGACGACCCCGACGACGAGGGCCGGCGGCGAGCGGCCTTGGCCGGCTGGCTAGCCGATCCGGAAAACGCGCTCGCGCGGCGGTCGATCGTCAACCGCGTCTGGCTGTACCATTTCGGCCAAGGGATCGTCGATTCGCCCAACGATTTCGGCCGGATGGGCGCCTTGCCGACGCATCCCGAAATGTTGGATTGGCTGGCCGGCTGGTTTCTCGATCATGGCGAATCGCTCAAGGCGCTGCACAAACTGATCCTCAGCAGCGCGGTCTATCGGCAGGGGTCGGCTGACGACCCCGCGTATACCCAAATCGACTCGGGCAACCGTTTTCTGTGGCGGATGAACCGGCGGCGGCTCGACGCCGAGTGCGTCCACGACGCGATGCTGTTCGCAACTGGGCGGCTCGACGGGCGGATGGGCGGGCCTTCGGCGCGCCAGTTCATTTTCAAAGACGACCATTCGCCCGTCTACGATTACGAACGGTTCGACGTCGACGGGCCCGACGGCCTGCGGCGGAGCGTCTACCGGTTCATCGTCCGTAGCGTGCCTGATCCGTTCATGGACTGCCTCGACTGCGCCGACCCGTCGATCCTCACGCCCAAGCGGAACACGACGCTCACGTCGCTGCAGGCGTTGGCCTTGCTCAACAATCCGTTTTGCGTGCGGCAGTCGCGGCATTTGGCCGAGCGAGTGGCCGTGCTGACCTCGGACCCAGCCGGGCAAATCGAGGCGGCATATCGCTTGACCCTTGGACGGCGGCCGTCGCCCGGCGAGAGCGAGCTTTTAGTGACGTACGCGGCGCGGTTCGGGCTGGCCAACGCCTGCCGCGTGATCTTCAACAGCAACGAGTTCATGTTCATCGATTGAGGTTGGACCATGCCGACGTGCCAAACGACCTCTGTAGGGAACGCCCTCCGTGGCGTTCCGCGGCCCCGCGCCACGATCTTCCAACGCCTGACAGCGTGGACCAACGTCGCCTCTGTAGGGAACGCCCTCCGTGGCGTTCCGCGTCTGGCCGCACGACGTCGTACGAGCTTCACGGAACGCCACGGAGGGCGTTGCCTACAGAACCCAAAGCGACGATCCTGGCCCTTGAGCGGGTCGTTGAAAAACAACCGACGGCCGCCGATATCAAGGTGAATCATGACCAACCCCCAAAATCGGCCGGTTCGAAAACCACACCGGTTGGCCGCCAAGGCATATGCCACCACCGAGTATGAATACCATTTCACGGTCTGTGCTCGGCACCAAGGAGAACCGTTCAGAAATCCAAGCTTGGCCAAGACCGTGATCGATTCCTTGCTCTGGACCAAAGAGCATTATCATTGGCTGCTCTATTGTTATTGCCTGATGCCCGACCACCTGCACTTTGTCTGCCGACTCACCGAACGCGACGTCAAGCTGATCAATACCGGTGCGCGAGGCATGGTCGTTGAGGGCGTGCTCGATCATCTGGCCCGGTTCAAGAGTTATACGACCAACCAGAGCTGGAAGGTCGGTGGCAAAGGTCCGCTTTGGCAGAAGAGCAGCTACGACCGAGTGCTGGACCTCGACTGGCCGTTCGAGGAAGTTGCGCAATATGTCTCGGACAATCCCGTCCGCAAGGAATTGGTTGCGACCTGGGAGGAATGGCCGTACTCGAAGGTGGTCGACCCTTGGTGGTAACTGAGGGGTGAACCAAAGTCGCGCGTGGCGCGCGGAACGCCACGGAGGGCGTTCCCTACAGTGGTCCGTGAGAGTAAAAACAACATGACGGAAAACAAATCCACCCCCACTCGTCGCGAATTTCTCTGGCGGCTCGGTGGCGGGCTGGGCGGTGTCGCCCTGGCCCAATTGCTGGGCGAAGGGGGACTCCTGGCCGATACCGCCACCGCGCGCGCGGCCGAGTTCAACGGCGGCCTGCACCACCCGGCCAAGGCCAAGCGCGTCGTGCAACTCTTCATGTCCGGCGCCGCCAGCCAGTGCGACCTGTTCGATTACAAACCCGAGCTGATCAAGCGGCACGGCCAGCCCTGGGATCCCGGCGAAAAGGTCGAACTGTTCCAGAGCGCGCCGGGGGCCTGCATGAAAAGCCCCTGGGAGTGGAAGCAGTACGGCCAATGCGGTAAATGGATGAGCGGTTTGGCGCCGGAACTGGCCACCTGCGTCGACCGCATGGCCTTCATCCATTCGCTGGTTTCCAAGTCGAACGTCCACGGCCCGGCCACGTTCATGCAGAACACGGGCTTCGTGTTGCCCGGCTTTCCGAGTATGGGGGCCTGGGTCTCCTACGGTCTGGGAAGCATGAGCGACAACCTGCCGACGTTCGTCGTGCTGCCCGACATGCGAGGCTTCGCGCCCAACGGGCCGGGCAATTGGAGCGCGGGCTTCCTGCCGGCGGCCCAGCAGGGAACGCTGGTCCGACCCAGCGCCAAGAATCCGATCGCCGACCTGTTCCCCCCCGACGACGCCGAGTTCATCACCGCCGACAGCGAGCGGGCCGGTCTCGACGTGCTCTCTCGACTCAACGCCGAACACCTCGCCGCCGGCCGCCGGCGCGATTCGCGGCTCGATGCCCGCATCGCGTCGTACGAGTTGGCCGCCAAGCTGCAGCTCAGCGCCCCGGAGGTGCTCGACGTTTCGCGCGAGACGGCGGCCACGCACCGCCTGTACGGGCTTGAGCGAAACGAGACGTCGGACTTCGGCCGCAACTGCCTGGTGGCACGCCGGCTTTTGGAACGCGGGGTGCGCTTCGTGCAGGTCTGGAGCGGGGCCGACAACGGCTTTCCGCGCCGCAACTGGGACAGCCACGAGGACATCGCCAAGGATCACGGCGACATGGGCCGGAGCATGGACCAACCGGCCGCGGCCTTGATCCACGATCTGGATGCCCGCGGCCTGCTGGACGACACGCTCGTGATTTGGACCACCGAGTTCGGCCGCATGCCATGTAGCCAGGGAAGCAAGGGCCGCGATCACAACCCCTTCACGTTCACCTCCTGGATGGCCGGTGGCGGAATCAAGGGCGGGGTGAGTTACGGCGAAAGCGACGAATGGTCGTACAAGGCGGTCGTCAACCCTGTATACTGTTATGACCAGCACGCGACGGTGCTTCATCTACTGGGGATCGATCATGAAAAGCTCACCTATCGCCACAACGGCATCGACCGCCGGCTGACCGACGTGCATGGACGGGTGATCGCGGAGGTGGTGGCGTAGCACCGTCTCCTGCGCAGTCGACCGCACGCGAGACGGACACGACTTTACGCGAATGCCCCGAATCGCCCCATGAAAAAATCCAATGCTTTTTCAAGGCGCTCGTACGGAAGGTCCATCGCGCAGCGGTGCGAGGCACGAACAAAACCGCGCGTTCCGCCGCTCGCCGAGTAGCCTGGATGCCATTACCGCGGCAATCCTGGCCGTGAAGCGGGCCGGTGAATAAGCCGGGCGTGTCAATCGCCGCGTAGCTTAATCCCGTGGATTTGCAGCTTCTCGCGCACTTCGTTCAGGCTGGTGACGCCGAAATTCTTGCACTCGAGCAGTTCGTCGCCCGTGCGGCGGACGAGTTCGCCGACGGTATTGACGCCCAGCTTGACCATGCACTTGCGGGCGCGCACCGAAAGGTTCAAGTCGGCAATCGGCTTGGTGAGCAAGACCTGTTCGTCGGCACTGACGACGTCGGGTTCGTAGCCCGGCTCGATGCTGTGCTTGTCGCCGGCGAACTGCCCCAACTCCAGCCCCTTGGAGCCCATCATGTCCTTGATCTCAATCAGCGAGGTCTCGCCGAAATTCTTGCTGGCCAGCAGTTCGGCCTCGGAGGCGCGGGTCAGGTCGCCGAGCGTCATGAGGCCCATTTTTTGCAAGCAGTTCCGACTGCGAACCGAAAGTTCGAAATCGGTCACCGGCACGTTGAGGATCTGGCCCAGCCGGTCGCGCCGGCGCTGGGCGTCTTCGTCGAAATACATGTCGCCCGAGGCTTGGGCGTCTTTGAAAAACAGCCGGGCACGGCCGTGGTTGGGGTAGATATCGAGAATCCGCTGGTAGCACTGGCGCGCGCGTTCGTACTGCTGGCGGTCTTCGTACAAGATGCCCAGGTTCAGCAGGGCGCCGATATGGGCTGGAAAGCGCGACGTCGAACGCTGGTAGAGTTCCAACGCGACTTCGTCGTTGCCGCGGCGGTCGTTTTCGACGGCCAGGGCGAACAGGGCGCCCGGATGACGGTGATCGACTTCGACCGCGCGCTCCAGCAGGGCCACGGCTTCGCGCGGATTGCCGCCTATGGCGGCCACGGTCGCGCCCCGCTGGTAGAGATACTCGGCCGTCTGTTCGACGGCGCCCGACAGACCGTCGAGCGCGGCCAAGGCCCCTTTGGCATCGCCCAGGTAACGCAGCGTCTCGGCCTTGGCCAAGCTGCAGGCGTTGGCGTCGTAGCCGGCTTTGGCGGCCGCCTGATAGGCCTCGAGGGCAAGCTTGTAATCTTGCCGCGAGGAATACGTCTTCGCCAGATAGAAATGGGCCAGGGCGCCGCCGTCGGCGTTCGACAGCGTTTCGACCGCCAAGCGATAGCGGCCCAGCAAATGGTAACACACCCCCAGCCGCACCTTGGCGGCGGGCGTGACCGGTTCCTTCGATTCCAGCTCCTGCACCGCCTCGCGCAGCAGCCGGTAGTTGGCCATCTCGGCGACCAGGGCGTCGGCGAGGTGCCGCACCTCTTTCGGCCCGAAGGTCGAACTCGACGTCACCAACGCCTTCAGGTCGGATTCCACAACAGCGGGCATCAACCGTTCTCCTTCCAAATCGACGAAACACCCAAGGAGCCAGCGGTGGGAGTCGAACCCACAACCCCCGCATTACGAATGCGGTGCTCTGCCAATTGAAGCTACGCTGGCGGGTGTCAGTGACACCACCGGTTTCTCAAGACGGAGGTAGCCTCGAATGGTCAAGTCTAACGCATCGGAAATTGTTCGCAAGTCCAAACAGCGAAAGCCGGCCAAGCCTCACGCCGACTTACCCGGCAACCGGCAGCTCGCTCAACAGTCGGCGATCCGCCTCGAATCGCTTGACGGCCCGTTCGAATGCGCCGTTGGTCTTCGTGAGCAGCAACGAATAGGGACTCCCCTTGCGTTCCAGCGCATGTTTGACGTCGCAGCGGTGCCGGTCGATCATACCGATCAGGTGTTGGCGATCCTCTTCGCGGGCCGGAATACGCCCGACCTCGCTTGTGGGGTCCGTCAGCAGGGCCTTGAGTTGGGTACAATATCGGCACCCGCAAGCCACGTCCGCCGGACGTGCCCAATCGGTCGGCGGCACCGGACGACTGGCGGTGGCCGATTCGAGTTCTCGGCGAACGGAAGCCAGCCAGGACGCCAGTTGCGGATGAACTAGGCCAAGCTGCCTCTGCGACCACGGAAGCAACGCTTTCAGGCAGGGAACCTGACTCTTGTCGAGGCTGAATTCGTGCGACGATTCCCGAACGAACTGAATCACACGCGACAGGCCCTCGTCACGACCGCTTGCCGCGAGCGCCTTGAGCAACAACGGGAGCGCCGTTTCCGAAACGGAAGCTTCCCGGCGATGGTAGGGCTCGTAATACGCCGGTTTCGGCGGACGTGGTTCGCAGAATCGCTCGACCGCCGTCGCGCACAATGCATCGGCCAGCGCCGACTTGTCCGGGTCGGCCGCCTTGTCGCAGCAGAAGGCGGAGAGCCACTCGACGTCGCGAAACGCGATTTCATGCGGGCGATGCTTGTTCGGCCGCGCCGAAATCAGTCGCTTCATTTCCTGGGCGAACGCGCTCCAACCGAACTCGCGGCACGCGGCCACGACGAATGAGCTCAGTTGCAGCGACTGATCGTGCTCGGCCAAGGTCGTCAGAAACATCGCGATGGTCTCCCGATCGCGCAGCGCCGGCAGATGTTTCTGGAAGCGATCGTGCGGCGATTCCCGCCGGGGCGCGCGATGCGCATACCCGACCGTGCTCGGCCAACGTGAAATGATCGCGCGAGCGAATCGAACGCAGTCGGCGCGGGCTTCTTCGAAGCGCTTCCTGGGCGTCCTGGCCAACTTGGCCGCCATCGAACAGAACAGCGAGATGCTCTCAGCGGCGCCGGAACCGGCGACGACGTCGAAATGATGAGCGCGGCGCCAGACGACGATCGCCGAACGGTGATACCAGCGGTCGAGCGTGTTGCCGGCATTGCCCGTGTAGCCTTCAAACTCCTCGGATGTCGGCTTCCAATCGTCGATCGGCAGCGACGATACGATGGCCGATAGATCGAACGCGATATCGCCCCAAGGCTGCTTCTTACCGCCGACGCTGGTCCACTCACTTCCGCTCAATTCATCCTCGTACGTCTCGCCGATCTCGATGGCGCGCCGCGGCGCGTACCGACGGCGAGAATAATCTCGTTCAAAACTGCCGTCGTCCGCGAACTGCGACAGATGGCGTGAGACTTGCGCCAAATGCGAGAGGCAATCCGTCCGCTCCGCCGCCGCCACGACCAGGTCCGCGAGCCGTCGATCCGCGCCTTTCAGCAAATCCAGCGCCAACCCGCGCGCGGTATAGTGGTGCTCCAACGCGAAGACCAGCGGTTTCGCAGGCTGGCTTGCGACCCACGATCCAATCGACTCGGCCAGCGCGTCGGGGGGAGCAACCGGCTTCGCGGCCAGCGAATTCGAACGCTTCGGTTTGAGCACCAGATTGTATGCCAGGCAAAGCCGGACGCCGCCGGTGACACGTTGGACTTCGTGTTCGCAATCGGCGTAGAACGCGGCGTAACACGGCGCATTGCCGGTGGCCGCCTCGTCGAACGTCAACGTCTGCTTTCGGGCGCCGTGCCGAACCACCAGCGTTCCGCCTTCGAACCGATTGGGAAGCGCGACGATCATGCTCGCCACCATGCGGTCGTGTTTCTCGCTGTCGCGGTGCGGCAGGAAGAATCCGCCCTTCAGGTACACCAGCAGCTTGTACAGCCTGGCTTCCAATCGTTCCGCCGGCAGTCCCAGTTGTTCCGCGACAGGACGCATGGCAGCGGCGATGGCCGCGTTCCACGCGTCGCTCAGGCTGAACTTCTTCGGATCGAGCTCGAACGTGTTTCTCACCCTCTTGTCGACCAGCGTCCGCGTTCCCTTTCCGTACGGCGCGGCCCGGCAAGCCGCCACGAGCTCTTTGGCGGGCGTTCGTTTCAGCGGAAGCCTGATTTTGCCCAGCCGTTGAACTTCAATGCCGGGATCGAGGGCGGGCAGGCGGCCGGCGACACAGAACTTCGCCGACCTGGTCGCCTGTCCGATCGCTTTCGACAGCCACTCGACGGTGGTTGAATCGTCCATTCGCATCCTCCTTCTGGAATAGGCGGCCTAACGGCCGATCATATCAAGAGGTTGCGATCGTGCAAAGCGTTGCGGTTTGGATAGGATACCCTGTGCGCCCAAGCGTGCGGACTATTTCCGGCAGGCAGCGTGTTGCGTTTCTGGGCAGATGCCGGCGACGTGCAGCGAGAGCTGCTGGCCGGTTTGCAACACCAGGTAGACGGGCTCTTCCAAGTCCGCCTGCGGGTCCGCCCGGGTCGGGTCCGGGAGCGGCAACGGTTCCCCGCGCAATACGTTCGTTTCAGCCATGTCGCGCAGGGCGCCAGCCAGATTGGCGCGCGCCTCATCCAACGTCTGTCCGCAGGAGACCGTGCCGGGGAAGTCGAGCACCTCGCCCAGGCACACGCCTTCTTCCCACGTATACGCCGACTTGTAGACCAACATGGCTCGCTCCTTTGCCCCCAATCATACCATGCCGAGCCGATTCCGTCCGCATAACGGTCATTCCTGACCGCGCGTGGTATAACCCTGGGAGGTATCATCTCGAAAAAATGCGCATCACGGCCGGACACTGTGTTCGGTTTCGGTGCGCGCCTTCAACTTCAACCGCAGTTGGCGATCCTCGCAGGTGAGGGTCCATCGTAATCCCGTCGCGTACAAGCACGAACAGGAGGCTAACCTTCGGGAGTATCGAGCAACTCTTGCAGCCGTTGGGCGAGTTCCGCCGGCAGTCGATCTTTCCATGAGGCGTCGATCAGCCCCACGCCGATCATGTCCAACACATGGACCTGGTCCTTTCGCCGAAACGACGTCAGCTTCATACGGACCAGCGCTGCAAGGGTCAAGACCTGATAGTCGTCGCCTCGCTGGCTGTCGGTGACTTCCGGCGCCGCGAGCGAGTATTCCTGACGGACCTTCTCACCCGCGAAAACGACGTGAACCGCATCGCGCGCCTTGGCCTGGGGACCGTCGAGGAAGATGTCGATACCCGCCACATGCCGATGGACGAATCCCGCCGTCGCCAGCGCCGTGGTCGCGAGGTCGAGGTCGGCCCGGCGAATCAGGATGTCAACATCCTGCGTGTTGCGCACCGCCGCTTCGTCCACTTTCGATACCCAAGCGGCCACGGCGTTGCCCCCGACAACCGCATACGGCACGCCCGCTTCGTCCAAAGCGCGCGCC
>DATKSN010000095.1:0-6467 GCA_035531595.1 Pirellulales bacterium | reverse complement strand
TTACCCGCGAGGAAACAGGCGACGATGCGGCAACAGGCGCGAAGGCGGAGCATGGCGGGCCCAACGGGCAGGTGGCGTCTACGCGGACCCATCAAGTTTAGGCGCGGCCAGCGGTTGCCGCAAGCTGTTACTCGCAGCGTGTCGGCAACCGGTAGAAATGCCCCGATTTGGGGACTAAGTGGTCCGACACAACGCGACACAACGGGCCGGTTTTGTTGTGCGGCCTCGGTGGGAGCAACGATCGGTCTGGAAGGCCCACGATGCGGACGCCGCGGATCGGCGATGGTGCATAGCCTGGGGCGGTAGCCCCAGGTATCTCGCCATTTGTTCGTCGTCCGCCCCGAAGGGGCGCGGTGGAATCGTCGAAGGGAGTTGGTCAATCGCACGTCGACGCGGTGATGGAGCGACCACCTCGCCCCTACGGGGCGGACAACCGTTTTTCTGGCGCGTTCCTGGGGCTGTCGCCCCAGGCTCGACAACCTCGCCGCGACGCGGCGGAATGCGTTCATGCTGCTCAAGAATGCTTGGCGTAGTCACGACGTTCTTTGTGAAACGGACCGCTAAGAGAAATGTCCCCTTTGGGCTTGGGGGTGAGGCTTTGTTCCTCTCCTTCGTCCGCCCGCCTTGTGCAGCGAAGCTTGCGCAGGGAGCGCACCGACCGACGCAACCGAAGCGCAGCAAGGCGGGCCGGCGCCCACCTTGACGTGCCGGCTCGAGCGAGCTAAACTATCGTCGGCTGGTGGACGAAAATCGGCTACATGCCGTGTGGTCGTCGGGACTTGTCCCGCCGAGACCCTATATCCGCCGGCTATTTTTTTGCGCGAGCCTCGAGCGTCAGTGGATTGTTGGCGATGTAAAAGACGCCGAACGGGTTTTTCCTTCGGTCGTCCATGTCATGGACCAATGTGGCCTTCGATCGCATAATGCCCCAAAATCGCTCCTCTTCCTGCTCGTAGAGCCGTTGTAGCGCCCAAAGGAAGTAGTCGACGGCCTGTAGGCAGCCGCTGTCCTGAGGACGGCCGGGAAGAATCTCGACGGCTGCATGGCCGGCCACGCCGAAATTCCGCTCGTACTGGGCTCGCGCGTGATCGAGCGCCTTGGTCAACGCGGCGGTCCGATCGCTTTTGCCGCGCTTGGCAAATCGAATCTTGATTTGGTCGGCTGTGTGAAACCCCCATTTGAACAAATCGCTGACCAACGTGTCGTACAACTCGTTCTCGCTGTAGCGGTATGCGGGGTCCGCCCGGTTGCGTTCCGCTACTTCGTGAAGCAATTGGTGCTTGTCCCGGATGACCGCGCGGAAGCGCACGCTCTGCGTGGCCAGCAGCTTGAAAACCTCGTACCGTACCTCGGGCGGGTCGTCTTTGGCGTGCAACAGAATTGCCGTGCGACCCCGCTCAGGCTGCATCGACGGAACGCCCTTGAAGTAAGGATCGGCCAGGAGCCTCAGCCGCAGCTCGTGCAGTTGCTGATCCAGTGATTGGGGCTCGTCAACCTCGAGCGACCCAAGAATGAAATAGTTGGAACAGCCTTCGAGGCCGACGATCGGTTTACGGCGACGAGCGAAAAGAGTTGGCGTGCCCGCCTCGTCGACGAAGTGGTACGCGATCAGGGTTTCCGCCTCAGAGGGATCTGGCATGCTCGTTCTTACCGGACATTCTGACGGACGTGCTGACCCTCAACCAGTTAACTTTTCAAGCCGATCCAGGAAATTGCTAAAGCTGCGCAGTTCGCCAAGGTCGCCCTCGTCGATCCCGTCCGGGTCGAAGTGCATCACATCGTTGCGGATCTCGCGGATTCGCCCGAGTTGTTCGACGAACTTCGACCGATCAATCCGAAGCTGGAGCTTGTTCCACCGTTCCTCGTTCTCCAGCAGCCGGACGTATTCGCCGAACGTAAGGTCCGACACCCCCTCCACGGCGCGCCCGCCGTCCGAGGGGAGCCTTACGGCGCGTAGCTCGTCGGTCGAGAATCGCGGGAGGATCAACGCTCGGATGCGGTTCTCGATGTCGCCCAGCAAAAGAAACGGCTCCGCCAGCACATGGAATTGTTCGCTGATATCGGCGCCCGTGACGAGGCCGGTGACCTTGTTCTCGCGGTCGCGGACGAGCACGCAATCGTGTTCCGCGATGATGCCGATCGCGTCGAACAGGGAGGCGTCGTCGCGCAGCTCGTGGTGCTGTTCCATGCAGTCCTGCACGATCGCGCAGGCCCGCCCCAACGCGAGCTTGCTCCCAATCGATTTCCAACTGATGATCCCCTTCACGGACCGGTCGCTCTGCATCACTGGGAGCTGCGAAAAATCGTGCGTGAGCATGAGTGTGGTAGCGGCCTCCAGTCGCTCGGCGGGCGACACCGAAACGGGGCGGCGGTTGGCGGCCTTCAGCCGCCCTAGCCGGTGCGACGGCACAACGGCCGCGGTGGCGACGACCGGCGCCGCGCCCTCGGTGGCGGGCACCGGAGGCGCCGGCTTTGGCGGCCGAAACGACGCCTTGTCCATGAAAAACACTTCCTGGTCGATGTACTCGCCCTCGAAATCGGGCCAGGTGACCAGATCAACCGCGTCCAACGCCGCGCGCACCCGTCGCACGACGACGAAGCCGCGTCGCGCCGCATCGAACCACGAGAGTAGCTCGCGGACCTTGGCGCGCGGCTTCTCGCCGTTGCGCAATGCGGCCTGCTGGGCCCGCAACTCGTCCGGCACCTCGACTTCCGGCTCGATATCCGCGTTCAAGGTCAAGTCTCCAATGGGCAGTCCGTGTGAGTATTGTTCCGCGACAACTTCAGCGTACCCTGCGTACCAATCGGGGGCCATCGCATTCGACAAGCCCCCGGCGAATCGCGGCATTGATCGCTGATTTGAAGGCCGCCTGGATGCGTTGGCCGGTGCGGCGAAAGCCGAGGTGCCGGGCGGCGGCCGTCGTCGCCTGGTCGCGACGTTGCCACTCCGGCCCCATCGCGGCCGTGAGCATCTCGACGAGGTGGTCGAGCGTGTAATCCCCGATAGTGCGGCAAAGCAGCGAGTACCGGCCGCCCACGTTTTCGAGGATCCCGCGGCGCACGGCGGTTTGGAGGTCGATGCCGACGACTTTGTGGATTCGTGATCCGACGCGACCGTAGCCCAAAGCGTGCGCCACGTCGCGGATGGCGTCCTCACGGCCACGGGGACCGCCCGCGGAGAAAAGCTCGCGGATCGTCGCCAACACGTCTTCCCGCTCCGTTTGGTCGATTGGTACGGCAAATGCATCGCTCGAACCCCCCGATGAAACAGCGCGGTTCGATAGCGCTTCGGGCTGGCGATCATCGGCCTCGCCCTCCGCCACGGGCTCGGCCCCTACGCGAAAGGGAGCGGCCGGTCCTCCTCACCCGGCATGGGGAGCCCTTCGGTGGTGCCGGCGACCCCCGCCGATGGCTCGACAATCAGCGGTCCCGCTACGAACGCGGCGGGCCATCCGCCATGTTGGTCGATGACGGCATCGACTTCCCGCATGATCCGGATCGTCTCATGCACTGCGGCGACGATCCGCTCGTAACGGTTCATTTGACCTTTAGAGAGCCTCCGCCCTTTGCGATCCTTAAGCCATTTTTGGCAGACCCGATAACCACCAATGTGGAAATTCCAGACATCCTGAGGCACTCCCCGAAAACCGCTGGTCTGCCCCTTGTCGAACCACACTGTATCGCGAGAGTAGGTCACCTTTTCGACTTCGGCGGAGGCGCTACCCACGAAACTTGTGTTCGCCGTTTGCAGTCTGGCGGATTCCAAGAGGTGGAGAGAGACCAGTTCGCCGCCGAGATCTGCGAGGGCACGGAACAACGTCGCGCCCGACGGCAGCGGAATACGAGGATAATCGCTACGCAGGAACTCGAAATACCTTCCGCGATAGCTCGGGCAATTCAAAACGGCATAGGTGTAGTTGAATACTCGAAGCGGCGTGAGTTCGTCTTCCTTGCCAACTACACGGCTGCCCAGTTGGAGCTTGAGCCCGATGCCGCGCGCGATCGCCAAAAGAACATTTTCGTTGAGATTCACTGTACTTTCTGCGCTGGGCCCTAGGCGTAGCTCACTCTCCGCCGCATACAGAAACAGCGGAAACAGTTGCGTGTTCCTGTCGTGCGAGCACGCCTTGATCTCGATCATATGACGCGATACAAATACGTGCTCAAATTGGGATCGAGTGACCTGCCGCGTCGCTACCAGTGCTAGATTCTCACCGCCGACCATCTGCTCTGCCATCGGGCGAGACAGACTCCACACAACGCTTGGGTGGAAAAAAATGAAACGCTCGTCGAACGGACGGTGAAGCAGCTTGCGGATCGGTTCGCTGAATGATCTAAGTCTTTGGAGTTCAGCTTGTGCTTCGCGCAAATCAAAGCGTTTGCTTTCGGAGAAACCAAAATCTGCATAGATAGCACTCTCGGTGCCGGTCGCTTGGCTAAATCGTTGCAGGCGCCGAGCCAATGTCTCTTTGGATTCATCGATCACCAGTGCGTCGCGCGCGGTAATGATCCCGGCGCTGTTTCGAGGAAAAAGTTGAGGGAGGCCGATAAAGTCTTGCCACTCCCGGGCGAGGTCCGAGTCATGTCGCATAAAAAGGTAAAATGGCGGCGATGGGGCAAGCTGCTTGAAAACTGTTGACTGGCGATGGTTCGTTTGAAGAAAATCGTACTTGGCGGAACGCGACCCGTATCGCTCCGCGTGGAATATCTCTGCATCACTGGCCTTGGGGGAGCGGCAAAGACCCAAAAATAGGGCAACGCCCTGAAGGATGTCGAACACGTTGCCTTCCTGGCCGCCATCAGGTCCAACTTCTCCCTTTGCGAGATGACCATGGAGGTCGACGACCCAAATAGAACGAAATGTTTCCAAAAGCGAGTCCCGCATCCCGCGGAGCGTCGGGGTGCTTAGGTATCCGTTGTTTGTAATGACGCCGAAGATACCGTTGTTGGAGGCATTGACGCACTCTTCGCAGAAGCGAAAGAATTTTACATAATCATCCTGAAGATTGATTTCAAACTGAAGCGCACCTCTCTCCTTGATTCTCTCGCCGTCAAGGTAACGATATCGTTCAACGGTAGCTCGCATCTCGGGCGTGAGATTGGATGAGATCTTGGAGTATGGCGGATTACCGATTACGACCGTAAACCGCTTGTCGCGCTTCACGTCATTTACGGCTTTTGCTTCGTGGGCCAGGGCCACCGATAGCTCAGCGATTCGCTGCTGCTGCATTTCTTCCGCTGGCGGCTCAAGGGAGTTGGTGAGGTACACCCGAGTTCGCTCGTCGCTCTGGAAACGGTAACCAGTCTCTCCCAGCTTCAACCCGATCTTCATATGGGCGATGGAGTACGGAGCCATCATCAATTCGTACCCGTATAGGCGCGGCAACAGGTGCTTGGGCACGTAATCGTTCCACGCCGCTCGCTGTTGGGCTTCGGTGAATCGCTGTTGGTTCCATTTCGCCACGAGCGTGCGGTGGATAACGTCGATGACCTCGACGAGAAACGTGGCCGTGCCGGTGGCAGGGTCCAGTATTTGGACGAAAGGTTCTTCCGGCAAGATGGTGCGTTTTTCGCCCGCCCTGTTGGTTAGCAGCGGCAGTTTCAGCCCGGGGTGCTTTTCCACCATCTCACCCCAGGTGACCGTGTCGGCCAGTCCATCGATCAGGCCAAACTCCGTTTGCAGAAGTTAGTGTACACTGCGGACGATGTAGGAGACGACCGGCTTCGGCGTGTAGAACACGCCCCTTTGGGTCCGTTTATGTGCGTCGTACTCCTTGAGGAACAACTCGTAAAAGTGAATGACCGGGTCTTCCTGGGGGTTGCGATTGTCGAAATCAAGAAGTACCGCTTCCATGTTTGCGGCGCGGAGCATCTCGACAACTTCCGCGATCCCCAGCTCGTCGAAGTCGAGGGCCTGACCATTGGCCTTCCGCGTCCGCCCGCCCAAGTTGAGGAAGGTTTCCATCAGCTCCCGAAGGAACGGATTCGTGCCTGGCACCATGAGTACTACGTCATCCGCCACCAGCGCCCCCGACTGCCGCGAGACACGGGCC
This sequence comes from Pirellulales bacterium, assembly GCA_035531595.1. GTDB lineage: Bacteria > Planctomycetota > Planctomycetia > Pirellulales > JAICIG01 > DATKSN01. Next base: position 414 of record DATKSN010000095.1, on the reverse strand, counting down.
GACAGCAGGCCGTAGGCAATGGTTTGGGCGTACATGTCCGCGAAGTCGTCTTCATCCAGGTCATGGATCAGTGACTGCTGGAAGGCCGTCATCAGCTTGCGAAGCTTGCCGTGTTCCGACTCGACCTTGAGTGCCGCGTTGACCTTGCGGCGAATCCTGGAGGCTAGCTCAGCGAGTTCGAGGGCCAGGTCCTTCGACGTGGCGATCACTTCACGGTAGCGGAGCGTGAAGGCCAACGACCAGCGCCGTCGCCAATGTGACACGTCGCTAGGGTTGCTACGTCTCATTTTAACTGACCGGAATAGGCGGTGCGAGTCCCGGTTTTTTTGGCCCCCAGACCCCGCCCGGAGCCCGCCTCGACCCCGCCCGCGCGCATAATTCTAGAACCCCGCCCCTTTCCTAGGGACCGGTGAG
>DATKSN010000094.1:0-7070 GCA_035531595.1 Pirellulales bacterium | reverse complement strand
GCTCGCCTGTCAGCAACTTGTCCACGGGCGGCTGCGCTCGGTCGATGCGATTGAGCGTCTCGTCAAAACCACGCTCAACCAGCCGCTGTCGGAGCCTCTCGACCGTTCTCGTCCGACACGAGAACGCCTCGGCAATACGTTTGTCAGTCCAATTCGATCCATCGGCGTCGGCCTTCAACAGAATCTGGGCACGCCGAACCTTTTGACCCGTCCCCTTCAGTTTCTTGACTACGCGGCGAAGCTCGCTCCGCTCCTGATCCGTCAGTCGCACTACGTACCTTTTTTGCATGGCACACCTCCTTGTGCCACGCAGAATCGCCGATTCGCCCGAATCAGCCAACCCGACATTTTAGCTGTGACAAAGCACTAGGCCGTCTTTTGCCGCGGACGGCCTGGGAAGGCCATCCCACGATGGCGTGCCGTCGATTTGCACGAGTTTTCGGATAGCCTCTTAGCGGGCCAGGCGGCGCGACGAGGGCGTGAACTCTGGCGAGTTGAGCTACCGCCAGCCGTCAGCGCGGCCGGTTGTGAAGGGTTCGCGGGCGGCGAGCCGATTCATCACGCGCGCGAATATCGCGAATTCGTCCCTGCGGGCGAGCACGGCCGATCGTGATCGGATCGGGCGGCTCGATCGTGGTGACGTTGCCCGCCTCGTCGCGCACTTCCAATCGCAAGTAGATTTGCTCAGCCACGCGGCGGTCGAGTCGCCAGGGGTAAATGCCCGTATTCTTCAGCCCGGAGGCGATCGTGGTCCAAGGACCGCCCGGCGAATCGCTGAACGACAGGGCGATGGGCCGAACCGCCAGCCGTTCATCGACCGCGTCCCAGGTGATCAGCAGGTCGCCGGCCTCCTCGCCCGCGCCTTGCTCGGCCGAAATCAACTTTGCACGCGGCCTGGTGAGATCGACGCCGACCCAAACGTCGGGCAGATCGCCCGGCTTGGGCGCCAGACCGCGCCGGCCGGCGCCGTTTTCGATGATGACGCGGAAGCCATACGTGCCTTCGTCGTCCACCTCGACCAGCATCGGGCTTTGGCAATCGTCGTCTTCGCCGAAGCTCTCCCAATGGCGTCCGCCGTCGCGCGTGGCCCAAAGCTCGACCCGTGCGACGCCCGACGAACCGACCTCTTCGACGTCGTAGACCATTTCAAATTCGCGTTTATTGACGAAATGCGGACGCACCCCAGGCGGCAACAACTCGCCCGCGAACGCTTCCCCCTGATCGTCGTCGTCGTCCACGGAGCGTTGCGGATACGGCTGGCCGGTGGGCGGACGGACCTGCCGCGCCACGGTGCGGTGGCCGTCGCGCCGCGGCGTCGGGATCTCCTCCGCGTCCGGCTCGCCCCGCGCCGAGGTGAACGGACGGCCGCGGTCGCCGGCTGGTTTACCAGGACCAATCGGCTCGGCGTCGGGCACGTCGTCCGGGTACTGAGCCGACATGTCGGAAGGAGGGCCGTCGGGGGGCATCGGGGCATCGTCCGATTCCTGGCCCGGCAAACGCTCACTCGGCACCGGTTCCCACTGGGTCACCTTGGGCCGCATGGTCCGTTGACTACGGCGGTCGGCCGTTTCTTCCGGCGGCGACACGAGGCGCTCGGTCGCCATGTTGTTCTTGGCCAGATCCAACACGGTTGCGCGCAGTGTGATTCGGCCGGCCGCGCCTTGCGGCACGACGTCGATCTCACCTCGATATTCGCCTTTCGTGCCGGCCGGCGGCGTATCGAGCGCGACGAGTTGCCAAGCCGTGTCGGCGCCTGCGGACTGGTACTCGATCTTGAGGCTCTGGGGATCCAAGTTCGCGTCGGTGGCGTTCCAGCGGACGTGGATCTCCCCCCCCTCGCCACGTTCGGCCGAGAGGTCCAAGGTTGGTGGCACCGTGTCGATCACGGCTCGCAACATGGGGCGGGGCGGCGCGTTCGGACTGAGCTTGTTGCCGGGATACTTGGTCCGCGACATGAACCAGAATTCCCCGTCGTGCGGGGCCTTGAAAATGAACTTCTTGACGCTCGGATCCACGGCCATCGTTTTCTCCCATTTCTTGCCGCGATTTTCCGAAACGTGCAACTGCACTTCCATCGGTCGCTCTCCGCCAGGATCCGGAACGTGCGCGTCAAACGGGATTCCCATCGTGTCGGACTTGAGGTAATGCAGCTTTGGCAGCTTCACGTCGTTCGGTCCCGAGGGGTTCGGAAACGCCAGCGCGCTGGTCGAAGCCAGCCCCCACAAGATCCCAACGAGCAGAACGTACACCGACCGCATCGCGCGAGCCTCGACGTGGACCATGCCCCCGGCGGGCAACCTGAGGCGAACCGCCGGTTCGGCGCGCGCCGCGCGCGCAACACCGGCCGTGCGTCATGTAGCTCTGGTATCGGTCGGTGGGCCGTTGCGGCTTGAGCGGACGTTTCCATGAATGCGGGCTGGGTAAGATGGGGGAAAAGGAGAAAGTGGAAAGGAGAAAGGAGAAGGTGGAAAAGATCCCTCCGCCTACCGCCTTTTTGCCTACTGCAATCTGCCGTCTGTCCCCTGTCCCCTGTAACCTGTAATCTGTCCTGACGTTAAGGGCCCCTCTTCGACTTCCGGAGTCTTCCCACTTTCTCCTTTCCACTTTCTCCTTGTTTCCCCATGCACATTCTGTTCGTCCACAAGACGTTTCCCGCCCAATTCGGCCACATTGCGCGGCGGGTGGTCCGCCGGCACGGCTGCCGCGCGACGTTCGTTTCGCAGATGCCGCCGCGTGAGGTGGATGGAGTCGAGTGCGTTCAATACAAGCTTCAGGGGGGCGCGACCGATGTTACGCACTACTGCAGCCGGACGTTCGAGAACGCCGTTTGGAACGCGCACGCCGTGTTCGAGGCGCTGCGGGCGCGGCCCGATATCAAGCCCGACCTGGTCGTCGGCCACTCGGGTTTCGGCTCGACGATCTACCTCCGCGAACTCTACGACGCGCCGATCGTCAACTACTTCGAGTACTTTTACCGCGCCCACCAATCCGACATGGACTTCCGGCCCGATTTTCCCAGTCCGCAGATCGACCTGCTGCGGACCTACACCCGCAACGCGATGCTGCTGGCCGACCTGGAGAACTGCGACCTGGGCTATAGCCCCACGCGCTGGCAGCGCGACCGCTTGCCGGGCATGTTCCACGACAAGGTGCGGGTGGTCTTCGACGGTGTCGATACCGAGCTTTGGCGGAGGCGGCCCGACGCGCCGCGGCAGGTCGCCGGCCGCGGCCTGCCCGACGATCTGAAGATCGTGACCTACGCGGCGCGCGGCCTGGAATCGCTGCGCGGTTTCGACATCTTCATGCGCATGGCGCGGCGAATCTGCGACCGCCGCGGCGACGTGCTGTTCGTCGTCGCCGGACAGGACCAGATTTGCTACGGCGGCGATCAGAAGGTGATCGGCGGCGATTCGTTCAAAAGCTGGGTGCTGGCACAGGACGCGTACGATCTCGCGCGGTTCGCCTTCGTCGGCTTCCTGCCCCCTTCGCAATTGGCGCAGCTCTTCTCGATCAGCGATTTGCATGTGTACCTGACGGCGCCCTTCGTGCTCTCGTGGTCGCTGTTCGACGCACTGGCCTGTGGGGCCACGGTGCTCGCCTCCAACACGCCGCCGGTTCGCGAGCTGATCGAGCAGGGCCGGACGGGCCTGCTGGTCGATTTCTTCGACGTCGACGGTCTCGCCGACGCGGCCTGCCATGTGCTGGATAACCCGGAGGAGTTCCGCGCGCTGGGGACGAACGCGATTGAACTGATTCGTGATAAGTACAGTCTCGACGTTTGCCTGCCGCGGCAGATGGAATTGTTCGAGGAGGCCATCGGGAAACGGCCTCGTGCGTGACGCCGGGGCGAAAGGAGTCGGAAGAAGGCGAGCGGGGGGCGTTAGCCCCCTGTTTGTCCCACGTTGTGCTTGGAATCAGCAGTCGGGATTCGGCCGCGTTCCACACGGCGAGCAGCCCGACCGTATCCAGAAACACCTCCCTCATCGCTGGTGCTCGTGGTGGCGCGCGGCAACGTGGTGCTCCCCCGAGGGGCTCGGGCCGATTGCCAATCCGCCCCGGAGCGGCGCAGGCGTCCTTTGGAGTGCGGCGATTCATCGCCGCTTTTCGTTCGCCTGCGACTGTCCTCGGGCCCGAGCGGCCGTCGGTCACGACGAAATCGGGAACAGCGGTCATCGGGCCAACGCCGTCGTCATCCCGACACCAACGTCACGACCCAGTGTGCGACCTCGGCCCGCGCGAAACACGGAACGCCACGGAGGGCGTTCCCTACAAGCGCAAGCCGGCCTTTTTCGCGCGAAGTCGCGGAGGTACAATCATCCCTGGGGCGTTCTCGGTCAGGGATTCTTTTTCCATGAGCACCATCGAAGGCACGTCCGTGCGAGGTATCACCATCGACGGCCACCTGCGCGTCCCCGCCGACATCGACAGTCTGCAAAAATTCCGGGAGTGGGTCCATGCCGACGACTTCCCCGAGAAAATGCGCGTTTCGTACATTGCCGGCGACGTGGAGGTCCAGATGAGTCCCGAAAACGCCGAGTTTCACGGAAAGCCGAAGGTCCAATTGATCATGCGGTTGGCGTTGTTGATCGAGGAGCGAGAGATCGGCGACTTGTATACCGACAGCATGATGCTGGTGTGCCCCGAGGCCGACCTGGCCACCGAACCGGACGTTGTGTTTTGCAGTTACGACGCGCAACGGGCGGGGCGCGTTCGCGCGTCGGAGTGGGTCGCGGGCAGCGGTAATCTCGTCGAAATCGTCGGAGCGCCGGACCTGGTGGTGGAGGTCGTCAGCCGAAGCTCGGTTCGTAAGGACACGAAGTCGCTGCGCGAGAAATACTTCAAAGCCGGCATTCCCGAGTACTGGCTGATCGACACTCGCGGCTTCGGCATCGATTTTCAGCTTCTGGTTCGCGGAGCGGCCGGCTTCGAGCCGGTGGCCCCCGACGCGGAAGGATACCGCTTGTCGCCCGTTTTCCAGACAAGTTTTTCGCTCACGCGTCGTCGCAACCCGCTGGGTGCGTTCAGCTACAAGCTCATGCGGCGATAGATGTCTCGCTACTCTGACGTCTTTCGCCAGCCGCGAAAGCGGCATCCAAGTTGAAATGGACGGCAGTCGGAGGCGCTCCGAGGGAACGAAAAAACTGGCAAAACCGTACCTTTACCCGACGAAAGCTTCGGCGCGAGGGGCACGCCTGCGCGCTGCGGAGGAAGAAGCCTTAACGCGTCTAATGCCGGGCAATCCGCCGAGACGGATTTCCTTGTCGGTACAGGTACGTTTTTGCCAGTTTTTTCGTGCGCAGTTTCGGCTGCGCCGAAGCCGCGTTGCGGCGGCGCGCCGGCTTCGGCCGAAAACACCGCGGTGTTGGGCTCGATGACGCGGCTGAGAATAGCAACCGCACCAACGATACCTACAAGGTGAACGGCGGAAAAGTTTTGTCCGCTATGGCCGCTATGGCATGCTTGGAAACCCACCCCACATGGGTTAAGATGTCGATTTCCCTTCGGGACGATCAGGCTCGACATGATTGTGACGATCGACGGCCCCGCCGGGGCGGGCAAGAGCAGCGCGGCCCGCGCGCTGGCCCGCCGGCTGGGATTCCGCTTCCTCGACACCGGCGCGATGTACCGGGCCGTGGCCTTCGCGGCCCTGCGGCAAGAATTGACCTGGGACGATCCGGCGGCTTTGGCCGAGCTGGCAAGGCAGTTGAACATCGAAGTCGGCGACGACCGGGTGCTGCTCGACGGCGAGGATGTGACCCAGGCGATTCGTACCGTCAGCGTCACCACCGTCACGCACTTTGCCGCCAACAACCCGGCCGTCCGTCAGCACCTGGTGGGCCTGCAACGCCTGGCGGCGGGCCACGACCATGTCGTGACCGAGGGTCGCGACCAGGGAACGGTGGTCTTCCCGCACGCCGAGTGCAAGATCTTCCTGACGGCCAGCCCGCGCGAGCGAGCAAAGCGGCGGCTGGCCGATCTCGCGGCGCGCGGCGAAAAGGCGACGTTCGAGGACGTGCTCGAACAACAGAACCTGCGCGACGAGCGCGACGCGGCCCGCAGCGTGGGCCCACTCAAGGCGGCGGACGACGCGGTGCCGCTCAGCACCGACGGTTTGCCGCCCACCGCCGTGGTCGACCGGCTCGAAGCGTTGGTCCGGGCTCGGATGTCGCCCAACCCATGACAACGGACGAATGACCAATGACCTCTTCTCGTTCGTTGCCCAAGCGGCTGTGGTATCGCTTGATTCATCTCGTGTGCCGCTTGCTGGCGGTGGTGGCGTTCCGCGTTCGCGTCGCGGGGCGCGAGCATGTGCCGGCATCGGGCGGGGTGATGGTGCTCTCGAACCACCAGAGCCATTTGGACCCGGCGCTGATCGGCCTGGCCTGCGACCGGCGGCTCAATTACCTGGCGCGCGAAACATTGTTTGGCTTCGCCCCCTTCCGTTGGCTGATCCATTCGCTCGACGCGATCCCGATCGACCGCGAGGGGCTGGGCCTGACCGGCTTGAAGGAAACCTTGCGGCGCTTGAAGCAAGGCGAAATGGTGCTGATCTTTCCCGAGGGGACGCGCACCCACGACGGCGAAGTCGCGGCCTTCAAGCCCGGCTTCAGCGCCCTGGCCAGGCGAACCGCGGTGCCACTGTTGCCGGTGGCCATCGAGGGGTCGTTCGACGCCTGGCCGCGGCAGCGGCTGTTGCCGGGCTTGGCGACGATCCACATCCGCTTCGGCGAACCGATCTCGCCGGAAGAGACCCAAGCCTTCGGCGAACGAGCGCTGGTGACCGAGGTCGAAAGGCGGATCCGGGCCTGCCACGCCCTCGTCCGCGGCCAGCGCTCGCGCGCGGAGGGATTGAGAGGAGACCAGACAAAGACGAACCACGGATGAATCGGATAGCCCGGATCACCCATAAAACCGCAAAGCCCATCCGTGCTATACTGCACGCGGCCGAGAATGAGACGTTCACGGTGGCTGGGGCAGAGCCTAAGCGATGCCCCGGTCGCTATGTAGCCGGGGCATCGCTTACGCTCTGCCACCAGCCACCACCTTCTCGTGACAAAACGTCTCATTCT